>DATHUD010000248.1:0-16013 GCA_035462575.1 Thermoanaerobaculia bacterium | reverse complement strand
TGGGCGCCCACGTGCTCGTCCCCCACGGCTTCGACGAGCACCCCGAGGCCCTGTATCCCCTGATGATCTATCACGGCCACTTCCACGCCACCTTCGGGGGCTTCCGCGAGGAGCCGCCGGATCCGGATTTGAAGCCCGACTTCAGCGAGCGGTTCAACTGGCCCGGGAACAACCGCACCCAGCAGGAGCTCGCGCACCAGCTCTACAAGGACTGGACGAGCCCCGGGTTCCCGCGGGTGCTCATCATCGAGATCGAGCACCCGACCCCGTTCTACGACGACTCCTACGCCGTGAATTCGGCCAACATGGGGCCGTACGGAGATGCCATCACCTACGAGCTGATCCCCGCGATCGAGAAGAAATACCGCGGCCTGGGCGCGCCCTGGTCCCGCTTCCTCTACGGCGGCTCGACCGGCGGCTGGGCGGCCTTCGGAGCGCAGGTGTTCTACCCCGACGAATACAACGGCGCCTACATCGCCTGCCCGGACCCGGTGGACTTCCGCGCCTTGACGGTGTTCGATCTTTATAAAGACAAGAACGCCTATTTCCAGGAGGGGCACTGGACCCGGCTGCCCCGGCCCGGGAGGCGGAACTATCTTGGACAGGTCTCGACGACCATCGAGGCCATGAACCGCATGGAGCTGGTGCTGGGAACGAAGGGGCGTTCGGGAGGCCAGTGGGACGCCTGGCAGGCCATCTACTCCCCGGTGGGAACGGACGGCTACCCCAGGCCGATCTGGGACAAGCTCACCGGGGTGATCGATTCCGAGGTGGCCGCGTACTGGCGGGACCACTACGACCTCGCCCACATCCTCGAGCGCGACTGGAAGACGCTGGGACCGAAGCTCACGGGAAAAATCAACGTCTACGTGGGAGACATGGACAACTACTACTTGAACAACTCCGTCTACCTTCTGGAGGCGTTCCTCGAGAGCACGAAGGAGCCCCCCTACGGCGGCGAGGTAAAGTACGGCGACCGGGCCGAGCACTGCTGGAACGGCGATCCCACCCAGCCCAACGCCGTCTCCCGGCTGCGCTACCACCAGATGTACGTGCCCAAGGCGGTGGAGAGGATCCTGAAGACCGCTCCACCGGGGGCGGACGTGACGAGTTGGCGGTATTAGCAGAGCCCCCGATGCCGTTCGTGGTGGGAGTGGCGCGGTCGGGCACCACCCTGCTCCGGTTGATGCTCGACGCTCATCCGGAGCTCGCGATCCCCCATGAGACGCACTTCATCCCCGCGGTGCTCCGGGAGCCGCAGGCGGGGCGCGAGAGCTTCTTCCGGCGGCTCACGGAGTTTCCGACCTGGCAGGATCTGAAGACCCCGGCGGACCGCTTCTGGGAGGAGCTGTGCCGCGTGGAGCCGTTCGATGTGCAGGGCGGCCTGCGCGCGTTCTATCGCCTGTACGCCGGATTGCGCGGCAAGAGCCGCTGGGGGGACAAGTCACCTCCCTATTGCCTGCACATCCGGACGATCCACGACGGATTGCCGGAGGCCCGGTTCATCCACATCCTGCGCGACGGCCGGGACGTCGCGCTCTCCCTGCGTCACCTCTGGTTTTCGCCCGGGACGGACATGGAGGCGCTGGCCACACAATGGGTCCAGCACATCACGCTGGCGCGCCAACAGGGCCAGGGGAATCCCTTTTATCTGGAGGTCCGCTACGAGGATCTCGTCCGCAATCCTGTCCGCGAGCTCCAGCGGATCTGCGGTTTCGCCGGCCTCGACTATGAGCCTGGGATGGAGCGCTATCACGAAACCGCGCGCCTCCGCCTGGAAGAGGTGGAGACGCGCCGCGATGCTGACGGCCAGGTGGTGATCACCAAGGACGAGCGCCTGCGCCTCCACCGCTTCACCAGCCTGCCGCCTCAGAGCTCCCGGATCGGCCGCTGGCGCACCGAGATGACCCGGGAGATGCTCGCCGCCTACGAGGAGATCGCCGGGGATCTCCTCGCGGATCTTGGCTACGAACGAGGGAGTCTTCGGAAGCGGAGCTGGTTCTCCCGTTGGTTCTCTTAGCGACGGGAAAAAATCGTGCGGGTAACTTGCCAAAAATGGCAAGTTACTGCAACGGAATAAATAGAAGCGACCTCTACCGCCGCGTGAAGATCACCTTCGCCGGGTTCCCCTGCGCGATCGAATTTTCCGGGAGCTTGCCGGAGACGACGGAGTTGGGGGTGACGATGGTGCCGGGTCCGATGTCGGCGCCGTCCAGGATCACGCAGCCGGCGCCGATCCAGACGTTGTTCGCGAGGCGGATGCCTTTGGGGGAGATCTTCTCCTGGAGACGGAGGGGGACGTCCAGGCGGTCGTAGCGGTAGTTGTTGCCGACGATCACGACGTTGGGGCCGATCATGCAGTCGTCCCCGATCTCGACGCCTTTCGTGTGGCTGGTGATGGTGACGCTGTTCGCGATCTCGACGTGGCTTCCGATGCGCAGGGGGCCGTCCGTGGCCTTGATCTTGGTGAAGGAGGCGACGACGGATTTCCTTCCGATCGAAAGGTTTGGCGTGATCTCCACCTCGGCCTTGGGGCTCACCAGGCAGCCGTATTTCAAATAGGCGCGGAGGGTGACGACGAAGCCGGGAGTCAGGAAGCGGCGGAGGACGGTTCCGATCTTCATCAGGCCGCGAGCCGCAGAGACACCAGGCGGCGGATGGTGTCGTAACGCTCCATCTCCCCCACCTCTTTCATGGTGAACTTGATGCCGAAGGCCTCCTCCAGGGAGGACACCAGCCGCAGGTGATTCAACGAATCCCAGAGCGGGGCGTCATCCCGGTGAAAGGTTTCTGAGATGGCGCCGGGGTCCATTTCCAGGACCTCGGCCATCACGTCCTTGATCCGGCGGTCAACGTCCCAGGACGAGCTCATCGTGGGTCACCCGGATCCAGTCGCAGTCTTTCATCTGCACCTCGCTGCGGCGTAACGAATAGATTTTCTCGCCGGCGTCCCCGCGCTCCAGAACGCGGAAACCCTGGTCTTCGAAGAAGCTTTCGACCGGCTTGTTCTTGGCCGTGGGAATGAAGCAGCCGCGGATTTCCAGGTTCGCCCGCTCTTCCAGAAAGCGGGTCTTCACGTGGTTCATCAGGGCCGTCTCGATGCCCCGGCCCATGGCCCGGCAGCTCAGAAGGAAGCTGTCCACCTTGACGAGGCGAGGCTCTTTTTTCACCAGCACGACGCCGATCGTGCCCATGTCTCCGAAGCGGTCCCGGGCGCGGGCCACCCAGAACTCGCAGAAAGGGGAGGCGACGAAGCGCTCGACCTCGGAGGGCGAGTAGCGCAAGGTGGTCAGGTTGAACTGGTTGGTCTTGGTGAAGAGCTGGTGGACCCGGGAGAGGTCGTCTTTGCGGGCGCGGACGATGGTGAGCTCGGTGCGCAGGCTCGCGAGATAGCTCCCCAGGTCTCCCGCGGTCGCGGCTTCGAGCTCCTGGCGCTCGCGGTTTTCCCGGTACTGCCGGGTCTTCTGCACGTCCTCCGCGAGGATCGCGACCTTCTCGAAGTCGGTCAGGCGCTCGAGCGTGGCGGCGAATTCGGCCGGATCGGGAGGAAGGAGGATCGCCTTCACCTCGGGGAGCATCTGGTGGATGAGGCTCACCTCGGCGGGGTTGTCGTCCATGAAGACGAGGCTGTCGATGCCGAGGTTCAGGGTGGCGGCGATCTTTTTCAATCCCTCGTGCTTGGGGTCCCAGCCGATCTCGGCGGCGGCGAAGTCAGCGAGCTGGAGCGGGAGGTCCGGGCGGCTTTCGAAGAGCTCCTGGACGTCCGTGGGATTGTTCTTGCTGCAGATGGCGAGCAGCACGCCCTGGGCCTGGAGGGCCTTCAAGCGGTGGTGGAAGTCGAGGAAGGCCTCGCCCTCGGGATCGCCCGGGCCGATGCGGACGCCCGCGGGGCCGTCCTCCCCCACCACGCCGCCCCAGAGGGTGTTGTCGAGGTCCAGGACGATGCACTTCTTCGCCATCCCCCGCACGGCTTTGACATGGCGGACGATCTCGCCGGCCACCGCGGGCAGAAAGGCCGGGCTCCACTCCATCTTCGCGAGATAGAGCATCTTGCGGTCGACGATCCGCTCCTTGCCCACGCGGGCGGCCAGGCGGTCCACGTCGAAGATCTGCACGCGGGGATTCCCCTTGACGCGCCGCAGAAGCTCCAGATTGAGGTCCAGATGGAATTCGACCTCGCCGTATTCGTCGTTCGAGTCGGCGATGCCCGCCTGCGGGTGGTCCGGCACCGGGAAGTTGGCGACGAGGAGCGTCGCGGGGAGCCTCGCCAAGGCATTGGCGATCCAGGATTCGACGTGCGCCACGATCTCGTCCTTCAGATGGCGGCGCTCGGGAGCGGTGAGCGTGCTGAAGGCGGAGACGGCCTCCGGACGGAGGAGACGCAGCGACAGGGCGAGGAGCACGAGGTGCGGCTCGAACCGGACGAGCGGCGAGCCGTCGTCCAGCACCTCCTGCACGTACTGGCCGAACGGCCCCACGTAGCAGGCGGCGCGCAGCCCCTCGCGGGCGGCGCAGACGTCCACGTAGCGCGGCAGGAGGTCCAGGGTGAAATTGCCGAGGCAGGCGATCCTCACGTCCGGCGCGGCTCCGGTCTGGAGCGCCCGGGAGAGCTGGCTGTAGTCGTTGACCGTGAGCTTTCCCGGGTCGAGACCCGAGAGCGCCCGGGCCAGGTCCGCGGAGTCGCGGGCGGCCCCGAGGGCGCTAGCGATGGCCTTGACGTCGGGCTTCGAGTCTCGCGATCTCTCCATGGTCGGCTCCGCCTCCGATCTTCTTTTCGATGACATCATAGAAACGCAGGAGCTTCCCTTCGTACGCTTCGAGGGTGAACTCCCGGCGGGCGAAAGTCTTTGCGTTCTTGGCCAGTCTCTCCCGGAGCAGCTCGTCTTCCAGGAGCCGCACCAGCCCTCGGGCCATGGCCTCGGGCTCGGGCTCGGTCAGGAGGGCGACCTCGTCGTCCAGCACCTGGGTGTGCGTGGGGAGGCGGGTCGCCAGAAGGGCCCGGCCGGAGTCCAGGTAGGAGTAGACCTTCATGGGCGTGTTCGTCCCCTGGATGCGGGGCGAGACGAGCACGGTGGCGCGGGCGAAGCAGGCGCCCAGGAGCTCGACCGGGCGGGGGCCGGCGAAGCACACGCTCTCCCCGATCCTCAGCCCGCGGCAGGCTTCGCGGTAGCGCTCCACCTCCTCGGGGGCTCCGCCGACGACCAGCAGCCGGGCCTCGGGCACCTCCCGGGAGGCCCGCGCGAAGGCGGCGAGGAGGAGGTCGATCCCCTGGTAGACCTGAAGGTTCCCCACGTAGAGGACGACCGGGCGGCCTTCCCAGTCGGGCGGGGTGAGGCCGGCCACGGGGTCTCCGCCGGGATCGCCCGCGGCGAGGAGGCTCACGTCCTCCACGCAGGCGACGAACCCACCGGGGTGCCACGAGCGGGCCTGGGCTTCGAGCGAGCCGCAGACGGCGAGCGTTCCCACGCTCCCCCGCACGGCCCGCTTTTCGAACCACTCGAAGAGGGGCCGGAGCCGGGGCAGGTGCTCGGCCATCTGCTGGGCGAGCCCCGAGTCCATGTCGTAGACATAGGGGATCTTGAACAGCCGCCGGGCGAGGAGGGCCATGAAGGCCGACTCCTCGACGGCGTGGACGAGGTCGTAGCGCTCCCGCCGGACCCTTCGCAGGGCCGTCCAGAGCATCACGGCGTCGCAGGCGAGCTTCTTCGCGGAAAAGCCCGGGCGGACGCGGTCCAGAGGGATCCTCGGGATGCGGTGGATGCGGCAGTTGGGGATGTCCAGGTCGTCCCCCTCGTGGAAGGTGAGGACGTCGACCTCGTGCCCGTGCGCCGTGAGAGTCGTCAGGAGCATCCTCTCGGCGATGGGGGTGCCCCGCTGCTGGAAGAAGGGGTGCGGAGCGAGCAGGAGGATCTTCATCGCGCCGCCTCCTCGGCCGGCAGGACGTCCCTCGCGGGCCGCCTTCCCCAGGCGTAGACGGCTCCTCCCACGAGGGCCTGGACCAGCACCAGGCCGTAGTCCAGCCAGGCGACCGCCACGGCCTGGACGGAGGCGACGCCGAAGGCGGCGAAGAAGAAGGCGAAGACGTTCTCCCGCACGCCGATGGCGTTGATCGAGATCGGCACCATCATGGCGAAGAGGGCGAGCGGCACGATGAGAAAGAAGTACGGGAGAGGGATCGCGACGTGCAGGGCCTTCGCGAGGCAGTAGCCGTTCAGGACGACCGCGATCTGGAGGACGAGCGACCAGCCGAAGGCCCGGGCGAGCACGCTCCCCTGGCCCTGGAACGCCAGGAAGGCCGTGGAGGCTTTGGAAAAGAGGGATTGGAAGCGCGCCGGGAGGGCCCGCCCGATCCGCTCGAAGAGCACCGCGGCCCGGGAGGGGAGGAAGAGCAGGCAGGCGACGAGCCCGAGCCCCACCGTTCCCGCCAGCACCCAGGCGTAGAGGGCGGGCACCCGCTCGGTGAGCCGGCCGGAGACGAGGACGCCGGCGACGGCGAAGAGCATGAGCGCGAGGAGCCCGATGAAGCGGTCCACGAAGACGATGGCCACGGCCGCCGCCCGGCCCACGCCCGCGCGCGAGGTGGCGACGGCGCGCACGGCATCGCCACCGATGGTCGAGGGGAGGAGGTTGTTGAAGAAGACCCCCACGAGAAAAGAGCGCAGGAGGAACCCGAAAGAGGCGTCCCCGCCCTGGGAGCGCAGGAGCAGCCGCCAGCGGTTGACGCTCGCCCAGTAGCCGATCGGGGAGAGGACCACGGACAGGAGCACGAAGCGGAGGTCCGCGGAGCGGAAGGCTGCCAAGACCTCGTGGACGGGAGCCTTCTGCAGGATCCAGGCGACCAGGCCCGCGGAGACGGCGATCCGCAGGAAGGTCGCGAGCCCGGAGCGGCGTCCGGCCGGCCGCCCTTCTCCCGCTTTTTCCGTCGCCTCCATGTCCTTCAGGCGGCCGAGCCGAGCCTCTCCCGCAGAAGACCGGTCAGGTTTTCGAGCGGCTCCCCGCGGACGTACATGCGGTACCAGACCTCGACGTTCAGGATCATCCACAGCCGCACGTGGTGGTCCGCGCGGTGGGCCACGTGCTCGGCCACGAGCCGTAAGATGGGCTCGCGCCGGAAGATCCCCTCCTCGACCAGCACGGACTGCCCGAGGAGGTGCTGGAGCACGGGGAGGAGCGGCCCTTTCATCCAGTAGCCCAGCGGGAACATGAATCCCTGCTTGGGCCGCTTCAGGATCGACTCGGGAAGGTAGGGCTCGGCCACCTTGCGCAGGAGGTATTTCAAGGTTTTTCCGCGCATCTTCATCTCGGCCGGGAGGGTGGCCACAAACTCGGCCAGGCGGTGGTCGAGGAAGGGGGAGCGGGCCTCCAGGCTCCGGGCCATGGTCATGCGGTCCGAGAGCATGAGGGAGTGCTCGGGCATCCGGGTCGAGATGTCGGCCTGGAGCATGCGGTCGAGGTCGTCTCGGGCTTCCGCCTCTTCGAAGCCGCGGATGACGGACTCCATGGGATCGATCCCCGCGAGCTGGGCGGAGACCTCGCCGGTGTAGAGCCCGCCCTTGCCCTGCTGGCCGAAGCGGAAGAAGGCGGTGGCCTGGGCGTAGCGCCGCCCCCCCTCGTGGAAGGAGAGGTCGTGAACCCAGCGGGCCTTCTGCGCCACGTTCTTGTAGCCGGAAGAGTCGGGGAGCGCGTAGATCGCGGGGCCGAGAAGGTAGCGCCGCACCGGCTCCGGCAGCGCGGCGTAGAGGTTCACCCAGCGGAATCCGAAGTAGCGGTCGTAGCCGGCGAAGATCTCGTCGCCGCCGTCGCCGGTGAGCACCACCTTGACGTGGCGGGAGGCGAGCGCCGCCGCGTGATACATGCAGGCGGCGATCGGGTCGGACGGCTCGTCCAGGTGGTAGACCATGGAGGGGAGGAGCTGGACCATGTCCGGCGAGACCTCCTCCTCGTAATGTTCGGTGCCGCAGTGCTCGGCCACCGTCTTCGCGTAGGGCAGCTCGTTGAAGCCCTGGTCGTCGACGCCGATGGCGAAGGTCTTGACCGGCCGGTCGCAGAGCCCGGACATCAAGGCCACGACCAGGCTCGAATCCATGCCGCCCGACAGATAGGCGCCCACCGGCACGTCCGAGATCAGGTGCGATTCGACGGCCTCGCGCACGCGCTCCCGGGCCTCTTCGACGATGTCGGCCTCGCGGCCGCCGCGCTTGGGCTGGTAGCGCAGGCGCCAGTAGCGGCGGACCTCGAGCGTGGGGGCGGAGACGAGCGTGCCCTCGCGCGGCTCGACGTGCGAGGCGTCGAGCACCAGGAGGTGCGCCGGGGGGAGCTTCCGGATGTGGGTGAAGAGCGTCCGCGGGCTCGGGATGAAGCGCAGCGTCAGGTACTCGTCGAGCGAGCGCAGGTCGAGCTCGGGCTCGGGTCCGCCGGCCGCGAGCACGGACTTGATCTCCGAGGCGAAGACGAAGCGGCGGCCGTCGAAGCGGTAGAAGAGCGGCTTCTGGCCGAAGCGGTCGCGGGCGAGGAGGAGCTTTCTACGGCGTGTGTCCCAGATCGCGAAGGCGAACATGCCACGCAGGTCGTCGACGACGCGCTCCCCGCGCTCTTCGTAGAGGTGGAGGATCACCTCGGTGTCGCTGTCGGTCTTGAAGTCGTGCCCCTGGCGCAGCAGGTCACGCCGGAGCTCCCGGTGATTGTAGATCTCGCCGTTGAAGACGATCCACACCGTGCCGTCCTCGTTCGCGATGGGCTGGTGCCCGCGGGCGAGATCGATGATCGAAAGCCTCCGCATGGCGAGGCCCGCCTCGCCCAGGAGCACGGCTCCCTGGTCGTCCGGGCCGCGATGGACGAGGGCGTCGTTCATCCGCTCGAGGGTCTTCGCCTCGACGCCGCCGATGTTCCATTCACCGCAGATTCCGCACACGGGCCGTCTCTCCTAATTTTCTTCCATCAAAGCGTCAGGACGCCTGCCGGGCGCCGTCCATCGCGGGAGCCTCTCCGGGGGCCACGAGCTCCGGCCGGGAAGGTTTGCGGATCACCTCCGCGATCTTGTATTCGCGGACGTTTCGGGCGTGGGTGAAGATGATGATCTCGCCGATCAGGCCGAGCGACAGGGTCTGCACCCCGAGGACCATCAGGAGCACGCCCAGGAGCAGCACCGCGCGGTCCGAGATCCCGGTCTGGAAGACAACCTTTTCGACGGCCGTGACAGCCGCAATCAGGAATCCGATCGCGAAAAGGCCGCTCCCCAGGAGACCGAAGAAGCGCAGAGGCATGCGGGTGAACTTCATCAGGAAGAAGATGTTGAGGATGTCCAGGAGGCGCCCCAGGTAGACGCCGGTGCCGTAGTAGCGGGTCCCCCGGTCCTCGACGCGCTGGGCGACCGGGATCTCGCGGACGATGAAGCCGTGCGACAGGGCGAGCACGGGGATGAAGCGGTGGAGCCCGCCGTAGAGGTTGAGCTCCCGCGCCACTCGCCGGCGCATCACCTTGAAGCCGCAGCTCACGTCGTGGAAGTCGGTCGAGGTGAGCCGCGAGACGAACCAGTGGAAAAGCCGCGACTGGATCCGGTTGAACCGGGAGTCGATCCGCGGGAAGCGCCGCCCGCCCACCAGGTCCACCCCTTTCTCGAGCTCCGCGAAGGCGGCCCCGAGGCCGCTCGGCTCGACCTGGAAGTACGAGGCCAGGGTGACGATGATCTCGCCCCGGGCCCGGTCGAGCCCCAGGGTCAGGGCCGCGGACTCGCCGAACCGGCCGCCCAAAAGGACGATCAGGATCTCCTGGTCCTCCCCCTCCTGGAGCCGGCGCAGGACCGGCAGGACCTCGTGCCGCAGTTGCTCGTCCACCACGAAGATGAACTCGGCGCTGCGCCCGAGCCTCAGGAGCTCGGCCGAGAACTCCCGGTAGATCTGCGCGAGGTCGCCGGCCCGCTCGACGATGGGGACGACGACCGAAACCTCCGGATCGCCAACGCGCGGCCGGCCTGCTCTCATGACGGGCTACCTCCTCGATCCACGACGGCCATCACGGCATCGGTCTCCCTGAAATCTCCGACCTTGACGACGAGCTCCGCGAAGATCCCGATGAGGATCAGGTGCGCGAAAGCGACGGTGAACAGGATGGCGACGGACGGAAAGATGAGCGGGTACCGCTCGTCGGCCGGCAGCGTCAGGTGGATGTAGACGCTGATCGCGAAAGCGAGGAGCGCCCCGGCGAGGAAAGGGAGCGAGAGAATCCCGAACCAGGTCGCCGGGCGGGTGGTGAAACCCAGGAGCATCTTGACCGTCAGGAGGTCCAGAAAAACCTTCCAGATCCGCGAGATGCCGTACTTGCTCCGGCCGAACTGCCGGGCGCGGTGATTGACCACGACCTCCTTGTAGCGGCAGCCGGAGAGGCAGAGGATGGGCGCCAGGAAACGGTGCATCTCGGCGTAGAGGTGCGCCTTCCTCACGACGTCCAGCCGGTAGGCCTTGAGCGTGCAGCCGTTGTCGTGGATGCGGGTGCCGGTGAGCCTTCCGATCAGCCAGTTGGCCGCCATCGAAGGGACGCGGCGGGAGAGCATCTTGTCCTTCCGGTCGCGCCGCCAGCCGCAGACGACGTCGTAGCCCTCGTCCATGGTTTCGAGCAGCAGGCCGAAATCCCGGGGATCGTTCTGCAGGTCGCCGTCCATGGTGACGACGACGGTCCCGCGGGCCTGGTCGAAGCCGGCCTGGAGAGCGGCGCTCTGCCCGTAGTTGCGGCGGAAGCGGACGATCTTGACCCGCGGGTCGCGGTCCGCGATCTCGCGCAGCTTCGGGACGGTCGCGTCGCGGCTCCCGTCGTCCACCAGGACGATTTCGTACTCCTTGCCCAGGCCGTCGGCCGCGGCGCGGATCTCTTCGTAGAGAGCCTCCACGCTCTCCTCCTCGTTGTAGAGTGGGACGACGACCGAAAGATCCATCTACGGCACCCTCTTGACGATCATCGGGCCGAGGAGGCGGGTGACCGGGAGGGGCAGCTTCTGCCAGATCCGGATCGCCGCCTCGTACTTCGGGTTCGCGGGGCTCACGTTGGGGAGCGCACCAGCCTTCACCAGGTGGTACTGGTAGGCGAGCGGGACCTCCTCCATGCCCCAGCGCGCCTTGAACTTGAACGCCCCGGTGCCGCGCTTGCTCCGGCCGAAGTCGAAGGTGCGGAAGCCGTGCTCCCTCCCCCACCGCATGATGGCGAGGTAGAGGAAGTCGTCCACCCCGCGGGGGCGCTCCCCGCGGCGGTCGGCGCCGGCGTAGTAGGGCATGATCACGTCGCCCCAGAGGATGTTGAGCACCCCCGCGACCGGCCGCCCCTCGTGGTAGACGAAGAAGAGGTTGGTGTCGGCCGGGTGGCGGTCGAGGATCTCCTGAAGGAACAGGCGCGGGTAGACCGGCGTCCCGTGGTAGCGCATGCTCTGACAGAAAAGGTCGTAGAAGAGGGGGAGCTCCTCGATGCCGGCGACCCGGGCCGTGAAGCCCGCCTTGGCGACGTAGTTCATCATCTGCCGCCGCTTCCTCTCCATCCGCTTCAAGAGCGCCTCTTCGCTCTCCGTCAGATCGGCGCGGAAGGTGACGTAGAGGTCCTTGGTGAGGAGCCCTTCGTCCGGCAGGGCCTTTTCGGAGCGGAGCTCGAGATAGTCCACGCCGCGGCCGTCCGCGATCCGCTTGGCGTCCGCGAGGAGCGCGGAGGCGGCCTCCGGGTCGTCCGCCACGATGCCGCCGCCGATGGCGAAGGGGAGCGAGACCATGGCGTGGCCGAAGAGGAGGCTCTTCATCTCGAAGAGGGGGAGCACGCCCACGATCCGCCCTTCCCGGAGGGCCGTCAAGTAGTGCGCACGGTGGCCGAAGACCCGCTCGACGAGCCAGCGCCAGCCGGTCAGGTGGAAGAAGGTCGCCCCGGGGGCGGTCCGCACGTAGCGGTCCCACTCGGCCTCGCGCCGGGGCGCGAGAGCCTCGACGATCACCTGGGACGGGACCGCTTCCAGGCGGCCCCCGATCTCCTGTTCCAGAACCAAGGGTTCAGCGCTCACAGTCCCAACACCTCCCGGCAGGACGCGAAGGAATACTCGGAGAAAAGCCGCGCCAGGCGGTCCTCGGTGCGGCCGAGATTTCTGTAGTGGCGGACCCGCTTGAGCAGCCCCACCGGCTGCACCGGCTGCTCCGGATCGAGCTCCCAGGGGTGGATGTAGAGGATCGCGGGCCGCCGCTCGTGTCCGTTCAGCCGGCGCATCCCCCAGCGGATGAAGGAGAGGGGGAAGTGGCGCAGGTAGCCGCCGCCCACGAACGGCAGGTTGACGCCCGCGAAGCGGAGCGTCGAGATCGGGAACTCGTGAAGGGCCGAGCCGTTCTCCCCCCGGACCGGCCGCGGGAACCGGGGGAAGTCCGGGATCCCGTAGTGGTCGTGCCAGATGGGGAAGATCGAGGAGTCGTAGCGGAAGCCCTCCTCCATCAGGATCTCCATGGCCCAGAAGGTCTCGCGGACGATCGAGTAGTTGGGCGCGCGGTAGCCGATGACCTCGGAGCCCGAGATGTCCTCGATCGTCTTTTTCGAGCGGCGGATGTCCTCGCGGAACTCCTCAGGGGTCATCCGGGTCACCCGGCGGTGGTCCTGCCCGTGCGTCCCGAGCTCGTGGCCGGCCGCCTGGATGTCGCGCACCAGGCCCGGCCAGCGCTCGGCGACCCAGCCCAGCGTGAAAAAAGTTCCCTTGACGTCGTGGCGCGCGCAGAGGTCCAGGAGCCGGCGCGTGTTCTGCTCGACCCGGGGCTCGAACTTCGACCAGGTGTCTCTCGGGATCGCATCCTCGAAGGCTCCCACCTGGAAGTAATCCTCGACATCCACGGAAAACGCATTCAGCACGATCGCACCTCCGGGCTCGGAACGGTCGCGGCCGTCCTCTGCCTCTCCCTCGATCCGATGACCAGTTCTTCAACTCGCCGCGCGTTCTCCTCCCAGAGGTAACCCCGCTCGAAGATCCGCCTGCGCGCCGCTTCCCCTAATCGCCTCCGGATCTGCGGATCGCGTGCCAGCGTGAGGATTGCGGCGGAGAGGTCTTCGGTCGCGGGGTTGGCCCCTCCGGGGCAGAGCAGCGCGGTCTCCCCGTGGGTCAGGAGCTCGCGCACGTTGTCGGAGCCCGGGGCGGCGATGGCGCACCCCGCGGCCATGTACTCCAGGATCTTCATCGGGCAGGCGTAGGGGGTGACGGCCGGCTGGACGGCGATGTCGAAGGACGCGAGCGCCGACTCGATCCTCTCCCGGTGCACGGGACCGCAGAGCACGACCCGGCGCGCGAGGTCGGGCGAGGCGGCGCGCATCTCCCGGAGCGCCGGCATGGCGGGGCCGTCCCCCGCGAGCACCAAGTGGATCCCCGCCTCGCGCCAGGCGGGCGAGGCCGCGGCTTCCAGGAGGCCTTCGAGGCCGTGCCAGGCGCGGAACCAGCCGACGAAGCCGGCGACCACGGCGTCCTGGGGCACTCCGATCTCGCGGCGGAAGGCGGCGCCGTCGCCGTTCGTCCCAAAACCGGGGCGCACGCCGTTCGCCATCACCACGATCTTCCCCGCGGGCGCCCCGTCCTCCTCCAGGATGCCGGCGAGGACGCGGGTGACGGCGATCGTCACGTCCGCCCCGGCGCACAGCCGCCGCTCGATCGCGCGGGTCGCCCGCCGGAAGACGAGCCCGTCGTGCTCGGCCTTCTCGCGGGCCAGGGGGGAGTTGACCTCGAGGACGAACGGCACCCCGTGGCGGCGCGCGGCGGTGAGCCCCGCGAAGGTGTTGGCCGCGTAGCGCTCGTAGACGAAGTCGGGGCGGAAGCCGCGAATGGCTTTCGTGAGCCGCCGGTAGGCGAGCGCGTTGTAGCCGAGCTCCATGGCCTCCTTGACCGCGAGCGGCATGTGCGCGGCGGCTTTGGAAGCGAGGCCGGCGAGGCCCCGGGCCTCGCGTCCGGACTCGTCCGCCCGGGCCTCGGCGCCCGCCTCGACGAGCGCCACCTCCAGGACCTCGTGGCCGCGGTTCCGGAACGCGCGCTGGATCTCGGCGATGTGGATGCCCTGCGCGTCTCCGGCGCGGGTCCGGTGGTGGTAGAGAATCCTCAACGTGCGACCTCCTGGGATGCGTAGACCGGGACCTCCGCCACGGCGCCGTTCGCGTCCGGGACGGATTGCGGGGGCAGCCCTAAGGCTGCCCGGATCTCCTCGGCAACCTCGCGGCCCACGGCCTTCCACGTGCGGGAGCCGATGCGGGCCTGCATCCGGTCGCGGTCCCAGCCGCGGGAGAGGGCGGCGTCCAATCCCGCGACGAGGGCCGGCACCTCGCGCTCCACGAGGAGGCCCGCCTCCCGGTCCGCCAGGATCTCCGGGATGCTGCCCACGGGCGTCGCCACGACCGGCGTGCCACAGGCCAGGGCTTCGAGCACCACGTTGGGGCACCCCTCGTGCGCGGTGGCGAGGACGAAGACGTCCGCGGCGCTGTACCAGAGGGCGAGCTCGTGGCGCTTCCGGGGCCCGGCGAAGATCACCCGGTCCCCGAGGCCCAGCTTCTCCGCGAGCTGCCGCAGCTCGGCGCCCATGGCCCCCTCGGCGCCGTCCCCGCCCACGATGGCGAAGCGGAGGCGCGGGTAGCGGCGGGAGAGCTTCGCGACCGCCTCCATCACCAGATGGAAACCTTTTCTGGGCGCGAGCGTGCCGACCGACACGAGGAGCGGCCCGTACTTGGCGAGCCCCAGGAGGCGGCGGGCCTCGATCCGGTCGGTCGGGTGGAAGACGTCCGGATCGATGCCGTTGCCGATCACCCGCACCTTTTCCGCCGGAACGAATTCCGCGGCCGACTGCCGCAGCGACTCGGAGACGGCGATCACGCGCGCGGCCCGGGAGAGGGCGAACCGGAGCTGCGGGCGGCGCAGGCGGAAGCGGGTGAGGAGCGGGAGCGTGCCCCGCTCGGTCAGGACCACGGGGACGCCCAGGAGCTTTCCGGCGAGCACCGCCGCCAGCCCCTCGGGATAGGTGAAATGGGCGTCGATCGCGTCGAACCGGTGCTCCCGGTGGAGGCGCAGGAGGAGCGGAAACGTCCGGAGGAAGAGGAGGAGCCCGTCCAGGCACTTGAGAATGCCGGGGAAGGAGAGGAAGCGCGGGTGGAAGACCGGGACGCCGTCCTCAACCTCCTCGGCGGGCACGGCGGGCCGGAAGCCCGGGCGCAGGCCGGAGATGAACGGAAACCAGGGGGTGGGGGCCACCACCCGGACCTCGACGTCGTCGGGGAGGCCGCGCATCCTCTCGCGCACGAAGATCCCGTGGTGAGGCTGGGCCGCGTTGGGGAACACGGTCGAAAAGAGGAGCACCTTCGTCCGCCGCTCAAAGCCCGACCGCACGCGGCACCTCCATTTCGGGGGCTTGGCGGGCCACCTCGCGCCAGAAGACCTCGAGCATGAGAAGCGTCCAGATCGCCCAGCCCGCCTCCAGCCGCCGCGCCCCGTGATCGGCGAGGAGGCGCTCCACCTCCCGCGTCTCGAAGAGGGTGCGGCCGAGGGCGTCCGGCGCCAGGAGCAGGTCGTGGGAGAGGTCTCTCAGGTCCTCCCGCAGCCAGCGGGAGACAGGCGGCGCGAAGCCCCGCTTGGGCCGCGACAGGATCTCCGCGGGAAGCCTTCGGGCGGCGAGCGTCCGCAGCAGGATCTTGGTCTTCCCGCCGTCCATCTTGAGCCGCGAGGGGACGCGGGCGGCGAACTCCACCACCCGGTGGTCGAGCATCGGGCAGCGGACCTCCAGGGCGTGGGCCATGCTCATGCGGTCCACCTTGACCAGGCCATCGTCCGCGAGCCAGGTCTTGAGGTCGAGGTAGAGGGCGCGGGCGAGGGGGTCCCCCTTCGGGGCGCGGGCGAGGTGCGGCTGCGCGGCCTGGTGCCGGAAGGGGTCCGCCGCGGCCTCTTCCCCGGCCTCGCCCGGCACTGGCCGCGCTCGCCGCGCCTGCCCCGGGCGCTGCGCCTGGCCGGCCTCTTCGGCACCCTCGCGATGGACGCCGACCGCTCG
>DATHUD010000247.1:0-7471 GCA_035462575.1 Thermoanaerobaculia bacterium | reverse complement strand
GGGCTCCGCCTGGAGGTCGCGGTCCACCGGAGCGCCGATGTTGTGGGGGCGCTCCGGGAGCTGGGGATAGCCGCGCTCGGCGGGCTCCTCCTGGGCGTCGCCGTTCTCCGCTTCATGCTCGGCCGCTGGCGGCCGACGCTGGCGCTCGCCCTCGTGGTCCCCGCCTCGGTCTTCGCCACCTTCGCCGGCTTCTATCTCTGGGGCGTGCCGCTCGACGTCGTCTCGCTCGCCGGCCTGGCCCTCGCCGCCGGCATGCTGGTCGACAGCGCGATCGTGGTCCTGGAGTCGATCGAGACCGCCCGCGCCCGGGGAGAGCGCAACCCGGAGGTCGCCGGCACCCTCCAGATCGCGCTGCCGGTGGCGGCGAGCTTCCTCACCACGGCCGTGGTCTTCCTCCCCCTGATCTACCTGAAAGGGCTGGCCCGCGCCTTCTTCGGCACCCAGGCCTTCGCGATCGTCGTCACCTCCGCGGTCGCCCTCCTCTTCTCGCTCACCGTCACCCCGGTCCTCGCCCGCGGCCGGTGGGGGAGCGGCGGCAGCGTGGGGCGGAGCCCCGGGCGCGGCCTCTACCTCCGTCTCCTCGACGGCACGCTCGCCCGCCCGGCTGGAGCGATGATCCTGGGCCTCGCGACCGTCGCCGTCTCCTTCCTGGCCTTCGCCCTCCTTCCGAGGGAGCTGGTGCCGGACGGGCCGGCCCGCGACCTCGTAGTGCGCTACCGGCTCTCCCCGGACCTGACCCCCGAGGCCGCGCGCCGGCTGGGCGGCGAGGTGGAAGCCCGGGCGAAGCAGGCCCTCGCGGGGGATCGCGTGCCTCTCCTCGCCGTCCAGCTCCCCGAAGATCAGGAGGGGGCGGGGGACCGGGAGGAGACCGGCCGGCTCGCCCTCCGCTTTCCGGACCCGGAGACCGCCACCCGCGCCCGGCCGGCTCTCGCCGCCGCCCTGGCGCGCATCCCGGACGTCGAGGCCCAGGTCGAGCCCAGGACGAGCGCCATGGTCGAGTCGATCGAGCGGGCCGGGAGCCGCCTGGAGGTGGTGGCCTCCGCCTCCACCCCGGAGCGCGCCCGGGCGCTCGCCGGCCGGGTGGAGGACCGCCTGCGCGAAGCGGCCGGCCTCGCCGCGTCCGCCTCCCGCCGCGACCGCCCCCAGCCCGCCCTCCTCCTCTCCTGGGACACGGCCCGTCTCACCGCTCTCGGGGCTGACCGCAATGCTCTGGAGCGGCAGGTGAGCGAAGGGCTGGGCGAGCGCACCGCCGGCCGCGCCGCGATCTCCGGCGCTGAGCCCGAGATCCTGGTCCGGGCGGCCGATCCTCAGAACCCGGCTCTCCTGCCGCTCGCGCCGGGGAGCGGCGAGGTCGTCTCCCTGGCCGCCCTAGCCCGCCTGGGAGCCGGGGCCCGCCCGCCGATCCTCACGCGGCAGGACGGCCAGCCCGCCGTGCGGCTCGTCTTCGAGGGGACCGGCGGCGGCGGGCTTCACCGGGTGGACCCCGAGGCCGCGCTCGCCGGCCTCGCCCGCGCAGGCGACGAGCAGGTCGCCCCCGGCGGCCAGGCCCTGGAGCTGCGCCGGGCCTTCTCCCAGCTCCGGCTCGCCCTCGTCCTCTCGCTGATCCTCGTCTTCCTGACCGTCGCGGCCCTCTACGAGTCGTGGAAGACCCCGCTCGTCCTCATGACCACCGTGCCGGTCGCCCTGGGCGGCGCCCTCGGCCTCCTCGCCCTCTTCGGGCAGACGCTCAACGTCATGTCCTTCCTGGGATTGATCCTGCTCTCCGGGATCGTGGTCAACAACGCCATCGTCCTCGTCCACCGGATGGAGGACCACCTGAAGGACGGGGTGGAGATGGACGAGGCCATCCGCCGGGCCGGCGCCGAGCGCTACCGGCCGATCCTGATGACGACCCTGACGACGCTCGCCGGCATGCTCCCCCTGGCCCTCCTCGGAGGCGAAGGTGTCGAGCTGCGCCGAGCGCTAGCCCTCGCCGTGATCGGCGGCATGACGACCTCCACCTTCGCCTCGCTCCTCGTGGTGCCGGTGCTCTACCGCTGGACCCGGAGGGCGCGGGCGTGACCGGACGCCCGGTTGATCGCCCGATTGGCCGGCTCGTGGCGACGCTCGGCCTCCTCGTCCTGGGGGCCACCGCGCTCGCGCGGCTGCCGCTCGAATACCTCCCACGCCAGAGCTTCCCGGAGCTGAACGTAGGCTTGACGCTCCGCGACTCTTCGGATCCCGCCCAGGTGGCGCGGGAGTGGATCGAGCCGATCGAGAGCGCCATCCGCTCACTCGGGCGGGTCCGGGCCACGGGAGGCGAGGTGCGGTCGGATGGCGCCGAGCTGACCGTCCGCTTCGAGCCCGGCACCGACCCGGACCGCAAAGCCGCCCGCCTGGAGTCCGAGTTGGCCCGTCTGCGCCCTCGCCTCCCGCAAGGCTCGGCCCTTTGGGTCACCCCCGCCTCGGAGCAGGAGGGGGACTTCCTCGCCCTCGTCTGGCTGGCCGGAGCCCGGGACGACGGTGCCGCCCGCGCCGCGGCCGAGGAGCTGCGCTCGGTCCCCGGAGTCCGGGCGGTCGAGCTCCTGGGCACTCGCGACGAGGAGGTGCGGGTGGAGCTGCCCGGCACAGCCGTGGACCCCGGGAGCCTCGCCGAGGCCATCCGCGCCGAGGCCGAGCGCTCCCTCGCCGTGCCGGCCCTCGGCTGGACCGACCGCGCCGGCCGCCGCTGGCCCGTGGTGGGCAGAACCGGGAACGACCTCCGGAGCCTCCCCATCCCCGTGGACGGCGGAGCCATCCCGCTGGGCTCCCTCGCCGCGATCCGCTCCCGCCAGCGGCCCGCCCGGGCCGAGGTGCGCTTCGACGGCGAGCCGGCCCGCGCCCTCTTCGTCTGGCGCTCCCACGGCTCCTCGCTCTTGAAGGTGGACCGGGCGCTCCGCGAGAGGCTCGCCGCTCTCCCGGGCGGCCTCCAGGGGACCGTCGCCTGGAGCGACGCCGCCCCCCTCCGCGTCCTCGTCCGCCGCCTCGCCTGGGGCGGCCTCCTCGCCGTGGCCCTGGCTGCCGCGCTGGGAGCCTGGCTCGCCGGCCGCCGGGGAGCGCTCTCCCTCGCCCTGGCCGTCCCCGCCGCCCTGGCCGCCGCGGCCAACGCCTTCCTCCTGGCCGGCGTCCCCGCCAACGTCACCACCCTCATCGCCCTCGCCCTGGGGGTCCTCGCGCTCGTCCCCCTGGCGGCCCTCCGCCTTGCCCGCCGGACCGGCTTCCGGGCCTGGGGCCTGACCGCCATCGCCGCCGCCGCGTCCATCCCTATCGCCGTCGCCCTCGCGAGCGCCGAGCTGGGCCCCCTCCTCGCCCAACCCGCGCTCGCGCTTCTCCTCACCGTGGCGGCCGGAGTCTTCTCTGTTGCCCTTCACCCCCTCTCCCAGGGAGGGGGCCGGCGGGGTGGGAGAGGGGGCCGGGGGGTGAGGGCCGGGCGGGTGGCCCTCCGCGACCCCGGAACCGCCACCCTCTTCGCCGCCACCGGCGCCTACATCCTGATCGCCCTCTTCGGCGGGGCCCTCGTCCCCCGGCCGGGGGAGCTGCAGCCGGACCAGGGGAACCTCACGCTCCTCCTGCGCCTGCCCGAAGGGACCACCCTGGAAGAGACCCTCCTCCGGGTGAAGAAGGCCGAGGAGGTTCTAGGCAAAGCCGAGGAGATCGAGAGCTTCTGGAGCTACTCGACCCCGGGAGCGGCGCGGATCGTGGCCGAGGTCGGGCCGGGAGACCGGTCGCCCGCCGCCAAGGCCCGGCTCACCACCCGGCTGCGCTACGGGCTCGCGGCCGTGGGACCGGTCGACATCGTCACCGGCTCCCGCGCCGGGGGCGGCGACCGGGGTGGGCGCTTTGTCACCGATCTGGAGGACCGCCCCGAGACGGACGAGGACAGCCTTACCTATAAGGTCGTCCTGCGGAGCGCCGACCTTGCAGCTCTGCGGACCGGCCACGAGCGGGTCCTCCAGAGGCTGGAGACCCTGAAGGTCCCCCGGAGCTGGATCCAGGGGCAGACCCCGCCGACCGTCCAACTCGTCCTCCGCCCTCGCCCGGGCACCGGCCCCGCCGAGGCCGCCGCGCTCGCCGCCGCCCTCTACCGCAAGAGCTCCCCGCCCGAGGCCCTGCCGCTCCCCGGCGCCCCCACGGGCGAGGCCCAGCGGTTCCTCACCGTCGTCCCCGCCGGCACGCCGGACGACCCGGACCGCGCCGTCCCTCAGGCCGCCGATCTGCTGGACCGGCCGATCCGCCTGGGCGAGCGGCAGGTCACCCCCTCCGCCGCCCTCGCCGTCACCGAAAGCCTGGTCCAGCCCCGGGTGGCCCGGCAGTCCGGCCGGTTCGTCGTGTCCATCGAGATCCGGCTGTTCAGGAACGGGGACCTCGTGCGGAAGAAACTGCGGCAGAACGTCGACCGGAGCCTCGGCCAGCTTGCGCTCCCGGCCGGCTGCGGCCTGGACCGCCCCCCGCTCGAAGAGCGCTTCTGGGAGCGGGAGCGCCTGCGGGTGATCGCCCTGGCGCTCGCCGTGCCGCTCCTCCTCTTCGCCGTGGCAGGATGCCGGCTCGACTCCCTCGTCCGCGCCCTCGCCGCCCTGGCTCCCTTAGGCGCCGGCCTCCTCGCGGCCCTCCCCCTGGTCGCCGCGAGCCTCGGGCAGGTGGACGAGCTGACCGTCCTGGCGCTCGCCGCGAGCCTCGCCCTCACCCTGCCGTCCGCCGCCGCGGCGGTCGAGGGCACCGGCGCGTTCCGGGAGGCGACCGGCCGGCGCCTCTACCGCGGGATCCGCCGGCACACGCCGTGGATGCTGGGGGCGACTCCCGTCCTCCTCCTGGCCCTCGCCGCCCCCACGCTGGGGGCCGACCCCCTGGAGTTGCGCTGGGCCATCCCCCTGCGCACCGCCGCCGTGGCGAGCGCCGCCTCCCTTGCGGCCTCGGCCCTCCTGGCGCCCGCCCTCCTTCTGGCCGCCGCCCGACTGCGCAACCGGAACCCCGAGGAGATCCGCAGGCGCCGCCGTCCTCCCGTGTGGAGCGAGCCGGGCGACCCGGTCCTCGAAGTGCGGAGCCTCACCAAGATCTACGCGGGGCGGGTCCCCGCCCTCACCCGGATGAGCTTCACGCTCACCCCCGGCATCGTCGGCCTCCTGGGGCCCAACGGCGCGGGGAAGACCACGCTGCTGCGCATCCTGACCGGCCTTCTCGACCCCACCCGGGGCCACGTCCTCTACCGGGGCGTGCCCATCTCGCCGGACAACCTCGCGCAGTACCGCCGCCGGATCGGCTTCCTCCCCCAGGAGTTCAACGCCTACCCGGACTTCACCGCCGAGCAGTTCCTCGACCACTGGGCCCGGGAGCGCGGCCTGGCCGACCCGCGGCAACGCCGGGAGGAGATCGAGCGCCTTCTCGAAGCCGTGGCCCTGACCGAGCACACCCGAAGGAAGGTCCGCGACTTCTCGGGCGGCATGCGCCAGAGGATCGGCATCGCCCGCGCCCTCCTGGCCGCCCCGCCCATCCTCATCGTGGACGAGCCCACGACCGGCCTGGACGTCGAGTCCCGCAACCGCTTCCGCCAGATCCTTCTCGAACAGGCGGCGGACCGCATCGTCGTCTTCTCCACCCACATCGCGAGCGACGTCGAAGCCGCGGCGCTGCGCATCCTCCTCCTCCACCGCGGCCGCCTCCGCTTCGACGGCACGCCCGAAGACCTCGTGGCCCGCGCTCAAGGCCGCGTCTTCCGAGCCCTGGTGAGCGACGCCGACCTTGCCGACTTCAGCCACCAGTACCGGGTCACCTCCCGCGTGCGCATCCTCCAGGGCATCGAGGTCCGAGCCCTCGCCCGCCCCGGCGATCCCCTGGCCGGCCCCCTCGTCGAGCCCAACCTCGAAGAGGCCTACCTCGCCGAGATCGACCTCGCCGACACCCAGGCCGGGCGGGTCCGGCGGGTGGAGCGGTTCGGGTTCCTGGATTTACGAAAGGCGGGGTAGATCCCATAATCCCGCCCCATGTCCCGCAACTGGCTGCTCCGCCTGTTCAACGTCTACCCGCCCTACCTCGGGGCGGGCGTGCGCGTCAAAGCGTCCCCGGACCTCCACACCTTCGAGGTCCGGATGAAGCTCCGGGTCTGGAACAGGAACTACGTGGGCACCCACTTCGGGGGATCGCTCTACACCATGTGCGACCCCTTCTTCATGCTGATCCTGATGAACGCCCTGGGCCGCGACTACATCGTGTGGGACAAGGAAGCCACCATCCGCTTCCGGCGCCCCGGGCGGGGCACGGTCCGAGCCACCTTCCATATCCCCCCGGAGCGGGTCGCGGAGATCAGGGCCGAGGCCGACGAAAAGAGGAAGGTCGAGCCCGTCTTCAAGGCCGACATCCTGGATGAGCAGGGCGAGGTCGTGGCCGAGGTCGAGAAGCTCCTCTACGTCCGCCGCAAGGAGCGGTGAGGATGCTAAGCTACCCTACCGATCTCGCACGAACCGACTCAGAGGAACGCCGTATGCCGCGACGCACCGTCCTGCTCCCTGTTCTCCTCCTGTTGGCCGCTACCCTGCCGGCCGGCGCCGACACCCTCCTCACCATCAAGAGCCGCGTCGAAGGGCTCAAGATGCCGGGCCAGTCGCCCGACGGGCAGGTCCAGGTCTGGATCGCGGGAGACCGGCTCCGCCGTGACGACGGCGACACCTCCGCCATCCTGAGGATGGACCAGAGCAAGATCCTCCTCGTCAACCACGTGGACAAGACCTACAGCGAGCTCCCGCTCCCCTTGGACTTCAAAAAGCTCTCGATGGCCGGCGAAGAGGCCCTGAAGACCGTTGTCGAGGTCACCCCCACGAAAGAGGCGAAGAAGATCCGCGACTGGAACACCCGCAAGGTCAAGGTCGTCCTCTCGAACGCCGCGGGCCTGAAGCTCGACACTACGATGTGGGTGAGCACCGAGATTCCTTCCTACCAGGCCTACACCCGCATGCTGGTGAGCCTGACCGCCCTCCAGCCCGGCGGCGTCCCGCTCGCCCGCCAGATGGAGCAGATCGAGGGCATCCCGGTCCTCCAGGAGACCGACGTCACCGTGGATGGGAGCAAGTTCAAGACCCGCGAAGAGCTCGTCTCCGCCGAGACCAAGGACGCGCCGGCCGGCCTCTACGACCCGCCAGCCGGCTACGCCAAAGAGCCCTTCGCCTTCCCCGGCGGCTAGAGCGGCCTCACGGCATCGTCTGCGCCACCGTCTGCGCCCCGAGCCGGGGCCGGAACTCCGCGACCGCCTTGACCATCCGCTCCACCTGCCCCGGGGTGAAGTGGGTCATGCAGTCATCGTCCGTGTAGTTCATGATGTTCTGCACATCGTCCATCCCTGGCCGGTCCGGGCAACTGTCGACCTGGACCGCGCACTTCATCGTGGGACCGCTCTGGGCCGGCGTGTCGAAGACGTCGTCCCGATCCTCGCTGCCGCCCTGGAAGGTGTGGATGAGCCCCAGGT
>DATHUD010000246.1:0-4746 GCA_035462575.1 Thermoanaerobaculia bacterium | reverse complement strand
GTGGTTCAGGATGCGCTGGGCCGTGGCCGAGCCGGTGTCCGCCAGGAACGGGGATTTGCCGGTGAAGAGCTCGGTCAGGAGCACTCCGAAGGAGAAGAGGTCCGTCCGGGCGTCCACGGGATCGCCGCAGACCTGCTCGGGGGACATCACCCGCCAGGTCCCGAGGACCATCCCCGCCTGGGTGAGGGTTTCGCCTTCACCCTCCCCGAGAAGCCGGGCGATGCCGAAGTCGGCGATCTTCACCCGCCCGTCGGGCGAGAGGAGGACGTTTTCGGTCTTCAGATCCCGGTGGACCACGCCACGCTCATGGGCATAGGCGAGCCCCTGGGCGACGGGGAGGGCCACCGCGAGCCCGTCGGCCAGGGAGAAGGGGCCGTCCGCGAGAGCCTGGCGAAGCGTGCTCCCCGGCACGTACTCCATGACGATGTGATCGAGGCCGTCCTCCGAAAGGAGGTCGAACACCTGGACGAGGGCGGGGTGGGAGAGCGCGGCGGCCACCCGGGCCTCGCGAAGGAACCGGACCCGGGGCTCGGAGCCCGGGGCGCTCCCGGCCCGGATGCGCTTGATCGCCACCTGCCGGTCGAGCCGCGGATCGTAGACGAGGAACACCTCGCCCATGCCGCCGCCCCCCAGGGGACGGATCACCCCGTAGGGACCGATGGAGACCGGCGTTGGATCGCTCACGGCAGACCTGTTGGCAGACCCTGCCAGTCTACAACCGAAGCAAGGAAGAGCGCGTCCGTGGCTCGTCCGTGAAAGTCCGAGTTCGTCCCCGCTACCGAATCCCCAGATCCTTGAGGCGCTGCCGGAGCGCTCTTTCAGAGACTTCGAGCTCCGCGGCCACGGCCTCCACGTCCCCGCCGCACCGCTCCCAGGCTGCGCGGATCTCCTCCGGGGGCACGTCGGCCGCGGCCCGCACGCGGGGGGACCGTTCGAGGAGGATGTAGAGGGACGTGCGGGCGATCCCCAGCGCCTGGGCGGCGGCCTTCAGGTTCCAGCGGTGCTCCCGGAGGGCCGCGAGCATCTCCTCCTCCCCCACGTCCGCGGGACGGCGGCGGGGAGGCGGGGAGGGTGCGGCGGGCTCCGGGGCGCTTTCCTCGAGCCTCGTCGCCTCCGTCCCAGGAATCGGCTCCATCAAAAGGTCTTCGAGCCCCGGCCCCGCCGTGAGGACGGGCCGGCCCCGGCTGTCGATGACGAGCTGGCGGGCGGCGTTCTGGAGCTGGCGGACGTTGCCCGGCCAGGAGAACCGGGCGAGGCGGACGACGAGCTCCGCCGGGAGCCAGGGCGCCGGAGCCGCGGGATCGCCCTCCGGGAAGGGCTCGCCCATCCGCTCGAGCTCTTTTCGGAGGAAGAAGACGAGGAGCCGGCCCAGATCCTCCCGCCGGCGCCGCAGAGGGGGCAGGCGGATCGAATAGCCCGCCAGGCGATGGAGGAGGGGAGAGCGGAAGCCGCCGCTCCGGATGGCGCTCTCCAAGTCCGCGTCCGTGGCCGAGACGACCCGCACGTCCACCTTGCGGGCCGTCTGCCCTCCCACGGGCACCACCTCGCCGGTCTCCAACGCCCGGAGGAGCATCACCTGCACCTCGGGGGGTGCCTCACCGATCTCGTCCAGGAACAGGGTGCCGCCGTCCGCGCGGACGAAATAGCCCGGCGTGTCGCGCACGGAGCCGGTGAAGGCCCCGCGGACCGAGCCGAACAGCTCGGCCGCGGCGAGGGACGGGGGAAGCGCCCCGAGGTTCACGGAGAGGAACGGCCGACGGGCGCGGGCGCCGTGCTCGTGGAGGGCCCGGGCCACCAGCTCCTTGCCTGTGCCGGTCTCTCCCCGCACGAGGACCGGCACGGGGAGAGGGGCTACCCGGGCGATCGCCTCGCGCACGGCCTCGATCTCCGCGCTCTCCCCTACGAGCCCGAAGCGGTCCCCGGGGTCGGGAGCCGGGGCCGGCCGGCGGTGGAGGAGGAGCACGACGCGGCCGGCGAGGTCGAGCACCACCCCCTCGTCCAGGGCGGCGGCCGGCAGGGTGACGCTCTCCTCGACCGGCGCGCCGTCGATTGCCAGACGGGTCGGGCTGCCGTCTCTGTGAAGGCGGACACCGCCGCCGGGCAGGGGCTCGAAGCGGAGGGGGCGGCGGGAGAGGAAGACGTCCGCGAGCGGCTCGCCGCGGAACGCGCCCGGGGCCGTGAAGCGCGGCTCCTGCCGCGAGAGCAGGGCCTCCCGCCCCCGGGCCAGCTCGCCCAGGAACAACCGGTCGCCCACGCGGGAGAGGTCCGCATGGCCGAGGACCGTCAAGACCGGCAGCGGCTGCCGCGCCCCCGCCTCCCGCTCGCCGCGCGCCGCGCCCCCGGTGGGCAGATCGAGCGTCGTGCCCCCGCCTTCGAAGCTCATGGAGGCCGCTAGTGTAGCCGAGAGGCGGGTTCTCAGCCGCCGAGCTCTCGCAGCCTTTCGGGCAAGGTGGCGAGGAACGGCCCCAGGTCGTCCGTGTCGGGCAGGGTGATCTCGATCTTGCCCCGGGGTGTCTTCACCACCTTCCCCTCCCCTTCCATCAGGAGAGGCACCGTGATCGCCTCCCGGTCCACCGGGATCTCGTCGGTCACCTCGAAGAGGCGGTTCATGATCTGCTGGTCGATGACTCGCATGGGCAATCCCTCTTCCTCTCTTCAGCTCCCGTGGAGAATCCGGTACGGCACCGTCCGCAGGATCTCCTCCAGGGAAGTAATCCCGGCCCGGGCCTTTTCCAGGGCGTCGTCCAGGAGGGTGCGCATCCCCTTCTCCACGGCGGCGGCGCGGATGCGGTGGATGGGGGCGCCTTCGGAAACGAGGTCGGCCAGCTCGGGGTCCAGCACGAAGAGCTCGTAGAGGCCGACCCGGCCTTTGTATCCCCTCCCTCCGCAGGCCTCGCACCCCCGGGCGCTAAAGAAGCGGGCGTCGGCGCTCGGCAGGCGCAGCTTGCGGAACTCGGCGGGGGTGGGGAGCGCCTCCTCCCGGCAATTCGGGCAGAGCTTCCTCGCGAGCCGCTGGGAGACCGCTCCCAGCAGGCAGCCGGAGATCATCCCGTAGTCCACCCCCAGGGTGTGGAGGCGGGAGACGGTGCGGACCGCGTCGTTGGTGTGGAGGGTCGAGAGGACCAGATGCCCGGTCTGGGCGGCGCGGATGGCGGCGCTCGCCGTGTCCTCGTCCCGGATCTCGCCGATCAGGATCACGTCCGGGTTCTGGCGCATGAAGGCGCGGGCGTAGTCGGCGAAGCCCATCTGTCCGGAGACCTGCTTCTGGTTGGTCTTCGGGAAGTGGTACTCGATCGGGTCCTCGACGGTCAGGATCTTGTTGTCCGGCGAATTGATGCGGTGGATCGCGGCGTAGAGGGTCGTGGTCTTGCCGCTCCCCGTGGGGCCGGTCACCAGCACCATCCCCTCGGGGTTGGTGATCAGGCGCTCCAGGGTGGCGAGCTGTTCGTCCGCGAGCCCCAGCTTTTCGAGGCCGAGGAGGGGGGCCGAGCTGTCCAGCAGGCGGAGCACCGCGTCTTCCCCGAAGGGGCCGGGGACGATCGACAGCCGGAAGTCGATCGGCCGCTCCACCTTGTTTTCCCGGTAGATGGCCTGGATGCGCCCGTCCTGGGCCCGACGACGCTCGGCGATGTCCAGGTCGGCCAGGACCTTCAAGCGGGTGACCACCGTCTGGATGTTGCCGCGCGAGAGCGGAGTCGCCACCTGCTGGAGGAGGCCGTCGATCCGGTACCGGACGTCCACGTCACCCTCGTAGGTCTCGATGTGGATGTCGCTCGCCCCGAGCTGGACCGCGCGGCCGAGGACCTCGTCGAGCAGCTCGGGGACGTCGCCGTCGCGGTCGAAGGAGAAGCCCCGGACCGGTCGCAGGTCGAGGGTCCCCCGGGAGCGGTCCGTATTTTCGAGCCCGTACCCTTCATCCAAAGCCTTCCGGATTTCGTATCCGTTGAGACGCACCGGACGCACCGGACGGCGCAGGGCGGCTTCGAGCTCCACCACGAGCGAGCGGCGGGAGGGCTCCAGCATGCCGACCGTGACCGGGTCCTGGCCCCGGGGATCGACGACGCCGAGGACCACGACGTCCTGCTCCTGGCAGTACTCGTACTTCAAGAGACGGACCGACCGCGGGTCGATCTTGAATTGGGCGAGCTCGACGAACTCCTCGCGGTCCGGGCCCGTGGCATCAGAATTAATAGCCATCCATGCATCTCCTGGAGGTTTTCGCGAAATCTCTTGCGTCGCCGGCTGATGATATGCAATCTTGATCTTTCCGCAGTGTCCCGTTTTCACCGCGCCGCGCACTATGGCAGTAGCAATTCCCAGCTTCGACCGGACGTACACGTTCGAGCCTGGCAGTCCGCAATCCAACAAGGAGGACATGTTATGAGACAAGCTGCGAGAGTGGCTCTCGGTCTTCTGGTCGCCGCCCTGGCCGTTCCGGCCCTTCAGGCGACCACGGCCGTGGAGCGTTCCGAGTCCGACCTGATCCAGGAAGCCGAGATCATCGTCGTCGGCCGCGTGGCCGAAGTCCGGAGCACGTGGATCGACAACGACCTGGTGACCCTGGCGACGGTGTCCGTCTCGGAGACGCTCAAGGGCACCCCGGAGTCTCAGGTGACGGTGGTCCTTCCAGGCGGCATCGATCTCAATCGGAAGATTCCGATCGCGATGACCTTCCCGGCCGCGCCCGAGCTGATGAAGCAGGAGAACGTGCTGCTGTTCCTGACCGCCGAGGGCCGGGTGGTGGGC
>DATHUD010000245.1:0-5209 GCA_035462575.1 Thermoanaerobaculia bacterium | reverse complement strand
CCCTCGATCGACTCGTAGACCCGGTCGAGCTCGCCGGCGCGGTCCACGAAGAAGGAGCGGCCGCCGGTCTCCTCGGCCAGCCGGTTGAGCTTCAGGCGCACGTCCGAGTCGCGCGTGGAGAGGCCGATCCCCACGGTATAGAGGGCTACGCCGCTGCGCTTCGCGTACTCGAGCGCCTCGTTGAACGGGTAGCGGCTCCCTTCGTCCCGGCCGTCCGAGAGGACGATGATGGCCCTCTTCCCGCGGACGCCGCCGAAGTAATAGAGAGCGTAGATCAGGCTGTCGTAGAGGGCGGTGTTGCCGTCCGCGGTCAGGCCCGCGAGGCCCCCCGCGAGCACCGGCTCCTGGTTCGTGAAGCGGACGGCGAGCGTCGGCTGGTCCGCGAAGGTGATGACCGACGCCCGGTCCTTGGGGGTGAGCACCGTCTGGAAGAAGCGCAGCGCCCCGCGGATGGCCGAGTCGAGCTTGTCGCCCTCCCCCATGGAGGAGGAGGTGTCCAGAAGGATGCCCGCGTAGATCGGTACGTCGCGCACCAGCTCGAAGCGGCGGACGTCCTGCTCGGTGCCGTCCTCGAAGACCTTGAAGTCCTCCCGGGTGAGCCCCTCGACCGGCCGGCCCTTGTTGTCGGCCACGGTGGTGTAGAGCTCGACGAAGTCCACGTTCACCTGCTCGCTCAGGTCCGGCGCGTTGATCAGCACCGTGTCCTCGGTCGAGTTGCCGTCTGTGAGATAGGCCACGGCGCGGACGTAGCGGACGGTGTCGGACGGCAGCAGGAGCGGCTGGGTGAACGGCGGCTGGTAGAGGGTCGCGACGAGCGATTCCCCCAGGTAGAGCTCGACCCGTTCGAGCGTGTCCCCCTCGGGCACGTCGACCACGGCCTGGGCGCGGAGGCTCGTCTTGTAGGTCCGCCCCGGCTGGGGCTCGACCAGCCGCATCGAGAAACGGTGGGGGCCGGCGTTCAGCAGGATCTCGTCCTCGGCGAGCGTCTCGCCCGCGGCGCTCTGGGCGATCGCCCGCACCACGTGGGTGCGCGGCTGGAGGCCCAGGTTGAGCTCCACGCTGTAGGGCGGGCGGCCCTTGGCGAGCACCGGCTTGCCGTTGAGCTCGAAGCTCACCCGGGCGACCTTGTCCCCGGTCACGGCCGCCTCCACGCGGGCCTTGCCGGTGGCGAGCCCCTGGGGCGGCGGGAGGATGCGGATCGTCTGCTCGTCCGAGCCGATCACCGCGGGCGCGTTGGCCTCGGCGAGAGCCGCCTGGGCGCCCGCCGCCGGAGCCGCGGGGGGCGCCGGCGTCTGAGCCGTCGCCTCCCCTTCCACGAAGGGCACCTGGAGCTCGCGCTCGTCGCGGAAGTAGCGCTTGCCGGTCAGGTCCTCGATCTTCACCACCAGCTTGTAGCTGCCGGGGCGCAGGTAGCGCTGGAAGACCAGGGGGATCCTGGCGTCCGTCTGGGCCTCGGCCTCCGGCAGGGTGAACCGGTAGCGGAAGTGGTCGAACAGCTCGTCCTTGTAGAGGATCTCGCCGTCGACCAGGAAGTTGTAGGTGGAAGTCTGCGTCCCCTCGATCCTGGCGGGCCGGACCTCTCCCCTGGGCACGCTCACGAGCCCCTGGATCACCGTGCGGCTGCCGAAGCGGCCGGGGAACGACAGGTCGAGCTCGGCGGGGAAGGTCTCTGCACCCTCCGGCACGTCCGTCGACGCCGAGGCGAACGCGGAGACCCACTCGTCCCCCGGCTTCGGGAGGACCTGGGCCCTCTCCTCGACGTAGTGCCAGTCGATCGACTCGCCCAGGCGCGCCGCGATGTCTTCCCCCCGGGGGCAGACCTGCGAGATGGCCGCGGAGACGGCGCTCACGTCGTGGGTCTGGACCCGCATCGCCTGGGAAAGGAGCGAGCTGATCCCCTGCGTGGGGACCCAGAGGCGGTAGGGGCCCTTGAACGATCCCTGGGGCGAGACGAAGGCGAGGGAGAACCCGGTCTTGATGCGGTCGGTCCCGGGGTAGCTCCAGATCTCGATCGGCAGGAGCAGCTCGCAACGGACCTCGAAGATCTCCTTGGGCTCGCCGTTGATCAGGAGCATCCGCGCCCGGTCCTCGGAGAGGTCCTCGAATTTCTCCCGGGCCACGCGCACCCGCTCCTCCCAGCGCTCCTGGAGCTCGTTTCTCGCCGTCTGCGGGAACGGGTCCCGCACCTGCCAGAAGCGGCGGATGAACGCCTGCCGCTGGTAGTCCTGCCGGACCGCGAGGAACGCCTCGCGCTCCTTCTCAGAGAGGAGCGGCGCCACGTCCTCCAGCCACGTGCGGTATCTGGCCGGAAGGTCTTCGGGGATGGGGGGAGGATTCTTGGGCGGCGCGGCCGCGAGCAGGGAGCAGGCGGCCAGCGCGGCCAGGAGCGTACGGTGAAGCGGGTGCGGCATCGCGCGATCCTAAACCCGGGGCGGAGGGAGGGCAAGGCGGATCACGGGTAATACCCCCGCATCGTCTTCACCTCGACCCCCGGCCGGGAGACCGTCAAGTCCACCGTGCGGAACCCGGTGCTGCCGGTGGTGTTGGTGGATTGATAGGCGATCAGGTACTTGGAGCGGAGCTCCTCCTCGACCGCGGCGTAGATGCCGGCGAGCTCGTCCGCGCTTTTCAAGAAGAAGGCCCGGCCGCCGGTCTCTTCGGCGAGCTTTTCGAGCTTCTTCCGGTCGATCTTCTCGCCGAGGCCTACGGGGTAGAGGGCCACCCCGGCGCGGCGGGCGGTCTCGAGCGCGTCCTCCCAGGTGAAGCGGCTCCCCTCGTCCTTGCCGTCCGAGAGGAGCAGGATCGCCCGCTGACCCTTGATGCCGTTGAAGTAGTAGAGGGTGAAGATCAGGCTGTCGTAGAGGGACGTCCCCCGCTCGGCCTTGACCCCCGCCAGGCCCCCGGCGAGCGACGGGACGTCGTTCGTGAACTTGACCGCGAGGAACGGGTGGTCGTTGAAGGTGACGACGGCCGCCCGGTCCTTGGGGTGGAGGCTCCCTTCGAGGAAGCGGAGCGCCGCCTCCTGGGCCTTGGCGAGCGCCGGCTCCATGGAGGCCGACACGTCCACCATCAGCGCCACGTGGACGGGGAGGTCCGTCACCCGCTCGAAGCGGACGATCTCCTGCCGGACCCCGTCCTCCTTCACCGCGAAGTCCTTCTTCGTGAGCCCGGCAACCGGCCGGCCCTTCCGGTCGAGCCCCGTGGCGTAGAGCTCCACGAAGTCGATGTCGATCTCCCCCAGGTTCTCGGGGGCGTTGACGAAGACGAGGCTCTCGGTCGAGTTGCCGTCGGCGAGATAAGCCACCGCGCGCACGTAGGAGATCTCCTCCGCCTTGGGGAGGAACACGGGGTGGACGTACGGCGGCTGGTAGAGGGTCGCCACCCGGGTCTCGTTCAGGAAGAGCTCCACCCGCTCGACCGTCTGTCCCTCGGGGGCCTCGGCCTCCACCCGGGCGAGGAGGCTTCCGTTGTAGCGCTTCCCCTTGATGGGCTCGAGGATGCGCACCCGGAAGCGGTGCCCGGCCGAGTTGACCACCAGGTCGTCGGTCGCCACGGCGACCCCTGAGGCGTCGAAGGCGATCACGGCGAGCGTCCGCGTCCGCGGGGCGGCGCCCAGGTCGAGCTCCACGCTCCAGGGCGGGGACTTCTTGGTGAGGACGGGCTTGCCGTCCAGGGTGAAGGTCACCTTCTCGACGTCGCCCGTCGTCAGGGTGTCGAAGCGGACCATCCCGGTCTGCAGGTGGCCGGCCGGGGGGACGAGCTTGATCGTGGTCTCGCCCGTGGCCAGGGTGGCGTTCGCCTCGGCGAGCAGGCGGGCGGTCTCGGCGTCCACCTCGGAGGCGGGCACGGCCGCGGGGAGGGCGTTTTCGACCGCCGGCACGGAGATCCGCCGCTCGTCCCGGAAGACCTTGCCGGAATTGACGTCTTCGATCTTCACGACGAGCGTGTACTCGCCGGGCCGCAGAGGGCGCTGGAAGACGAGGGGGAGCTCCTCGGGCGCGTCGCTCGCCGGGAAGTCGAACTTCACGCGGAAGCTCTCGAAGAGTTCGCCGTTCTGCTGGAGGATGTCCCCGTTCAACAGCAGGTTGTAGGAGCCGTGCTCGCCGAGCTTCGCCTGGGCGGCCTCGGCCGCGGGCACGCTCGCCACCCCCTGGAGCATGGTGCGGCTGCGGTACCGGCCGGGGTAGCTGAGCTCCAGGTTCGCGGGGAGCGGGAGGGCCCCCTCGGGCACGTCGGTCGAGTAGGAGGTGAAAGTCGAGACCCACTCGGTGCCCACCGGCTCGGGTTTCGAGGTCTTGGCGTCCAGGTGCTCCCACTCGAGGGCCGGATAGCTCAGGAGGTAGATCATGGCCTTGGCCATCCGCTCCCCCTTGTCGCCCTGGCCGCAGCCGCCCAGGGGGTTGCGGAGCGCCTCGATCACGGAGCCACGGCCCGAGCTCCCGTCGTCCACCCGGCCCAGGCCCAGCCCGGGTCTGCCGCTCGGAGCCTCGGCGCTCCCTCCCACCTCGCCCACGCCCTGGGCGCGGAAGACCTCGTCCCCTTCGTAGTAGGGAACCCAGATCCGCCACGGGCCGCCCCCCCACTTCCGATAGAGGATGACGATGTACATCGTCCGGATCTTCTCGTTCGGGGGGTAGATCCAGATCTCCAGGGGGACCAGAAGAAGCCGGCAGTCGGAGGAGTCGAGGATCTCGCCGGGCGGACCGTTCAGGAGGTAGATCCGGGCGCGGGCGTCCGTCAGGTCGCCGAACTTCTGCCGGGCGTCCAGCACCCGCTGCTCCCAGGTGTCGCGGAATTCGTTGCGGCCCGTGGCCTTCGTCTTGTCCCGCTGGTCCCAGAAGCGCTTGATGAAGGCGTCCCGCTGGTAGTCCTGGGTGAGGGCGAGGAACGCGTCCTTCTCCTCCTCGGTCAGAAGGACGTCCACCTCCTCGACCCAGGCGCGGTACTTTTCGGGGAGCGCGGCCGCCCCTGCACCGGCCGGGAGGGCGAGGAACGCGACGACCACCAGAAGCCGAGGGAGGATACGTGTCATGACGCTCCCATGTAGGGGCGGCCCTGTGTGGCCGCCCTGCTCACTTCGCCGTTCCCCCGCCCAGGGCGGCCACACAGGGCCGCCCCTACAGATCACCTCACGGGTAATACCCGCGCAGCGTCTTGGCCTCGGTGCCGGGCTGGGCGACCTTGACGTCGATCGTCCGGAACGAGTTCT
>DATHUD010000244.1:0-4202 GCA_035462575.1 Thermoanaerobaculia bacterium | reverse complement strand
AAAGCGGCATCTCCCGCGAGCGGCTTGGGCTTGTAGATCAACCGCGAGCCGGAGGCGAAACGCAGCTTCATCACCGTCCGGCCGCCGCGGTGAGGGTCGCCGGCCCCTCCTTCCACGTCGCTCAAGCGTCCGGGTGGGGCGTCGGGAAAGAAGGCCCGGCGGAGGTCGTCCCAGTCGGCGGCGAGGCGCTGCAGAAGCTCCAGGCTGACCTCGACCCACTGATCCACCCGCTCGACCAGGCGCCGGGCGAGGACCGGATAGCGTTCCAGGAGCGCCAGCCCGGCCTCGGGCCGGCTCAGGTCCGCGGCGAAGCTCTGGAACCGCTCCTCCGGCGTCTCGCCGAGGAGGCTTCCTTCCAGGCGGGCGATCTGAAGCTCGAGGACGAAGACCCGGACGAGCATCCCGCGCAGATCCTCGGCGAGCTTGCCCAGGAACAGCTCGGCCGCGGTCTCCGGATCGAACGGTGGATCCGCCAACGGCGCGGCGAGATCCCGGACGGCGCGGCGGAGACGCAGAAGGCCGGCCCGGGCCAGCGGCTCGGCGATCCGAAGAAAGGCGGGCGTGGCCTCCTGCTGCCAGACAAAAGGCGCCGGCTGTGGGGGAGCGGCGTAGGCGGCCGAGAGGGTCCGGAGCCACGGGGGAGCTCCGGATTGGCGCTCCCGCAGGCGCTCCGGGCTCTCTCCCAGGAGCCGCACCAGAGCCTCTTCGTCCAGGCCGTCCAGCGCCAGGCGGCGCGCGAAGAGACCGTTCCCGTTGAACGGCGGCTGGGTCTTCCACGTCTCCAGCCGGCGCTCTGCCGCCTGCCGCGTATCCGGGTCGCACGGCGCGGGAGAGCCTCCGAGGCGGAGCCGTTCCTCCAGAGTGAGGGCCTGGAACCAGTCCGTGGATTCCTGAAGGGACGCTGTCTGCCGCTGTTCACGAGTCATATGAGCACGTTCGGCCTCCTATTCAAGGCGGTGCTTTGAAAAGAGCTATCGTGACAACGGGGGGAAGCTTCGGAGCCTTGGACGACCTGAACACTGGGGAGTAGCATCACCCCATGCCAGCTTTCATCACTCGAGAACGCCCGGCGAGAAGCGGCTCACGGGATGAGACTCGTCTTCCTCAGACGTTGAACCGGAAGTGGGCCACGTCGCCGTCCTTCATGACGTACTCCTTGCCTTCCAGGCGGAGCAGGCCGGCGTCGCGGCAGGCGGCCATGGTCTTCAGGCGGATCAGGTCGTCGCAGTGGACCACCTCGGCGCGGATGAAGCCGCGCTCGATGTCCGAGTGGATGGTCCCGGCGGCCTCGCGGGCCTTGGTGCCCCGGCGGATGGTCCAGGCGCGGACCTCGTCCTCGCCCACGGTGAAGAAGGAGATCACCCCGAGGAGGTCGTAGCTCGCCCGGGTTACCCGGCCGAGGCTCGGCTCGGAGAGCCCCAGGTCGGCGAGGAAGTCCTTCTGCTCTTCGGGAGAGAGGGCGCTGATCTCCTGCTCGATCGGCGCGCTCACCGTGACGGCGCGGACCCGGGGCTGGAGCGTGATGCCGAACGTCTCGGGGGCCTCGGCGGCGCGGGACTCGTCCGCGTTGATCACGAGGAGGAGGGGCTTGGCCGAGAGGAGCTGGAAGCCGCGCAGCCGGCGCTCGTCCTCGGGGTCGAGCTCGACCTCGCGCAGCGGCTTTTCGGATTCGAGGGCCGGCAGGATGATCTCGGAGAGGAGCGCCTTCTCGCGCTGCTCTTCCGGGTTCAGGCCCCGCTTCACCGCCTTGTCCAGCCGCTCGATGCGCCGCTCCACGATGTCGTGGTCCGCGAGGATCAGCTCCAGGTCCACGTTGACCATGTCCCGGGCCGGGTCCACGCTCCCCTCGGGGTGGAGGATCTCCGGGTCGTCGAACGCCCGGATCACGTGCACCAGGGCGTCGACCATCTTGAGCTTCGCGAGGTCCAGGCTCTCGGCGCTCTCGCCCCGCTTCATGCCGGGGATGTCCACGTACTGGACCGTGGCCGGCACGTAGCGCTTGGGGTTGAACAGGTCGCGGAGCGTCTCCAGGCGCACGTCGCGGACGTTCGCCACCCCCATGTTCGTCTGGCTGGAGGAGGAGTACTTGTCCGTCGCCTGGTGGGAGGCGGTCAGCGTATTGAACAGCGTGGTCTTGCCCGATTTCGGGAGACCGAGGATACCGAGTTGCACAGGATAGTCCCTCCGGAAGGGCCCTTCGGGGCCGGCCGGGAGGTTACCCGGCCGGAGGGTGAGAGTCAAATGCGCTACGGCGCGCCGCAGGTCGCGAAGGCGTTGGTGTCGAACTTGGGGGCGTAGGGCTTCCCCGGCGGGTTCGTGGACTCGCGGACCTCGCCGGTCCGCATGTCCTCGACGGTCAGGCGCACGCCCACGTCGGTCAGGCCGGTCGAGAACACCCAGAAGCGGTCGAAGCCCGCGCAGGCGTCCAGCACCTTCACGATCACCTCGACGTTGGCCGCCGCGAAGAACCAGAAGTAGCCCGAGTCGGCCGTGAGCTGGACGCCCTTGGCCGTCCCCGAGCCCTCGCCTGTCTGCCAGGTGGCCCGCAACCGGAACCGGCCGCCGTTGAGGCAGAGCGTCTCGGCGTCGGCCGCGCACGTCGTGGCCGCGCCGCCTGAAAGCGCGATCGTGTGGGTGAAGATGTCCGCGTCGCCGTTCTGGGTCGACATATAGACGGGATAGACCCGGTCCCCCGCCACGGCGAGGCCGTTGTAGTCCCCGATGAACTGGGGAAGGATCCAACTCGGGAAGGTGATCCCGGTCGTGAAGGGCGTTGGGGTGAGGCGGTGCTCGCTCCACGTGGTACCGCCGTCCGCGCTCACGGCGTAGTAGGCGTCGATCCGGGCTTCCGGGGCGTCGTCCCCCTGCTGGGTGTTGCGGGTGTCGTAGAACACGAGGTGGAGCCGGCCTTTCGCGTCCACCTCGATCCAGGGGAAGAACTGGTCGGCCGGCAGATCGCTGTCGCCGTTGATCACGGCTGGCACGCTCCAGGTGGTCCCCCGGTCGGTCGACTTCGTGAGGTACAGGTCGACGTCGTAGCGGCCGTTTGCGACCGACGTGGTGTCCATGTAGACGACGTAGAGCGTGCCGTCCCGGGGGTCCACCGCCAGGTAGGCGAACGACGGGACCCGGAATTTGCCGGGGAAGCGGATGCCCTGCTGCTGGGTGGGCCAGACGTCCCTCTTGGTGGCGGCGCGGATCGGCTCGCTCACCGTTCTCCCGCCATCGAAGCTGCGGCGGATCAGGATTCCATCCGCCAGGTCCCAATAGGCGATGTAGAGCTCGCCGTTCGGCCCCGTCCGGGGCTGGAACGCGGGGTACTGGCCGAGCGCTACGGGGGGCGTCCAGGTGCTTCCGAGGTCCGCCGAGACCTGGAGGCCCAGGTTGTGGACCACGTAGAGACGGGTCTTTTCGGGATTCTGGGGATCGGCCCCGGCGGCCATCCACGGCTTGTCGATGGCCGCGTGCTTGAAGACCTTGATGGCCGGACCGAACCCCGCCGCCCCCGCGTCCTTGCGGTAGACGTAGACGCTGGAGTTGTTGCCCAGGCTCACGCCGCCCACCCAGGTCGTGCCGGTCCTCGGGTCGTGGGCGAGCATCGGGTCCGCCGCGATCCGCGAGCGCAGGTCGTCCGGCAGGTCGAGCAGGGTTTCCGTCCAGGTCTGACCGCCGTTCGTGCTCGTGGCGAGGACCTGCCGGGTGAGCGTTTCCGGGGTGCCCGGGATCTGGCGGGTGTCGTACCACGAGGCGAACACCTGGGAGGGGGCGGCCTCCGTGGTCAGGGCGGCGGGCTCGATCGAGTAGCCTCCTGCGTCGACCCGCACCTGCGGCCCGATCTGGGGAGCGGCGGCCGCGGCGGCCTTCGCCGTCTTGAGAGAGCTCGCGAGGACCGGCACGGGGCTCCCCAACCGCTGCGCCTCCTCGGCGTGCTCGCGCGCGCCCTCCTCATCCCCCAGAAGATCGAGCACGGCGGCCAGCCGCGCGTGCGCCCGCCCGTGATCCGGATCGCTGTCGAGGAGCGCTCTCCACTCGTCCGCCGCCTCGTCCAGAAGGCCCTGCCGCTGGAGGTCCAGGGCCGCGCCGAAGCGATCCCCCGACTGTGCCGGGGCGGACACGGCCTCCTCTTCTTCGAAGGCCACTGGAGGGCCCACCTCGCCGGACGGCCGCGCGCCGGTTGCGCAGGCGGCCAGGGGGAGGAGAAG
>DATHUD010000243.1:0-15201 GCA_035462575.1 Thermoanaerobaculia bacterium | reverse complement strand
GCCCGCCATGGCGCCCACGTAGGTGCGCCGGTGGCCGCGGATGTCCGCCTCGTCGCGCACGCCGCCCAGGGAGATGCGGACGTACTTGCGGCCCATGGACCGCGCGATCGACTTGGCGACCGAGGTCTTGCCCACGCCGGGGGGGCCGACGAAGAGCAGGATCGGTCCCTTGTTGGAACGCGCCTTCTCGGTCTTCTCGTCCGCGGGTTTGTCCCCCTTCGCCTGGGCCTCGGCCTCAACCGGCTCCTCGCCCTCGCTCTCTTCCGCCTTGAGGCGCTCGGCCTCATCCTGCCGGAGCTGGCGGACGGCCAGGAACTCCAGCACCCGGTCCTTCACGTCGCCCAGCGCGTAGTGGTCCTCTTCGAGGATCCGCGACGCCTCGGGGATGTCCAGGTGCTCTTCGCTCCGGACGTTCCACGGCAGCTCGGCGATCGTCTCCAGGTAGGTGCGGATCACCTGGGACTCCATGGCCTCCCGGCCCATCCGGCCGAGGCGGCCGAGCTCGCGGTCGACCTCCTTCCGGGCCTCCTCGGGCAGCTCGAGCGCCGCCAGCTTCTCGCGGAGCTCCTCGATGTCGTTGCCGCCCTCGCCCTCCCCCAGCTCCTTCTGAATGGCCCGGAGCTGCTCGCGCAGGAACATCTCGCGCTGGCGGTCGCCCAGCTCCTCCTGCACCTTGGACTTGATGTCCTCCTGGGCTTCGAGGACCGAGAGCTGCCGCTGCACGTGGATCAGCACCCGCCGCATCCGCTCCTCGACGGAGAGGGCCTCGAGAAGGCTCTGGCGCTGCGCCTTGCCCAGGTCGGTGTAGCCGGCGACCAGGTCGGCGAGCCGGCCCGGCTCCTCGACCCCCTCGAGCACCTGCTGGACGGCCTCTTCAGGCAGGCCCGACTTCGTGCCGAGCTCTGCGGCCCGCTCCCGCAGCTCGCGGAAGAGGGCGACGAAGGCCGGATCCTGCGGATTGAGCGGCTTCATCTCCTCGGCCTCGCGCACAACAGCCACGAGATGGCCGTCCTTCTCGGCGATCTTCATCGCGATGCCGCGATGCTCGCCGTGGAGGAGGAGCTGAACACCCGCGAGACCCCGCTGGATCTGGCCGATGCGGGCCACCGTGCCGATGGTGTGAACCAGCTCGGGGGTGACCTGTTGAACGTCCTCGCGCTGAGAGACGGCAAAGACCAGCCTCTCGGGCGTGTTGAGAGCGGCTTCGATCGCCTTCAGGGTCGCCGGCTTGCCGGCGTTGATCGGCGCCGTGACACCCGGGAACAGCACGAAGTCCCTCAGGGGGAGGACGGGAAGAGTCAAACGCTCAGTCATTTCAATCTCCTTGCCGGACCAGGCGGCCTCGGGGGCTGTCGGTCCTCGCACCAGGGAAAACCGGAGGGGGGAACACCAAATTCCAGTTTTGGCCCAGGTCTTAGTGCGTGGCACTCAGGATGAACGAGGAGAGAGGATTCGAGGCCGCGGGATCTCTCCCGCGGGTTGACTACAGGGCGCTCAAATATTCCCGCGCTCCCGCCGGTACTCGATGTACTTCGCCGTCTCGTCCGCCACCTCGCGGCCGAAGAGGCGCTCGACGACGTAGAAGGCCATGTCGATCCCCGAGGCCACGCCGGCCGAGGTGATGACGCCGTCGTCGACAACCCGGAGGGTCCGCTCGACGGTGACCCCGGCGCCCAGGGAGTCGAGGAGGTCGAGCGAGGCCCAGTGGGTGGTGGCGCGGCGGCCCTCGAGGAGGCCGGCCGTGCCGAGGAGGAGAGAGCCCGTGCAGACCGAGGTGACCTGCCGCGCGGCCATGGCGGTGTTCCGGATCCACTCCAGGGTCTCTTCGTCCTGGAGCAGCACGCGGGTGCCGAAGCCGCCGGGCACGACCAGGAGGTCGATCGGCGGCGCATCCGCGAAGCCGTAGCGGGGGACGACCACGAGCCCGCCGGTCGCGGTGACCGGCTCTTTGGATTTCGCGACCGTGAAGACATCGAAGGGCGCGCTCTCCTCCGAGCGGCGGGACTCGATGCCGGGGGTGAGCCGGGTGCGCGAGAAGACCTCGAAGGGGCCCGCGAAGTCGAGCACCTCGACGTTGTCGAAGATCAGGATGCCGACGCTCCACCGCTCCATCAGTTCCCCCTCCCGAAGCTCTGGACCCAGATCACACGGTAGCCTCCGGGAGCCGCATCATAGCCCGCTCCCACGGCGAGCCCCAGGCCGACTTCGCGGCAGCCCGGGTCGAGGATGTTGCTGCGGTGCCCCGGGCTGCCCAGCCAGGCCGTGAGCGCCTCGTCGGCGGAGAAGCGCTGCTCGACGATGTTTTCGCCGATCCCGGAGCGGTAGCCGCTCGCCCGTGCCCGCTCGGAAGGGTCGAGCCCCTCGGGCGACCGGTGCCCGGAGTAGGAACGCACGAGCATGTCCTCCGCGTGCTCCTGGGATACCCGGTCGAGGAGAGGATTGGGCGCGAGCGGCGGCAGCCCTGCCCGCCGGCGGACGTCGTTGACCCGCGCCAGCATCTCGGCCGCGATCCGCGCCCGGTCTTCGAGCCTCGCGGTGGCGCTGGCGAAGTAATCCCCCTGGTGCCATCCGAAGAGGAAGACGTAGAGCGGAACGCCGTCGGCTATGGCGGTGCCGACGCCCAGGTCCCGGTAGTGCTCGTCCAGGGCCGCCCGGGAGCTCGCCTTCCGGCGCAGGCCGGCGAGCACGGTTTCGGGGGCCGCCTCCGAGAGCACGAAATGCTCGCGCCAGTCGTGGGCCGAGTAGCCCACCCGCCGCAGCCGCTCCGAGATCGCCTCGGCCGGAGGGGACTGGAGCCGCCGTCCGTTCCTCGCCATCTCCTCCGCCTGCCGCTGGGCTACCTGAGTCAGGACCGGGGAGAGCCGGAGAGGAGGCGCGCCGGCCTCCGCCCGCTCCCGGTTGAAGCGGGCGAGCCAATCCTCTACGGTCTGCGCCCGGGCGGCGGGCAGACCGAGGGCCAGCGCCAGGGCGCAAGCGAGCCAGCGGATCCAAGCGATCACGGCAACGGCGTCTCATCCAATCGAAAGTTGGCAATATGATACTCCAGGCGAGGGTCAGGAAGCTTGTTTCGGGAGAGCAAGTTTGCTCCACCCGGACGAAGCTTCGCCCGGGCGAGCTCAAGCCTGGTCCGGACGGGAGCAAGCTTGAGATTGCCGAGCCAGGCTTGAACAACCCCAGGCAAGGCTGACTTGGCCCGTCGAAGCTTGTGCGCGGCGGTTCGAGCTCGAGCCGCCGGGGCGAAGCTCGGAGTGAGGTGACACAAGCTTGCTTCTCTTCGCCGCGAGCTTGCGCCCGGGTGGCCAGTCTTCAAGCGGGACGCAGCAAGCTTGAACGCCGCGTGGCAAGCTTCACCGCCAGCGGGCAAGCCCGTCGTGCGCCGTCTCAAACTTGAACGCGGCAGAGCAAGCTTGCTTTTGAGGCTTCAACCTTTCAGGTCGGCTTTCGGAGGTTCGACCCGAGAAGAGAGGCTTGGTGGTCAGACTCCTACTTCTTCCGGGCGGTTCCGAACGCCTGCGCCCAGAGGACCCGGTAGCCGCTGCCGCTCCGGCCCAGGGCGAGCCCGACGCCCAGCTCCTTGAAGGCCGGATCGAGGATGTTCCTGCGGTGGCCCGGGCTGTTCATCCAGGTCCTCATGACCTCGTCGACGGAGAACTGCCCCTCGGCGATGTTCTCGCCGATGGCGCGCCAGTCGTAGGCCGCCTCCCGCGCCCGCTCGCGCACGGTCTTGCGCTCCAGGCTCTCGTGGGCGAAGTAGCCGCGGGATAGCATGTCCTGGGCGTGCCGCTGGGCCGCCTTGTCGAGCAGAGAGTTGGAGCGCAGGGGCGGCGCCCCCGCCTTCTTTCTCTCGGCGTTGACCGCGGCCAGGATCTCGGCGCGCACCCGTTCGACATCGCGCAGGCCCGTCGTCTCGCGGGTGAAGTAGTCGCCCTGGGGGATGGCATAGAGAAAAGTGTAGAGCGGTGTCCCGCGGACCCGGGAGAGGCCGATCCCCAGGTCGCGGTACTGCGGGTCCAGGAGCCTCCGGAACGTCTGGGAGTCGCCGCGCTGCCAGTTGCGGATCACGGCGTCGACCCCGCCTGGCGTGGCGGCGACGCTCTCCGTCCACGCGTGGGCGTTGTACCCCGCCCGCTCCATCCTCTCGTGGAGGACCTCGGGGGAGCCCGCCTCGAGCCGGGAAGAGTTGCGCCGCCCGATCTCCTCCGCCTGCCCCTGGGCCACCCGGGTGAGCGGCGCCGACAGCCGCAGGGGAGGAGACCCGGCCTCGCGCCGCTCCGCGTTGATCCGGCGCAGCAGCTCCTCCCGCAAGTCGTTCTGTGCAGCGGCGGGTAAGGCGGCGGGGAGGAGGAAAAGGAGGGCGAGGAGGGGGGCGATCTGTCTCATGGCAAACGGTTCAACGGGATCAGGGCGGAGGGTTGTTCCCGGTCTTCCTTTGGGCCGGGAAGGGGAATAGGATCTCCGCACCTTGGCGACCCCACATCTCGCTCCCGAGCCCGAATCCTCCGCCCCCGGCTTCCGGCGCGCCGTCTCCCGCTGGGAGATCGTGGGCTTCTCGATCAACGACGTCATCGGCAGCGGCGTGTACCTGCTGCCCGCGGCCGCGGCGGCGCAACTGGGGTCGGCGAGCGTGGGGGCGGTGGTGGTCGCGGGATTCGCGGTGCTCCTCCTGGTGCTCTGCTTTGCCGAGGCGGCGAGCTACTTCGACCGGCCCGGGAGCGCGTACGTGTACACCCGGGAGGCGTTCGGGGATCTGATCGGGTTCGAGGTGGGGTGGATGACCTGGCTCGCCCGGGTGTCGTCCGTGGCGTCGCTCTCGGTGGGCTTCGCCCAGGCCATGGGTTATCTCTGGCCCGAAGCCAACCGGGGATGGGGGCGGGCGCTCACGATCGCCATCCCTCTCCTGGCGCTCACGGCGATCAACGTGGTGGGCGTCAAGTCGGGGGTGCGGACGGCCGTGTTCCTGGCGGTCACCAAGACCCTGCCGCTCCTGATCTTCATCGGAGCCGGGATCCTGGTGGCCGACCCGAGCCTCGCGATGTCGGTCGAGCCCAGGCCCGAAGGGAGCCTGGGCGGCGCGGTGCTGCTTCTCCTCTTCGCCTACGCCGGCTTCGAGAACACGGCGGCGCCGGCCGGCGAGTTCAAGAACCCGCGCCGGGACGTGCCCTTCGCCCTGATCGTCCAGATCGTGATCGTCACCCTGATCTACACGGCCGTGCAGTGGGTGGCCCTGGGAACGCTCCCCGGCGTCACGGAGTCCCAGACCCCGCTGGCCGATGCCGCGCAGCGCTTCCTCGGCGGCTGGGGCGGCCTCCTCATGACGGTCGGCGCCGCCCTTTCGATCCTCGGCACGAACAGCAACACGGTCCTTTCCGGGCCGCGCTACCTCTGGGCCCTGGCCAAGGACGGCTTCGGCCCTCGCGCTCTCACGGATCTCCACCCCCGGTTCCGCACCCCCTGGATCGCGGTGCTCACGCAGACCGCCATCGCGCTCCCCCTGGCCTTCACGGGCTCGTTCGAAGAGCTGGCCCTCCTCTCGGCGGTCGCGCGGCTCGCCACCTACTTCGGCACCGCGCTCGCCGTCCCCGTGCTCAGGAAGAAGCTCGGGCGGCAGGGCGCGGTGCAGCTCCCCGGGGGCCCTGTGATTCCGATCGCCGCGGCGCTCCTGTGCGTGGTCTTCGCCTCCTCGGCGAGCGCCTGGAACCTGCTCGCCGGAGCGGTCGCGATCGTCGTGGGCCTGCTGATCTACGCGTTGCGGCGCAAGCCCGATCCTCAGCCCTTGTAGGGCTTCTTCAGGTAGATCTTGGCGCGGTCGCGCGCGCTGTCGTTGTCGAAGTCCTTCATCGCCAGCACGTCCTTGTAGCAGCGGACCGCCTGGGTCCGCTCGCCCTTGGCGTCGTGGACCATGCCGCGGCGCAGACGCGAGAGCCCCCTGTAATCGCTCGGCAGGTCGCGCCGGCTGGAGGTGAGCTTCTCCAGGTGCTCGATGTGGGCCAGGGCCACGTCGAAGCGGTGGTACCGCATCTCGACCCGGGAGAGCAGGTAGAGCGAGCGCTCGGCCACGGCGTCCGTGTAGCCGCTCTGCCCCTTGGCGTGGCGGTCGAGGATCTCGTTCAGGGCCCGCCGGGCCGTCCCGAGGTCGCCCAACTGCTCGTAGACCCGCGCCTCGTAGAGGTGGAAGAGCGAGTTGTCCGGATGCCGTGCTCGCAGCCACTCGACGTAGCGCAGGCTCTCCCGGTAATCCTGCTCGAAGACGTAGTGGATCTGGAGGAGGGTGAAGGCGACCTCCGTGGGTACGAACTGCCCCTGGGTCATCGCCCGGTGGAGCTCCTGGAGACCCCGCTCGCGGTTCCCCTTGGGGAAGAAGACTTTGAACGGCCGGAGCACCTTGTAGCGCTTCGGCGCCGTGTCCGCGAGGTAGTCGAAGAGCCCGATCCCGAAATAGAGGTCGTCGTTGTCGGGCTCGAGCTTGGAAACCTTCTTCAAGTAGCCCAGGGCGTTCTGCCCGTCCCGCGCGGCCTTCAGCCAGCGGCGGCGGTCGGAGTGGATGCGCCCCCGGAAGGCGTGAGCCCCTGACTTGAAGAACATCGCGTCGACATCGTTCGGGCTCTGCCGGAGACGGCGGTCGCAGACGTCGATCACCCGGTCCATGGCCGCGATGAACGTCTCGTCCTGCGACGTGTCGTCCGGCTCGAGCTGGATCGACCACCAGGGGATCAGGGCCTGGAGGAAGGGGCCGACCGGGTGGTCCGGGTACCGAGCGGTGATCTTGCCGAACACTTCGTCGGCGGCCCCGAAGTCCATGTCGTAGAGAAAGTGAAGCCCCTGCTTCGCATCCTGCTGGAACAGGGGATCGTCGAGGATGGATTCGGCGCGCGCCGGCGCGACCGCCGCTCCGAGGAGGAGCAGGACGGCGGCAAGGCTTGCGCGTTGAATTTGACGGAATCTCACCCAGGGCTGTCGCATCGTTGGAGTCTCTCCTCTGTTCCGAGAAAACTCCCGAGAGCCGAGAGCTATTTCCGGCGAGGGTCAGGAGCCGTCGGCTCGCCTCACCAGCCGCCCGGCTTCCGCGTCCCATCGCCAGGCGGCCTCGGAGCCCTGGAGGTGGACGCCGCCCAGCCAGTGGTCGAGGCCGTGGATGTGGACCCAGTCGTCCCGGTTCTCCAGCACGTCGCGGCCGGTAGCGGTCAAGGTGATCCTCGTCGAGCGCAGCGAGCTGCCCGGTGCGGACTCCAGGCGAAGGAGGGGGCGCGAGCCGGAGGCCAGCACCCGCAGGTTGCGCAGGAACGAGGTGTCGCCCAGGAAAATCCGCTCTTCCATGCGCTGCGTGGCCGCAAAGAGGGTCTCGAAGGTGGTATGACCGGCAGCCACCCCCAGGAGGGCCTGGCGCTCGGTGCGGGAGAGGCCGTTTTGGACCGACGGGAACTCTTCGAGGTGACGGCGGAGCGCCCCGGCGAGGAAGGGGAGGGCGGAGGTGTCCCGCCGCAGGATTTCTTCGAGGCCGGTGGGGGAGGAGGCGCAGAAGGCCCGCCAGGCGTCCCGCGCGAGGAGCTTCTGCCCTTCGTTCACGTGCCGCCGCCGGTCCACGAGCGAGGCCATCTGCTCCGGGGTGAGATCCCCCAGGCCGTGGAAGGGCTCGACGCCGGGAAATTCGCCGATACAGAGGAGCGAGAGCTCCGCCCTCCCCAGGTTCCGGCCCGCGAACCAGTCCAGGATGCGGATCAGGAGGAGCTGGTCGAACAGGTCGTGCTCGAACCAGAGGACGACCTCGTCGTACTCTGGCGCGCTCTCGATCTGGTGGTCCCACGCGGTCAGGGTGGCGAGGCAGCGGTCGTAGTCGTCGTACCCGCTCTCGGCGAGATAGCGGGCGCGCACCTTGCGCCACCGCTCCGGCGGCAGCCCCGCGGGCGCCGGCCCCTCGTGGAGCACGTCGGCGGTGATGGAGACCGTGCCGGGGACGCCCGCGAGGCGGAGCCGGTCGGCCGCCATGTCGCCGTTGGTGATGTGGAGGACCTTTTTCGACGAGAGATCGCCCCGCAACGACCGGGCCGGCCCGCCCAGGGGGTCGAAGCGCGGGGCGGGAGCGGTCGCGGAGGTCGTCTTCTGGATCGCCACGGGACCCGGAAGGCTCACGCCCAGCTTCCGGAGCAGGGCGGCGGTGTCGACGGCGCGAGGGATTCCAGGTTCGGTCATGGGAGGGAGAGACCCGCCAGGGCGGAGGACTCATGCAACCCTACCTATATTCTACGCCAGGAAGCGGGGCGGCGGTGTGTCATTCCTTCTCCTTGGAGATCGCCCCCACGGTCCCCCGCACCGCCCGCAGGTAGTCCCCGGGCGCGAGCAGGATCTGCGTCCCCCGCGCTCCGGAGGAGATGGAGATCACGTCGAAGAGCTCGATCGTCTCGTCCACGAATACGGGGTAGTCCTTCTTGCCCGCGAGCGCCGTCACTCCGCCCCGGATGTACCCGGTGAGCGGCTGGACCTCTTTCAAGGGCACAGTGTCCACCTTGCGGTCCCCGGAGACGCGGGCGAGGGCCTTCAAGTCGAGCTCGGAGTCCCCCGGCACCACCGCCAGGAGCACGCCCGTCCGGTCTCCCCGGGCCACCAGGGTCTTGAACACCTGCTCGGGAGGAAGGCCGATCTTTTGCGCGACCGACTCGGCCGTGAGGTCGTCCGGGTCGACCTCGTAGTCGCGGAGCTCGTAGGGGATGCCTAAGGAGTCGAGGAGGCGGGCGGCGTTGGTTTTCACAGAGCGGAACTATAGCGAGCCGCCCGCCCGGACCTTGTCCAGCAGCCGGATCAATTCCTTCTGCTCGTCCGGAGACAGCATGGCCATGGCCGTTGCGTCCGCTGCGTTCACCGGCTCGTCCAGGCGCTTGAGGAGATCCGTACCTTCCGGTGTGAGCCAGCAGAGCACCTGCCGCCGGTCCTCGGGGCAGCGCTGCCGCCGCACGAGCTTCTTGGCCTCCAGCCGGTCGAGGAGACGGGTGATGCCCGGCGCCTGCTCGATCATCCGGTCGCTGATCTCCAGAGTGGGGATCCCCTCCTCCCCGGCCCCGCGGAGGATCCGCAGGACGTTGTACTGCTGAGGGGTCATGTCATACGGCTCGAGCAATCGGGCAATCGCGCGGCGCACGAGATCCGTGGTGCGCATCAAGCCCAACGTCGCCTCCTGTCCCAGGGAGCGGAAGGGTCTCCGTTGCCGGATCTCCTGTTGCAGTGTGCTCTCGTCTCCCATGGCCTAAGTGTACGGGGTCAATGGTTGACGTGTCGAGCATTGTGAGGGGAACACGGACGAGCACGGACTTTCACGGACGAACACCCTCTGTCCGTGGAGGTCTGTGTCAGTCCGTGCTCGTCCGTGCTCCTCTACGCCGCCGCCGGACGGGCCGCCCGCTCCCGCGCCGCGCCCCGCCACTGGTAGCCGAGCACCAGGAGGAAAAGCACGATCCCGGTGAAGTCGAGCGTCGAGAGCCCCCAGCGGGTGAGGAGCGGAGTCGGGTCCGGCAGGAGAGAGCAGAAAGAGGCCACGAGCAGGATCGCCCGGGCGCCCAGACTTAAGGGGCGCACCAGGAACCCGGCGAGAGCCGCGGCGAGCGGAACGATCCCGCAGATCGCGATCGTGGTGGCCACGAAGATGGCGGTGAGCGGGGCCGGCCCGCCGTCCGGTGAGAGCATCAGGAGCGCGGGGCGGAAGACGAAGATGAACGGCAGCGTGAAGCCCACGAGCGCGACCCGGAAGGCCGCGTTGCTGCTCGCGAGGATGTTGCTCCCCGCGATCGAGCTCGCCGCGTAGGCCGCGAGGGCCACCGGCGGCGTCACCATCGACATCATCCCGAAATAGAAGATGAAGAGGTGGGCCGCGAGCGGGATCACCCCGAGCTCGCCCAGGACCGGCCCGATAAGCGTCGCCATCAGCAGATAGCAGACGGCCGAGGGCAGCCCCATCCCCAGGATAAGCGACGAGATCATGATCATGATGAGCGCGAGGAGCAGGTTGTCCCCGGCGACGCTCATGATGACGACCGGAAGCCGGGTGCCGATCCCCGTGAGCGTGACGACGCCGAGCACGATCCCCACGCATGCCGCCGCGCAGATGAGCGATACGCCGCCGAAGGAGGAGCTCGTGAACACCTTCAGGATCTTCTTTCCGTTCAACCGCGTCCGCGGGTGGAGCGAGCTCGTGATCACCACGGCGCCGAGCGCGAGCGTCGCGGCCCGGAACACGGAGAAGCCGGAGAGGAGGAAGGCCATGAGCGTCACGAGGCCGGAGAGGAAGACCAGCCCTTCGAAGCGGAGGCGCCCGGAATCCAGCTCCTCCTGGCCCATGGGGGCCACCCCGATGTGCATCCGCTTCGCCTGGAAGTGGACGAACATGAACAGCGAGAAGTAGTAGAGGATGGCCGGAATCAGCGCCGCCTTGATGACGCCCAGATAGGTGACCGGCGGATCGATGATCTCGAGCATCATGTAGGCGCCCGCGCCCATCACCGGCGGCATGAGCGCGCCGCCCGAGCTCGCCGCCGCCTCGACGCCTGCGGCCACATGGGGTTTGAACCCCGAGCTTTTCATCAGGGGGATGGTGAACGTGCCGATCGTGGCCACGTTCGCGACCGCGCTCCCCGAGATCGAGCCCATGAGGCCGCTCCCCAAAACCGCCACCTTGGCCGGCCCACCCGGGCTCCCCCGGAAGATCCGCCGCGCAAACGCGATGATGAACTCCGTGGCCCCCGTGGCTTCGAGCAGCGCGCCGAAGACCACGAAGAGGAACACGTAGCTGAACATCACCGAAAGCGCGACGCCGAAGACCCCCTGGCTCTGGAGGAAGCTCTGGCCGATGATCCGCTCCGCGTCATACCCCCGGTGGGGGAGGAGCCAGTCGGGCAGAACCGGACCGATCTTCGCGTAGAGGAGGAAGATCGCCGAGAGGATCGGCAGCGCCAGCCCCAGGGCCCGCCGCGTGGATTCGAGGACGAGGACGAGCCCCACCGCGCCGACGAAGAGGTCGAGCGGCCTCTCCATCCCGGCCCGGTTGCCGAGCGAGGCCGTGTCCCACCACAAACCCTGGAACGCCGGCTCGTTGTGGATCAGCACGTAGCCGAAGACGAGCACGGTCGCGAGAGCCAGGAGCAGGTCCGACGCGAGCGAGAGCGCCGGCCGCTTGCGCGGATGGTCTTTGAGGAAACAGAGCGCGATCCCGAAGAGAGCGAAGAGCGCGAGCTCCCCCTGCGGGGTGATCTGTGGGTAGTTGACCTCGACCAGGGTGAAGACCGGCAGCGCGACGGCGAAGGTCAGGACCGCCGCGCGGCGGATGCGTTCGAGGCTCATGGCGATCTTTAGCCGGCGGCAGGCCCGGCAGGCGGAGCAGTCGGGGAGGCCGGCCGGTCCGGCCAGATGCCGATCTCGCGGTAGAAACGGATGGCGCCCGGGTGGAACGGCGTGCCCGGATCCTTCACCACCACCCCGGGGTTGATGGCCTTGCCGGCCGCGTGCTTCTGCACCACCTTCTCCCGGTTGGTCCACAGCGTCTTCGTCACCTGGTAGACCATCTCCTCGTCCTGACTGGCCGCGGTGATGAGGTGGAGCGAGCCCACGTTCAGGGTGGGGAAGTCCGCCGCCATCCCTTTGTAGGTGTTGGCGGGGACCGTCACCCTCTCGAAGAACGGGTACTGGGCCACCAGCTTGTCCATGGCCGCGGGATCGAAGGGGATGAAGACGATGTCCTGCGACGTGGCCGCCTGGGTGATTGAAGCGGTCGGCACCGCGCCGCCCACGAACACCGCGTCGGCCGCGCCGTCGGCCAGCATGTCCACGGCGGCGGACTGGGAGGCGTTCAGCGCTGTGAAGTCCTCCAGTGTCATGCCGTGGGCCGCGAGGATGGGGCGCACGAAGTACTCGAATCCCGCGCCCGCCGGCCCGATCACCACCCGCTTGCCCCGGAGGTCCGCGATCTTCGTGAGCCCCGAGCTTCGCGGCGTGAGGAACAGGGCCACGTTGGGAGCGAGCGTCATCACGCTCTGTACGTCGTGCTTCTGCTCCCACCCTTCCTCGCCGCGTGTGGCGAAGTAGGTGATGGCCGCGTTCGCGAGCGCCAGATCGAGCTCTCCCCGGGAAAGCCGCCGGATGTTCTCCTGCGTCCCCTTGGTCGCCTCGGCGGTGATCCGCCAGCCGTTCTCTCCGGCGTTGTCGTTCAACACCTCGGTCAAGGCGCCGCCGATCACGAAGAAGGCGCCGCCCGGAGGAGCGGTCCCCAGGCTCAGGAACTTCTTGCCGGAAGGCGACGGGGAAGCCGCGCCGGGAGCTCCTTCTTTTTCCGCGGGAGAGGAGCAGCCGGCGATCAGCGCGGCAGCGAGGGCCAGGGCGAGGAGGGCTTTCTGTTTGTTCACGTTCGGCACTCTAGCATGGCGGTTTTTGGGTCGAAACGCGGGCGTGGAAGGTTTTACGCGGGATTTACAGGAAGGTTGCGCCGTCCTGACGGTCAATGCGGGTCCGACGTTTGCATCCATTTCGTCCCGACCATGCTCGTCTACGGAGACGCCAAACGGGTCGAGGACCCCCGGGAGAAGGCCGCTCGAATCCGCGAAGGTTTGGAGCGGCTCGCCGCGCTCGACCTGCGGATCGAGCGCCACGCGGTCCTGGCCGACCTCCTCGTGGAGGCGGGGGAGCTGGAGCAGGGGCTTCTGGACCAGCAGCTCGCGGCCCAGGGCGAGGAGAAGCCGACCCCGGTGGGGGAGGCGGCGTCGCGGCTCACGCGGGCGGTCGCCGAAGTGCTCCTCCCCTCCTTCCGCACATTCGGGGCGCTCCCGCCGGGAGCGTCGGTGCGCTGCGCCACGGGCGGGATCGAGAGCGCCCTGGACGCTCTCCTGGATCTCCCGCTGCCCGAAACGGTCTCCGTCTCCGTGCCCGAGGGGTACGCCTTTTACGGGCTCTATCCCGAGACCTATTTCTGCGCGGCCGAGGCCCTGCGGGACGAGGGTGCAGGGCCGCTCCGGGTGATCGGAATCCGGAGCATCGGCACGGGCCTCGCGGCGGCCGTGGCGGCGGTGGCGGGGGAGCGGGCCACGCTCGCGAGCGTGCGGCCCGGAGGGCATCCCTTCCAGAGGAAGCTCGCCATCGGCCAACGCCTCGGCCGCGAGCTCCTGGGCGAGGGCACGGTCCGGCCCCGCTACGCCGTGGTGGACGAGGGGCCCGGCCTCTCCGGCAGCTCCTTCGGCTCCGTGGCCGACTGGCTGGAAGACCGGGGTGTGGCGCCGGAGGCCCTGTCCTTTTTCCCCAGTCACGAAGGCAACCTCGGCCCCTACGCGAGCGAGCGCCACCGGCAGCGGTGGGACAAGGCCCGCCGGCACGTGGCGGAGCTCGAGACCGTCTTCGCCGGGCCCGGAGCCCGCTGGCCCCTGGCGCTTTGGGTGGAGGACCTGACCGGCCCGGCCGAGGAGGCTCCCGAAGACGTGAGCGCCGGCCGCTGGCGGGCGAAGCATTTTGAGGATCGTGCCCAGTGGCCGGCGGCGGACGTCCAGGGGGAGCGCCGCAAGTACCTGGTGACGGCCCGGGGGCAACGCTGGCTCCTCAAGTTCGCCGGCCTCGGCCGCTACGGCCGGGAGAAGCTGGAGCTCGCGAAGCCGCTCGAAGCCGAGGGGCTCATCCCTCCCGTCTCCGGGCTGCGCCACGGGTTCCTCGTAGGGGCGTGGCTCGAAGACGCCCGCCCCCTCCCCCTCGCTCCCGAGGTGGACCGCCTGGCACTCCTCGACACCCTCGCCCGCTATCTGGCCTTCCGCGCCGAGCGCTTCCCGGCCCCGGCGGACGCCCGCGGCGCCTCCCCCGTGAAGCTCTTCGAGATGTCCGCCTTCAACACCAAGCGGGCGCTCGGTCCCGGCTGGGGGGAGGAGGTCCGCGCCTGGTGGGACAAGCTCTCCCGCCTGTCGAGCCTCGAGCGGCCCATCCTTTCGGACAACCGGATGCACGCCTGGGAGTGGCTGGTGACCGCCGAAGGGAGGATCCTGAAGGCCGACGCCCTCGATCATCACCGGGGCAACGACCTCGTGGGCCCTCAGGACATCGCCTGGGACCTGGCGGGAGCCGCCGTCGAGCTGGATCTGGACGAGCGCGAGCTCGCTCTGTTGACCGACGCCGTGGCCCGGAGAAGCCGCACCGCGAGACCCGAGCCCGTCCAACTCGGCTTCTACACCCTGGCCTACCTCGCCTTCCAGACCGGCCGCCACACCCTGGCCGCCGAGGCCCTGGAGCACGCCTCCCCCGCGGACTCCGCCGCCCTGCGCGGAGAGGTCGAGCGCTACGCCGGCCGGCTCCGGCGGACGCTCTCGCGGGGGATCGGGGCGGCGGCGTAGGACCGGATCCGTGCCCCGCTTACGGCACGGTCACGTTCACTTTCCGCACGGAAATGGTGCCGTCCGCGTACCAGGCCTTGACCTCGAGCTTGTGCGTTTCCGGCGGACTGGATCGATGGATTCATTGATGTGATCACAGGCTGCGGGGATGCGAAGGGAGAGGCACTCCGCGGCATCGGGCCGCGGAGGCCGGGAAGGTTGCGATTCTGCGGGAGCGGGTCTTACAGGCTTGATTACAAGCCCGCTCGGTCGATTCCGGCTTCCTCCTCAGCTTGCTGCTCGCGAAGGCGTGCCGCCTGGCGATCGATCTCCGATCCATACCGGCGTCGTACCTCGCCCCACCACGGAAGGGCCAGCCCACCGAAGGGTAGGATCGCGGTGAGGGCTATCCTGCCAAGCCGTTTTCGCAAGGGGCGGGGAAGGCGCGGGTCTCTCAGGTCGCTGAGTCGGAGCGGAGCCAGCCACCGGCCTGCGATCACAATTCCCGCAAACGGGCCGGCGAGGACACCTGAGAGGGCGATTCCGAGAAGAAACCCAGGCTGGGCGAGTTGAGAGGAAAGGAACAGAAGGATGAAAGAGGAAGTGAGCGCGACCTGCCGGGTATAAGCCCGCTCGGGTCTGTTGAACAGAAGGTTGAGAGCGTAGAACCAGAGGCCGGACAGAAGGCTCACCAGAAATCCCACACCCCCCGCCAGCATCAGGAATGCCTTCAAATCCAGTGGCTCTGTCACGGCGATGCTTCCGAAGGTCCCGAACAGGAAGACGAGGGGGACCAACGTGAGAGGGCCGGCCGCGGGGTGATTCACGAAGGGGGCCAGCCGGGGCCTGCGGCTCAACCGCCCGGCGGCTCCCGCGAGCAGCA
>DATHUD010000242.1:0-5863 GCA_035462575.1 Thermoanaerobaculia bacterium | reverse complement strand
GAGCGCGAGCAGCGTGCTTTCGGTCAGCCACTGCTGCAAGAGCCGCTTCCGGCCGGCGCCCAGCGCGGCCCTCAAGGCGAGCTCTCTCTGGCGCGTTGCGCTCCGCGCCAGAAGCAGGTTCGCCACGTTGGTGCACGCGATAAGCAGCACGAGCATCACGACGCCCAGAAGGATCGCGAGAGGCATCCGGGCGCGCCCGACCAGGGCGTCCAGGAGCGGCACGACTCGGGCTCCGACGCCTTCGTTCGACCTCGGATGCTGGCGCTCCAGAGCTTGTGTGATCACGTCCATCTCGGCCTGCGCCTTCGAGAGGTCCACGTTCGGCGCGAGGCGGCCCAGCACCCGCAGGTATCCGTGGTTGCGGTCCGAATCGCGGACCAGGGGCACGTAGAGCTGTTCCGCCTCCTCGGGAGCGAACCGGAAGCCCGGCGGCATGACCCCGACGATCGTCCACTCCGCCTGGTTCGCCCGCACCGTCCGGCCCAGAATGTCCGCGCGGCCTGCGAAGTGCCGTTTCCAGGCGCCGTCGGAGAGCAGGGCGACGCGGGGGGCGCCTTCGTCCGCCTCTTCGGGCCGGAAGGTCCGCCCCAGGGCCGGCGCGGCACGCAGGATCTCGAAGAATCCGGGCGTGACCTGGACCGCCGGCACCTGCTCCGCCTGCTCGCCGCCGGAAAGGGTCATGCCGCGTGTCGTGAAGGCTGCCAGGCGCTCGAAGCTCCGGCTCGCGGATTGCCAGTCCTCGAAATTGGGATAGGAGGTGACGTCTTCGAAGTTGCCGTTGTCCGCGTTCGTCGCCCAGACGATGACGAGCTCCTCGGACCGCGGGAAGGGGAGCGGGTGGAGGAGCACGGCGTTGACGATGCTGAAGATCGCGGTGTTGGCGCCGATGCCCAGCCCCAGGGTCAGCACGGCGACGGCGGTGAAGCCGGGGTTTCTGCGCAGCATGCGGACGCCGAAGAGGAGATCGCGGACCAGGTTTTCGAGCCCGGGAAGGCCGCGGCGGTCGCGGTAGCGCTCTTCGGTCTGCGCGACGCCGCCGAGCTTCAGGAGCGCCTGCCGGCGCGCCTCCTCGGGCGTGAGCCCCGCGCGCACGTTGTCGTCGATGTGCATCGCGAGATGGCTCTCGAGCTCGGCCGCGAGCTCAGCGTCGAGGCGGTCGCGGTCGAATATCGAGCGGAGCCGCACCAGGAGCGCGCGCAGCCCTCTCATGACGCATCTCCGGGGGAGAGGAACCGCGCGATGATCCCGGTCGTCCTCTCCCAGGCCTCCGCTTCCCGGGCGAGCTGCTTTTTGCCCGCGCGGGTGAGCGTGTAGAACTTGGCCTTGCGGTTGTTTTCCGACACGCCCCATTCCGACGCGATATAGCCTTCCTGCTCGAGCTTCAGCAGAGCCGGATAGAGCGTGCCGTAGTTAAGCTCGAGCCGGTCGCCGCTCGTCTGCTCGATCCGCCGGGCGATGCCGTACCCGTGGAGCGGGCCCAGGGTCTCCAGGGTCTTCAAGACCATCAGGGCGAGGGTGCCTTGCCAGATGTCCACCTTGGGGTCACTCATATGGGATACCAATAGCATGGTCACCTATGGGTTAGCAATAGGAGGATATCGAAGCGCCTCCCAATGTAGAGACGTCCCGTGGGGCGTCTCCGGGGCGGCGAGATCCTCCCTGAAACAAAAACGTTCCGCGGGGCCTCCCGCCGGTCCCGACCGTTCTCTCCGATTCGGAGACGCCCCACGGGGCGTCTCTACATTGGGGGGAACCGATGGCATGTCCTCCAAAGAGGTCGCTTCTGCTCCGTTTCGAAGCCCCGAAGAGTCACTTTTCCCTGGCGCTTACCTTTCTCCAGGCGGGCATTCCGCTTGCAATTCGTGGTTTTCAGAAGGCCCAGAACCCTATTTCACCTGGGAGGAGGAAGCTCGTGAAGAGACAAGCCTTGAGGTGGATTCTGGCCGGAGGTTTTCTGATCTCCGGCTCTTTGACGGCGGAGCCGCTTTCCGATCTGCGGACGCGGCTGGCCGCGCTGCAGAGCGAGGAGCCGATGCGGATTCAGGTGGATGTCGAGCTCAAGCACCGGGGATCCGCTCCCCTGCACCTGAACAAGACCAAAAGGCGGGGAAGGGCCATTGTCGACTATGGCCCCAAAGGTGTCAGAAAAATTGAACAGTGGTGGACGGAGACCGGCGTGCGATTCTCGTTCTGGAAGAAGAGCAAGGTGGAAACCGAGACCCGGCCGCTCGACGACATCGAAGCCCAGGATCTGGCCGATCCGGTGGAGATGATGGATTTCCTCCTGAACGGGGCCACGCTGTTGAGCGACGAGAGCGCGACCTGGCAGGGGCAGCCGGCCCGGTTGCTGGTGATCCGTCCCCATCCGTCCGCGGCCGCCCGGAACGAGGAGGCCCCGCCCAGGGAAGGCGGCCCTTCGCCCTTCGATCTCGAGGCGAAAATCTGGTTGAACGAGAGCGGGGATCCTCTCGCCCTGGAGCGCTCGATGGAATTCCGGCTCGGGCGTGCCCTGGCGCTGACGGGACAGCAGACCCTCACCTTCCAGCAAGTCGAAGGACGCCTGCTGGCCGCCGAAGTGTGGCAGACCTACTCCGGGACCGGACTGGCCGTGCTGCACAGCCGGGACGACAAGAAGATGACGGTGACGATGGTGAAGTAGGGGCGGCCCCTCACCTGCCCTCACTCGAGATCCGGGCGGCTCCGCCGCCCGGCCCCTCGTTCAGGATGCGCTCTATCTGCGCGATATGCTCGCGGTTGTGAGCGTGCAGCAGGATGGAGTAGGCCTTCCAGTCGAAGCGCTCGAGCCAGGACACGGGCTCGAGAGCCCCGTCCGGGCCGGCGCACTTGACCACCATCCGGACGGGTGCCGTTGCGGTGAGCGGGAGATCGTCCGTGGCGGCCGCGAGCAGGCCGAGGATGTCCTGATGGACGGCGCGAAGCTCGTGGAGCAGAGCGGTCCAATCCCGTTCGAGAGGATGAGGCGATTGCAGGCTGGCGGGAATGGGACTGTCGACAGACTCCCCCGCGAGCAACCGCCCGAGCTGGTCGACGGCCAGCCGGTCGCTCTCGACCAGATGGTCGACGACCTCCTGCACGGACCACGCGGACGTGCTGCGCCGTTCGCGTGCTACATCGGCAGGGACCGCCTCGACGAGCGCTATGAGCGCGGAGTAGGTGCCGGCGACCCTCGTTTGAATGGAGTCGAGAGACGCCTCGGTGCCGCGCTTTCGCGCGTAGCCGAGAGCTCTCAGTTGCTCTGGAAGGAGAGACATGGGCACCTCCATAGTTCGAGAGACGGAGTATGGTTCTCCAGGATTTGTCTTCTTCGCCCAACGCTGCGGGCCTAACCACGCAGCGCCGCGCCGGCGGTGCCGTCCGGTTGAGGCCAGTGCTACGTACGGCTCTCCAACACATTTAAAGACTAATAATATTTATCACCGGTCCTCTTTTCCAGGCTTCTAAGACCAAGCGTCTAAGCAGCCGAACATGGCAAGGACTGCAAGGACTGCAAGGACGACAAGGACAACAGCTTTGATGTCTCTTCTGAAATGGGCGCGCGGTGTCGAGGTACGCTCCAACCGATCCGGGAGAGACTGTCTCGCTTTTGGCTATACCTTGCACTAAGCAGTAGAAGGCGGGCTCCGGCGGTCGCAGCCTTTGGAGCACGGAGCTGCCTGTGTTGTATCTCTACCGCAGGACCCCAACAGCCATGATCGGACGCCACATCCCCAGCAGCTTCGATTTTGTCCTTGAACAACCGCTGCATGTTGCCGAAAGCTTCCGGACCGCCGGAGAAAGGACCGACTCGCTTTTGGCTCTGTCTCGCACCCACTTGTTAGGAGGCCTTCTCCGTCACGCTGACGCGCCCTTCCGGGTGCGGGGTTGCTCGTGCAACGGCGGTTGGAGCGCCGAGCGTGTCTGCCCTGATGCCGCCGATCGAAGGCCGCCTCGCTGAGGCTCTCCGAGACGGCACCGCAGCTCAACAACCCTTGATCGACCGGAGAGACGACTCCATGCAGACTTTTTGGCAGGACTTGCGGCTCGGGTTGCGGCAGTTGGCGTTGGAGAGGGGTTTTGCGATTGCCGCCATTCTCACTCTGACGCTCGGCATCGGCGCCGCCGCCACCATCTTCACGGTCGTCAACTCGGTCCTGCTCAAGGCCCTTCCCTACCGGGAGCCCGCACAACTGGTCATCCTCCAGGGCAGCTTCGAGGACAAGGGCGAGAAGGTCACGCCCTGGCCCCTGGCGCAGACGGATATCGTCGACTGGCGGGAGCGGAACACGGTCTTCTCGGAGGTGTCGGTGTGGGGGAGCCTCGCCTTCAACCTCGAGCAGGGGCAGGATTCTCGGCGGCTCTCGGGCGAGCTGGTCAACGCGAGCTACTTTTCGATGCTGGGGCTCGAGCCTGCCCTCGGCCGCTTCTTCACTCCGGAGGAGGATGCGAACCCCCTGGAGCGTTTCGTGACCGTGCTGGGCTACGACCTCTGGCGCAATGCCTTCGGCGGCGACCCGGGAATCATCGGCCGCCAGCTCCAGATCAGCGGCAGGTCCTATGAGGTGGTCGGGGTGGCGCCCCAGGGGTTCCGCGGGCTGTCGGACCTGGCCGACCTCTGGGTTCCGTCGATGCTGCCCCCGCTCCCGGCCTACGTGACGTCGCGGAACATCCGCTGGGTCACGGGGGCGGCACGGCTGAAGCCGGGCGTCACGGTGGAGCAGGCGCAGGAGCAGATGAACGGCGTCACCGCCGCGCTCGCCCAGGAGCTCCCGGATACGAACCAGGGGCTCGGGGCCGCGGTGGTGCCTCTGGAAGAGTTCTGGTTCGGCAAGCTGCGCAATGGGATGGTCCTCCTGAGCGTCGGCGCCTGCATTCTCCTCCTGATCGCCTGCATCAACGTCGCGAGCCTGTTGCTGACCAAGGCGGTGGCCAAGCGGCGCGCCTGGGCCATCCGGGTCGCGCTGGGGGCGAGCCGGGGCCGCCTGGTCCGCCAGCTCCTGACCGAGAGCGTGCTGCTTTCGCTCCTCGGTGCGGCCGCGGGGCTCCTCCTCGCGCAATGGGCCGCCCGGTCGCTGATCGCGGTCAGCGGGCAGCAGTTCCCGAGCTTCATCGAGGTCAAGGCGGAGCCGAACGTGATCCTGGCGACCGTGGGGCTCGCCGTGCTCTGCGGCCTGGCGTTCGGGCTGGTGCCGATCTGGACCAGCTTCCGCGCGAGCCTCACCCAGAGCCTCGGACGGGACGAGAAGATGGAAGCGGCGGGCCGGGGGTGGCACCGGTTCCAGAACGTCGTCGTGATCGCTCAGGTGGCCTTGGCGCTGACCCTCTCGGTGGGCGCGGTCCTGATGGCCAAGGGCTTCTACCAGATGATCGGCGAAGACCTCGGTTTTCGCGCGGACAACCTGCTCACCTTCCGCATGGAGCCGCGAGGGCCGAAGTACCTGGACGACCAGTTGATCGCCCGGCTGGTGCGCCAGGAGTACCTGCCCCGGATTTCGGCGATCCCCGGCGTCGAGAAGCTGGCGATCGCCGCGTCGACGATCCCTACCGACGACTGGGCAGGCTCCTATGTCGCGATCGAGGACCACGACAGCGACCGGCCGAACGGAACCTATGCCGCGATGATCCGCACGGTGACCCCGGACTACTTTGCGGTCCTCGGGATCCCGCTCCGGAAGGGCCGCAGCTTCAACATGCAGGACACGGAGTCCAATGCTGTGATCGTCAGCCAGGCCATGGCGGACCAGCACTGGCCCGGTCAGGACCCGATTGGCAAACGCCTCAAGCTGGGGCCGCGGAGCAGTGAAGCGCCCTGGCTTTCGGTGGTCGGAATCGTCGCGGACGTCCAGTACGAGGGTCTGCAGGGAGA
>DATHUD010000241.1:0-8699 GCA_035462575.1 Thermoanaerobaculia bacterium | reverse complement strand
AGGAGATCGCCAAGGCCCACGAGAAGGGATACACGAAGATCGACAAGCTCCTTCTCGTCGGCGGCTCGACCTACATGCCGCAGGTGATCGACACCGTCAAATCGAAGTTCCCCTTCGAGGTCCGGCAGTACGATCCCAACCAGGCAGTGGCCAAGGGGGCCGCACTCTTCGGCTACAAGTGCTACCTCGACGAGCAGATCAAAATCCGCATCGCCGAGCAGACGGGCCAGGAGGCTGAAACGGTCGAAGTCGAGAAGGTCGAATCCCGGGTGATCGAACAGGCGCAGAGCGAAGTAGCCCGCGCGCACGGCTTGGCACTCCCCGGCTTGAAGGCGCTGGTCGAGAAAAAGATCACCAACGTCACCTCGAAAAGCTTCGGCATGGTCACCTACAACCAGATGGATCGCGAGATGGTCTACAACCTGATCCTGATCGATGCGCAGGTCCCGGCAAAACACAAAGAGGAGTTCTACACGCGGGAGGAAGGGCAGACCGGTGTCGAGCTGCGCTGCATGGAGAACAAGCTCACCGATCGCGAGGCGGAGGTCTCCGACAGCAAGGAAATCGGAACCGCCGAGCTGACGTTCGGACGGACGATGCCGAAGAACACTCCCATCGAGGTCACGTTCCAGCTCGGCCCCGACGGACTCCTGAGCCTCCATGGCAGGGAGCAAACCACAGGACGGGAGATCAAGGCCGACTTCAAGACCGAATCGATCATGAGCCGCGAAGAGGTCGAGGAAGCGAAGGGCCGCAATCTGTCCCTGCGGGTGGCGTGAGGCAAGATCATGGGCGCCGCCGTCGGCATCGATCTGGGGACGACCAATTCGGCTGTGGCGCACGTGGACGCCGACAGCCGGCCAGTCGTCCTGCCCAACCGTTTCGGGGAGCCGATCACTCCGTCGGTGGTCTGCTTTCGCGACGGCCAGATCCTGGTCGGCCAGGAGGCCAAGGAGCTTCAGGCCGCCGGCCATCCTCAGGTGGCAGCGTTTTTCAAACGCCAGATGGGGGTCCCCAATTTCATCTTCTACGCCGACGGCCGCGATCACACCGCGGTCGATCTCTCCGCCCTGGTGCTCGCCGCCCTCAAGCGGGACGCCGAGGCCGCCCTCCAAGACAAGGTGACGCACGCCGTCATCACGGTGCCGGCCTATTTCCGCAATCCGCAGAGAGAGGCGACGATCGAGGCGGGACGGCGCGCCGGCCTCGAGGTTCTCCAGGTGGTCAACGAGCCGACGGCGGCGGCCATCGCCTATGGAGTCCGTGGAACCGAGCGCGAGCAGACGCTCCTGGTCTACGACCTGGGCGGTGGAACCTTCGACGTCACGCTTCTGCGCCTCTCTCGCGGCGAGATCCGCATCTTGAGCTCGGAAGGCGATCACGAGCTCGGCGGCAAGGACTGGGATGACCGCATCATCGAATTCCTGGCCACCCGTTTCGAGGCCGAGCTCGGCTGCGATCCGCTCGAAGACCTGGAGAGCTTCGCCGACCTGCTCGTCCGCGCCGAAGAGGCCAAAAAACGGCTCTCCAACACGCAGAGCGCTCCGGTCTCCCTCGTCCACGCCGGCCGCCGCGGGCGCTATGAGCTCGACCGCGCCACGTTCGAACGGATCACGGCCGATCTCATGGAGCGCACGGTCGCGCTGACCCGCAAGGTCCTGGACGATCAGGGGATAAAACCGTCCCAGGTGGACGGCACGCTGCTCGTAGGCGGCTCCACCCGCATGCCGATGGTGCACGATTTCCTGAAGCGCATGTTCGGCAAGCCTCCCCTCCAAGGGGTCAACGTGGATGAGGCCGTCGCACTGGGCGCCGCCCTCCTGGCCGCCGAGCGGCAGCAGGAGCTCCGGGGCACGCGCCCCCGCTTCTCTTTAGGCGGCGCGGCGAAAACTATCGACGTAACCAATCACAGCCTCGGCATGATCGCGCTGAACGAAGACCGCTCGGCCTTCGTCAACAGCCTCATCCTTTCCAAGAACACCCCGATCCCCTGTCGCGAGACGCGCCCCTATCAACACCGCACACGGCGCACCGGTGAAAACCTTCTGGAAGTCTTCATGACCCAGGGGGAATCCGAGTCGCCCGCCGACGTGACCTATCTGGGCAAATACGTCCTCCACGGCATCCCGCACGGGGAGCGCAGCCTCGCCATCCTCGACGTGGAATACACCTACGACGCGAGCGGAACCGTACAGGTCACCGGCCGGGTCCGCCCGGGCGGACAGGAGCTGAAAATAACCGTCGAGCCCCTTCCCCCGGATGTCCCCGCCCGATTCCTCAAGAAACCGGAGGAGACGGTCGAAACGGTCCACGTGACCGCTTACCTGGCCTTCGACCTGTCGGGCTCCATGAAAGGGGACCCTTTGAGCGAGGCGAAGAAGGCGGCGCGCAGCTTTCTCCGCAACACGGACCTCAACCACTGCTCGCTCGGCATCATCGCTTTCGCCGACGAGGTCCACGTCAAACAGGAAGCCACGCAGAACGCGGGCGCGATCGAGCGCGCCATCGACCGGCTCACCATCGGCGAAGCCGGCTACTGCAACAGCGCTCATCCTTTCGACACGGTCCGCTCTCTGCTCGCGAGAGCCGACGAGCCAAAGTTCATCATCACTCTTGCCGACGGCGTCTGGGGATGCCAGAAGGAGGCGATCCATAGCGCACACGCCTGCCGCGAAGCCGGAATCGAGAGCATCGCCATCGGCTTCGGCGGGGCGGATGAGAAGTTCCTGAAAGCCATCGCGTCCTCCGACGAGACAAGCTTCTTCACCAGTCTCGGCGGGCTCGTCGAAACTTTTACCAATATCGCCCAGGTGCTTTCCGCATCGCAGGGAGGCCGCGCCCAGGCGGCGGCCCCCGGAGCCGGCAAGCTCTCGTTCCTGGGGCTTCTGCGCCGCTGAGGCCCGGCGATGTCCACCGAGCGCCCGAATTTCTATCTCCTTCTCGAGCTCGACCCCTCGGTCGATGACTGGAAGGTGATCGAGCAGCGCATCCAGGACAAGCAGCGCGAATGGTCCCGCGACCGCAGCATGGGAAATCCCAAGGCGCGGCGCAAGGCCGAGAGCAGCCTCGCGCAGCTTACGGACATCAAGACCGTTCTTTCCAATGCCGAGACGCGGCGGGAAGAGGCGAAGGAGGCGGTCCGGCAGCAACAGAAAGGCAAGCAGGAGAAAGCCCGGGAGCTCGACGAGACGATCGCCGTGCTCAAAAGCAGCGGCGCGCCGTGCAGCGAGGACACCATCCGGACGCTCGTCCAGCAGCTTGCCGGCGCCTTCTCCGCCGACGAGATCCGCAAACGGCTGCGCACCGCCGGGGTGCCCCTGGGCGACCCCGGATCGGAGAAAGCACGCAGAGCTCCCAAGCCGATGATCGACAAGGTCACGGCGGGCAACGTCCGCCAGAACCTCGATCACCTGAAGCTTGCCACGCTCTATGATTTTCTGGAGCTCAATCCCCGTTCGTCTTCCAAAGCCCTCACCGACCGCGCGGACGAGATCTACCGGGAAAACCAACGGCTCGGCAAGACCGACCCCGACACCTCGGCGCGCAACGCTCTCGCCGGCCTCTGCAAGAGCCTGTTCCCGAACGACCAGGAAAAGGCGAAGTACGACAACTATCTCGCCATCGAGGTGATGGAACAGCTCAAGCCGCGCCTGGAGCTCGCGGGCGCGGACAAGTTCATCGGCCGGGAGGAGCTGGACGCTCTCGTCAAACAGGCGCGCCAACGCGGGGTTTCCGCCGAGGACGCGCTCGCCTACATCGAAGACCACGCGGCCTCGCGCAATTGGGGAATCCATCGCGACGGCTCCGCCCTGCCGGCCGAGGCGTTCAAGCTCTGCGGTTTCTGCTCGGAGCTCGCTCCGGCTACGGCCTCCAAATGTCCCCGCTGCGGCGAATCTCTGGAAATCGAATGCCCGCGCTGCGGAGCGCGCAACCCCAGCTCGAACGACGCCTGCCAGAGCTGCGGCTGCCGCACCGGCGACGCGCCGCTGGTGAAGGCTCTCCTCAAGGAAGGAGAGCGGCTCGCCCTGGAAGGGGATTCTTCGGGAGCGCTGCGCTCTCTCGACAAAGCCTTGCTGTATTGGCCGGGCTGGAAACCCGCGGCTGAGGCCCGTCAACGCATCGAAGCCAGGCGCCTGGAACGGGAGAACGCCCTGGCAGAGATCGAGACCCTGGCGCAGGGCCGCAAGCTCACCTCGGCCCGCTCCGCCCTCGACCGCTTCGAGCGGACGCACGGAACGGCGGGGCTGGACGATTTGCGGAGGCGCCTCCAGGAAGGGCTGGCTCGCGCCGAGGCAGCCTTTCAGGACGGCGAGAGGCAGCAGCGGGCCGGAAAAGCCGAGGCGGCTCTCGACCGCTACGAAGAGGCCCTCGCCGCCTGCGCCGATTTCGAGCCGGCTCTCCGGGCCATGGCCGCGAGCCCTCCTCCCCCGCCCACCTCTCTTGAGGTCACGCCCACCGCCGCGGGCTTCCGCCTGGCCTGGCAGGCACCCGCCACGGCCCGTAGCCTGGCATTCCGGATCCTCCGCAAAGCAGGCGGAGCCCCGCAAAACCTGGAAGACGGTGAAAAGCTCGCTGAAGTGCGCGGCACCGGGCTCGACGACGCGTCCGTTCCCGTGGGCATTCCATGGTTCTACGCCGTCTTCTCGCAGCGCGGAGGAATTCCCTGCCATCAGCCGGCCACCGGCGGCCCGCACCTGCGCACCGCCGAAGTCGAGGATCTCGAGCTGTTCGCCGGCGATGGAGACGTGACGCTGCGTTGGGCTCCCCCTCCCGGCTGCCGGCGCATCGAGATCTGGCGCCGGCAAGGAGCCGCCCCCGGCCGGCCCGGCGAAGGCACCGCGCTGACCGTGGCCGGCAACAGCGCCCACGACACCGGGCTCTCCAACGGGGTGCTCTACGGCTACCGCGCCGTCGCGTTCTTCGCCGACCCGTCCCGCCCCCACGGCGAAATCGTCACGCCGGGCCGGACGGCGACCGCCACACCGGTCGCGCCGCCGGCCGCGGTGATGGATCTCGCCGCCTCGCGCACGGGAAAAACCGTTCTTTTGAGCTGGACTCCGGTGCTCGGTGCCACCGTTCAGCTCCGCCAGAGCACCAAGCTGCCGGACTACTCGCCCGGCTTGATCCTGCCGGCCTCCCAAGCCGACCGTTTCGGTGCGCTCGTCCCCGGAGCCACCGGAAACAGTGCACAGGTCACTCTGACCGGCCAGGGGCGCGTCTACTTCGTCCCCCTGACCGTGGCCTCGGGCACCGCCGTCGCAGGCCGGGCCGCCGAGGTGACAACCCTCGACGCTGTAACGCAACTCAAGGCGCGCCGCACCGGTCCGCACTTGGCGTTGACGTGGGATTGGCCGGCCGGAACCGAGGAAACTCTGGTGGCCTGGGCGCACGACCGCCACCCTGAAGACCCACGGCAGGCACAGGGACAACAAGCCCGAGTCACCCGCCGGGAATATGAGCGGGCGGGCTGCTGGCTTCTCCAGAACGTCGAAAGCCGCCCGCACTACATCTCGGTTTTCGCCAAGGCGCCGGAAGGGGATCTCTACGCGCCCCCGGCACGCATCGTAGAGACCTTCGGGCAGGGGGCCTCGGTCTCCTACCGGGTCGGCGTCAAGAAATCACTCCTGCGCAGAAGCGTCGAGGCCGCCTGGCTGGAGCTGACGAGCAGCAGCGGCGACGGGCTGATCCTGCCCGCCCTCGTGGTTGTCGGCAAGGCCCACACGGTCCCCATCTCCCCGCGAGACGGCGAAGTGCTGCTCACCGTGGACAGCCTGCGCTTCGAACGCGGCAAGGCCCTGCTCCCCTTGCCCGCGCAAAGCTGGCCAGGCCGCCCTTACGTGAAGCTATTTTTTCAAGATGCCGCCGCCGCCCGGGAGATCCGTCTCCTGCCGGCCGAGAAGGAACGGTTGCAGATCGCGTGAGAAGGTAAGGTGCCATGGAAACGATAATCCCCGGCCTACCACAACAAATCGCGTCCCTCGGCTTCTGGGGCAGTGTGGCATCGATCTTGGGCCTTCTCGGGATCTTCCTCAATACCTGGAGGCTCTCCAAAGTAAAGAAGATTGTCGAGGAAGACCGCTTCAGAATCGCCGAGACAATGAGGCCTTTCGACCTCTACTTCAACTTGCAAAAGACGATCCTCATCCTGAGACAGCAGCAGAGCAACCACCTGATCGCTCAGGAAGAGAAAGAGAAAGCCGGCATGCTGCTCAAGGGCCGGACAGAGGTTGAAACCTGCCTGCGCCAATATTTCCGCGAAGCACACTGCATTCGCAAGATTCGAGCCAACGCCTACGTCGACGCAGGGCACCTTTTCCTGGTAAAGAACCAGCCGGAAGAAGCCAAGGACTACTACGAAAAAGCGCTGGTCGAAGCCAAAATCCATCACAATAAAAGGACATCTCTGAATGCCTCCAGGGCCTCAAGATCTGCTCGGCTCTACTGGAGGAGGACGAGCTCTTCGATGACATCGACGGAAAAGCCGACGAATTGGATGTATCCATCCGACCGCGAGACGGCGGACTTCTCACCGGCATCAAAAGAGCAGGGAACAAGACGTCTATCAAGATGCAGATGCACGTGCGAAAGTATACGAAAGGCTCCGCCGCCGACCCCAGCCGGATCGTCGTCCAGATCAGAAGTTCCATGCTTCAGTATGAAGAAGTTAGCCACGACGAGAAGGAGATTCCACGGACACCCGATGAGCTGCCATCCGCCGGCAGGCTGCCCGAGATCCTTTCCCAGCCGGCGGCACGAGAGACGAGTCTCGATCACCGCACAACGTAGGCACTTTTATGCTTAACGCACTCAAGGCCAGCTTCCAGAAGCAGATCTGTCCCTACTGCTTCGAGTCCTACAAGCTCGCGGCGACGCCGTTCCGCTGTGCCAGCCCGGCTCAACGCTGCACGCCGGAGGTCGATGCGGTGCGGGCAAGCAAGTGGCAGGACAACGCTCCCATCGGACGCGTGCTCCCCCCCGGCAAGCGCCAGAAGGACAACCGTTGCCCCAACTGCAGCCAGGTGAGCCGCAAACGCATCTGCCCTCACTGCCACATGGACCTCCCTCATACCACAGGCAAGTACCGGAACCTGATCTTTGCGGTGATCGGAGCCAAGGAGGCGGGCAAAAGCCATTACATCGCCGTGCTCATCGAGCAGATCCGTAAACATATCGGACCGGCTCTCGGAATACTCCTGGAGCCCCTCGACGACCATACGATCAAGCGCTACCGGCAGGATTTCTACGAGCCGATCTTCCGCAAGGGAATCGCGATCAACGCCACACAGTCCGCCTTGGCAGATCGAAGAGTTCAACTCCCCCTCGTCTATACCCTGACGCTCACCGGCAAGGACATCTTCGGCCGCGATGCGATCAAGGGCGTGGTCACTCTCGTCTTCTTCGACACGGCTGGCGAGGATCTGAACAGCCGGACCACGATGGGGACCGTCAACAAATACATCTGCCAAGCCGATGGCATCATCCTGTTGCTCGACCCTCTCCAGTTGCCCAATGTCCGCGACCGGCTCAACGGCTCTGTGACTCTTCCCTTGGAAAATACAGAAACCTCAAGCATTATTGAAAGGACAACTGAGCTTATTCGCGGCGAGCGCAAGCTGTCCTTGGAAACGAAGATCAAGGCTCCCCTGGCGGTCGCGTTTTCGAAGTTCGACGCCGTCGATCCCTTGCTCGATCCCCAGATGCAGCTCAATGCCGAGCCGGACCACCGGGCCGGATATGACCTCGCGGATTTTCACGCGGTGACCTCCGAAATGCAGTCGCTTCTCCAGGATTGGGACGGCGGGGTCATCCCACAGCAGGCGACGACGCACTACCGGAGATCCGGCTTTTTCGGACTGACGGCCCTGGGCTGCAATCCCGGTCAAGACAAGAAGATCCCGCGCGTGCTGCCGCGGCGGGTGGAAGACCCGTTTCTCTGGCTGCTCCACTGCCATGGCCTCATTCCCACCGCCAAACGGTCCTCTTAGGAGATGTCGATGAAAGCGCTGCAGCTCCACTACACCTCCTGCCGGCGGGGTCAGTCGGGCAACGCTGGGTTCCAGACCCGGACGCTCTCCGAAGGAATCCGCCCCGACGAGCAGCGCGAGATCGAGCGCCGCGGCGTCTATCGCCCCCCCCGGGACTCCCGCCAGGACCCCAGCCCGGAGGAGATCGGCCGCGATTTTCCGCGCGCTCTGCGCTGCTACACCCTGGAGTCCGGACGGCCCGCCATCACCCGCGCGAGCTATGTGGGCCGCGACTACAGCGGCCGGTGGGGAAATTTCTTCGCCCACACCCTGGTCTTCGAAAACGGCGCGTCTCCGGTCCTCTGGCCGATCGATCTCTATGAATGGAGCGGGTGGAAAGAAAGCCTTTCTCCGGAAGAGGACAAAGAGGAGACGCCCCCCCCCCTGCCTGCGGCCGACCTCACCGGCGTGCCTCCGGCAGAGTCCTTCCGCTTCGAGGAGCTCCAAGACTTTCTTCGCGAGGAGCCCGGCCGGCGCGATCTGCTGGCCCGCATGGGCCGCGCCGTCCTCCTCGGGCGAGAAAACTCGCGCGCCGTGGTGATCCGCGACACACCGGTCCACGGCCTCTACTGGATCGCCTGTCTTCAAAAACTCTTTCCGCCTCAGCACGCGGCGTCGCTCACCTCCTCGACCTATCAGGACGACCCGCGCGGCTGCGCCGCGATCAACGCGACG
>DATHUD010000240.1:0-13971 GCA_035462575.1 Thermoanaerobaculia bacterium | reverse complement strand
GCCCCCTTCCTCTTTGACGGCGAGCGCGCCGCGCCGGGCCTCCCTCCCCCGGCCCTCGGCGAGCACACGGAGGAGGTGCTGCGCGAGGCGGGTTTCAGCAAGGAAGAAATACGCGGCTTCCTAAAACCTTGAGATTGCAGGCCAACCTGTTGTTTCGCGAGAAAACCATGGCTATACTTGCATGACTTTTGGAGTCTTTCACGGCCTGGGCTCCGGGACCCTCTCCCGGTGGACCAAGGCCCGTTTGGGGAGGGATCATGCGTGACGTTTTTTTCATCGGTAAGCAGCAGACCGTCTTCGTCGAGCCCGACATCATCTACATGAAGATGTCCGGCGACGTGACCGCCGAAGAAGGGCTCGCCATCAACGACCAGCACCGGGAGTACGTGGTCGGCCGCGAGGTGGTGTACTACCTGATCGACTTCACGGAGCTCGAGAGCGTCCCCGCTCCGGTGCGCAAGGCGGCCTCGGAAACGATCAAGGAGTTTCCGCTCGAGGGCCTGGCCATCTTCGGAGCGCCGCTCAAGGCCAAGGTGCTCGCCAAGCTCATCCTGACCGCCATGAAGCTCTTCAAGGGGGACGCCGCGGGCCCGCCCGTGGCCTTCGTCGACACGGAAGAGCAGGCGCTCGCCTGGATCGAAAAGCGGCGCGGCGAGGTCGCGAAAAAGCGCGAGCACGCGGCCTAATCCGCGAGCGTCGAAAGGTCCCCCGGGTCCTCGCCCATCGCCTGCGCCTTGAGCAGGCGCCGCACGATCTTGCCCGAGCGGGTCTTGGGGAGCGTCGGCCGGATCTCGATCTCGCTCGGCTGGGCGATGGGCCCCAGATCCTCGCGCACGTGGTCTTTCAGGCTCGCCCGCAGGCCCGGCCCGTCCTCGAAGCCGGCCTTGAGCACCACGACGGCCAGGATCCGCTCGCCCTTGACCGGATCGGGGAGCCCCACCACCGCGCTCTCGGCCACGGCCGGATGGCGCAGGAGCGAGCCCTCGACGTCCGCCGTGCCGATCCGGTGGCCCGCCACGTTCAGCACGTCGTCCGCCCGGCCGAGCACCGCGAACCAGCCGTCCTCGTCGCGCACCGCCACGTCTCCGGCGGTGTAGCACCCGGGGATCTGGCGCCAGTACTCCTCGTAGCGGTCCGGATCGTTCCACACCGTGCGCAGCATGTAAGGCAGCGGCGCCTGGATGACGAGGAGCCCGCCCTCCCCCGGCGGCACCGGCCGGCCCTCCCGGTCGACCACCGCGGCCTTCACGCCAGGCAGGGGCTTCCCCACCTTGCCGAGCCGCGCCTCGAACGTGGGAAGCGTGCCCAGCACCGGGCCCGCGATCTCGGTCTGCCACCAGTTGTCCACCACGAAGCCGTTGGCCTGGGAGACGAGATACCTCTGCGCCCAGCGCTGCGCCTCCGGATTGAGCGGCTCGCCCGCGCAGGCCAGAAGCCGCAGGCGCGAAAGGTCGTAGCGCGACGGCACCTCGCCGCCATGGCTCATCCACATCCGGAGCGCCGTGGGCGCCGTGAACATCACGTTCACCCCGAACCGCTCGCAGATCTCCCACGTCACGTCCGGGCTCGGATAGTCCGGCGCCCCCTCGCGGCAGAGAACCGTGGCGCCGATCGACAGCGGCCCGTAGACGATGAACGAGTGCCCCACGATCCAGCCGATGTCCGACGTGCTCCAGTAGATGTCCCGGTCCTGGATCTGGTAGAAGGCCCGGGCCAGATAGGTCACTCCCACGAGATAGCCGCCCGTCGTGTGGACCACTCCCTTGGGCCGGCCGGTCGTCCCCGAGGTGTAGAGGATGAAGAGCGGGTGCTCCGAATCCACCGGCTCCGGCGGGCAGTGGATGTCCCGCGGCTGCTGGATGTCGTAGAAGTCCACCTCGCGCTCGCTCTCGAACTGGACCGGCGCGTCCCCCGGGCGCGAGCCCCGCCGGTGGACCACCACGTGCTCGACGTTCGAGAGGTCGCGCACCGCCTCGTCCACCGTATGCTTCAAAGAAACCTTTTTTCCGCGCCGGAAGGTCGCGTCCGAGCAGACCACCACCTTCGCCCCCGCGTCCAGGATGCGCGCCTTGAGCGCCTGCGTGCCCATGCCCGCGTAGACCACCGAATGGATCGCGCCGATCCGCGCGCAGGCGAGCATGGTGATGATCCCCTCCGGCACCAGCGGCATGTAGAGGACCACGCGGTCGCCCTTCCGGACGCCCAGCCGTTGGAGCGCGTTCGCGAACCGGTTCACCTCGCGGTAGAGGCGGTTGTAGGTGTAGGTCTGCTCGTCGCCGTCCTCCCCCACCCAGATGAGCGCCGCCTTGTTGCGCCGGTCGCTGTGCACGTGGCGGTCGAGCGTGCTCACCGTGGCGTTCAACGTGCCGCCCACGAACCACTCGTGTTTCGGGGGATCGAAACGCAGCACCTCGCGCCAGGGCGACGACCACTGGATGAGGCCCGCCTTCTCCGCCCAGAACTCAGAGAGGTTGGCCTCGGCCCGCGCCCGCTCCACCTCGTCGTCGACCGCCGCGTCGCGGACCAGCCACACCGGCGGCCGGATCGGCGCCTCGCCTTTCAGCAGAAAATCGATCGTCGCCTTCTGGGCTCCGGTCAATTCGAGATCGAGGTCCACGGAATGGGCCATGGGAGACTCCTTCGAAAGGTTTTAGAGGACGAAACGGACGTCAGCTCGGCCGGGGCGCCCGCGCCAGCCAGACGAGGCAGAGCCCGTGGATCGCGCCGACGACGGCCCCGGCCGCCGCGAGCGCCGCAGCCACAAAGGCTACTATGACAGCTACCGAAGCGCCCGTGGGCGCGGACCCCGCGGCCAGGAACACCACCGGCATACCCGCCGCCCAGGCCAGGGCGTTCGCCGGAATCCACCAGCCGGCGCGGGCCACGTGACGGCGCAGCACGCGCCACTGGAAAATCGCCAGGATCGGCCCCAGGACGAGGCCCATCAGGGCGGCGAGGCCCATCTGCATCGCGTCGCTCATCTCGGGCGGGGGTGCCCCCGAGCCCGCGGCCGAGGCGCCCAGGAGTGTGCTCGGAAGCATCCCGAGCCCCAGGCGACGAGGGCCCCGAGCGCCGTGGCCTCCACCCACGCCATGCGTCCCAGGGCCGGAAATTGCGCGCGGAGCACCGCCCACTGGGCCACGCCCACGACCGCCCCCTCGAACGTCCCCACGGCGATCAAGGCCAGCGCCAGGAGAATGTGAGAAAGGAGGGTGTCCTCCCCGGGAGCCGCCAGGAGCGACCAGCCCACGAGCGCCGCCACCCCGAGCCCGGCGAGCTCGCCCGCGGCGTTGGCCCCCACCCAGCGGAGCCAGAGCGAAGGGCCGGACGACCGCAAGCCTGAAAACCCGGCCTCGAAAGCCGGCGCCCTCACGCGGGTGCTCATGACCGCTCCTTCGGCGGAAAGCCTAGAAATCACCCGGGCGGATGGCCCAGTCCCCCATGGGGCACCACCGCTCGTGGAGCAGCAGGTCCATGGACTCCCCGACCTCCTCGCAATACGGACAGACCACGAGCCCCGTGTCCTCCCGGGGGATCTCGTAGACATCGTGCAGGAACATCTCGTTGACGACGGCATCCTTCCCGAAGCACTTCTCGGGTCCGTTGGTCCTCATCTCGGCGGTCGCGTTCATGGCAGATCCTCCTTGGAACCTGGCCCCATTCTTCGCGCCCGCGAGACCGGACGCCACACGCCGGGGGGCGGTCGTCGCCTACCCGAAGGGGTGAGAGAGGCTCCCGGTCTCCCGTTCTGACATACTCCCTGGCCGATGGCACGCCGCCACCGCCACCGGCTCCTCCGCCCGATCCTGCGCCCCTTCGCAGGCCGCAAGCTCCCGCGGGAGCTCCAGGTGCGCCGCGTGGGCCGCCTGGCCGAGGCCCTCCCCCTGGGGGTCCTGGATCCCGGATTCGAGATCCTCCTGCGGCGGATCGACGGCGCCCCCCTCTACGGCGGCAACGAGGTCGAGATCTACTTCCACGGCCAGGACGCTTTTCGGGCCATGGAAAAGGCGGGCGACGCCGCACAGCGCGAGCTCCTGGTCGAGTCCTACATCCTGAAAGACGACGGGGTCGGGAAGCGGTTCCTCGAAAAGGTGGCGGCCATCGCCTCCCGGGGCATCGAGGTGCGCGTGCTGGCGGACGCCCTGGGATCGGCCTCCACCCACACCGGGTTCTGGAAGCAGCTCGAAGAGGCCGGCGTCGAAGTCCGCCTCTACAATCCGCTCATCGAAAAGCTCTGGTACCAGCCCTTCCGGGACCACCGGAAAATCATGGTGGTCGACCGCGAGACCGCCTTCACCGGCGGGATGAACCTGGGCGAGGAGTACGGCTCCTTCTCGGCCCCGCCGGGCACCACCTGGCGGGACACCCACGCCCGGGTGACCGGCCCGGCGGCCTGGGAGATGGCGATCGTCTTCTCCGAGGGCTGGACCGAGGCGGACGGAGACCCTTTCGAGATCGATCCCCTGCCCGCCGAAGCCCTGGAAAGCCCGGGGGCGCGCGTCCTCGTCCTCGACTCGCGCCCCAAACGCGGGCAGGCCGAGTCCGCCTCGGCGCTCGCCGCCATCACCGGAGCCGCGCGCCACACCCTCTGGATCACCAACGCCTACTTCGCCCCCGGCCGCCGGGCCGCGTCCCTCCTGGGAGAAGCCGTCAAGCGCGGCGTGGACGTCCGCCTCCTCCTCCCGGGCAAGACCGACGTCCCCATCGTCCGCCGCGCCGGCCACGGCTACTACCGGGCGCTTCTGAAGCAGGGTGTCCGCATCTTCGAATACCAACCCGCCATCCTCCACGCCAAGACCCTCGTGGCCGACGACTACGTCTCCGTCGTCGGCTCGACCAACCTCGACTACCGCTCCTTCCTCTTCAACGCCGAATGCGACCTCGTGATCCTCGATCATGAGACGGCCGCAAAGATGGCGGACGCCTTTCGAAAGGATTTGGAAGACTCGCTCGAGATCACCGCCGCGGCGTGGAAGAAGAGGACCTTCTGGAAAAGGACCGGCGACCGGATGGCGCGGTGGTTGTCGCCGGTGTTGTAGGCGCGCGGCTTCAGCGACGATACGAGCATCCAAAGGCTGCGGCTGAGCATTCCACCGGCCGAAGCCTCTTCTCAGCGGGCGGGTGGCGGCTCTGGGAGGAAGGGATTCAGATGGAGAATGTTGGTGTCAACGAAGACGGACACGATCGTGAAGCTCGTCTCTGGAGGGGAGGGGGCCGCCGCCGAGGTGAGAACCCTTTGCGAGGCGCTCGAGGCGGGGCGCCCTCCCCCTATCGGGAGATCAGGTCGTCCGGGGAGAGACCGAGTCCTTTGAGAATGGCCCGAAGCGTCCCGGCAGGGAGGTCGCCCGGGTGCCTGGGAATGACTGCCGATCGATTCTGGTGAGGGTTGTGCCAGATCTCATGGCTTCCCTTGCTCTGACGCTTTAGCTCGCAACCGAGCCGGCGGAGCTGCCGGGTCAGCTCTCGATATGTCACGCGGGAACGAGAACGGAGACGCGTCCCGGGGCGGTGACGGTTTCGATGCCTGGCGGCAGTTGCTGGTTTGTCTCGACCATGACTGCGATCAGATCGTGAGCCAGGTCGGGTGCCAGTTTGAGGACTTCTTGGACGGTGTCGCCCTGTACGACGAGCCCAGGGAGATCCGGGCTCGTGCCGAGGTATGGGCCTTCGGGCAAGTGCTCGATTTCCAGAATGATCTTGTACATCGCGGTCAAATCTCCCGGGCTTGAGGCAACGGCTTCAGCCTCCTGCTGGAGAGAGACTTTACCATGCTCCTCCCCGGGCCGCGGATGACGGGATGAGACGCTGCGGCCCCGGAAGGAGGCGCTCATCCTCCGGTAGGAGACGCCGGGAGAACGGAGCGAGACAGGACGGCGTCGGGAGGAGACCCTGGGGAGTCCGGACGAGACGCTGGGGAGTCCGGACGAGACGCTGGGGAGTTCGGATGAGACGCTGCTGAACGACCATAAGACGCGAAAGCTCCAGGTTGAGACGCTGGATACGGTGGGTTGAGACGCTGACCTCCCGGATCCGGCGATCTGCACTCTCCATTCGCACGTCTACGTCCCTTCTCCTGCGTCTCATTCCAGCTCCCGGGCGTCTCATTCTCCCTCTTCCTGCGTCTCGGGCTCCTTCCCCAGGGTCTCATCTCAACGGAGCAGTGTCTCGACCCAGTGGGTTCGTGTCTCATCTCAGTGGGTTCGCGTCTCATCTCAGTGGGTTCGCGTCTCAATCTACCTTTCCTGGGATCTCATGCTCCTTCCCGAGGGTCTCGTTCCGGCCTTGCAGCGTCTCGTTTCGCTGCCCTCGCGTCGTCAGGAGCCGGGCTGGGACACGGAAGCGATCCGGCGGTAGAGATTGGGGCTCTTGCCGCCGCCGAACTGTTCGACGGCGATGAAACCGGCGGCCGTGAGCTCGGCAAGGACGCGGTGAAGGGTCGCCCGGTTCGGTTCGAAACCGAGCGCGCGGATGAGGTCGTTGCGGTCGAAGACCTCGTCCAGCGTGCCGAGGACGCCCTCGACGGCCTCGATGACGCTGTAGGCCTTGCTCCTCGGGCGTTTCGGGGGCGTGGCCGGGGCGGACGGAGCCGGGGACGCCGTCTCCAGGCCGGGAGCGGGCGGCAGGCTCAAGGGAAGATCCGCCGGCGGCCAGGGGCCGGCCCCGATCTCCGCCCGCGTGCGCACGACGGTCTCGTAGGCCCGGAGCTTGGCGCGGTACGCCTCGTAGAGGAGCTCGACGTCCGCCCGGAGCTGCTCTTCCAGCCGCTGCCGGTAGATCTCGTAGTCGCTGAGGGGCACGGGGCGGGAGTCTAGCGTCTCATCGATGAGACGGCAAGCGGGAATGAGACACAGCCGAGACAGCCGGGACCCTGGAGGTGCTGTTCAGACGACGACGAGATGCTCTGGCGTAGCCCCCGGAGCCGCGGACAGCGGGATGGAGCGATCGAAAGTGACAAACCTGCCTCCATGCTCCACAGCGAGCGCGAGCAGATAGACATCTGTCACCTGGCGTGGACCGTGAACGTGGCTGGAGTTGATGCGGCGGTCTTCGAGAAGGCTGATGGAGCAGGGCCAGAATTCGTGGTACTCGGTGCCGGTCGCCCGGCGCAGCCGCTCGACGGCCTCGAAAGGCGAAACCGGGCTCGGGTATCTCGGCTGGCTGATGATGCGGACGAATCCGTTTTGCGTCAAAGCGCAGGAGGCCCAGCCGTGATGGATCTCGCCGGAGATCCACTCTTGGGCTCGCTGGTGATCGACGTGGTCTGCGTCCAGTAGCGCGAGGAGCACGTTGATGTCGAGGAGCGCTCGCATCACCCGAGGTCTTCTTCTCGGAGCTTGTCGATCAGCTCGTTGGAGACCGCCCCCCCGCGAGGGGGCAGAGGGTCGAAACCATAGAAGCTCTTCGGCTTCTTGGCCTCGGAATCCTCCCTGTACCGATGGGTCAGCGCCTCCCGGGCAAGCTCGGACAGGAGATCTCCGGCACTGCGCTTCTGCCGCCGTGCCCTCTCCTTGACGGCCAACAGAACGTCGTCCGCAATGTCTAGAGTGGTGCGCATGCATCAGATGCTAGCACAACGGGCTACGCTCCGCCTCCTCTGGACACCGGGAGACGGAGCCCCTCTCGCGCCTGACGGCCGAGGTCGGCCTTGATGGCATTCACGGCGTCAATCTGCCTCGACCGGCTTGGCCTACTGGTACGTCACCACGAGTTGCGGCCGGTTCGCCGCGGTCGTGTTGTCTCCCGAGTAGTAGCCGATGTAGTCGTTGCCGTTGTCGTCGTTGTCGTCGAGGTTGAAATAGACACGGAGCTGTGTCGTGCCCGTCTTGCTGACGGCCGCGAGGCCCGTGGCGTTGAGGCTGCCTTCGGACCAGGCGCCGTTCGTGGCGGCGTTGGTGAGGCTCGTGGCCTGGACCGCCGTCGCCACGGCCTGGAAGTCGCCGGTCGCAAGCGTCGTCGAGCCGGAGAAGCCTTCGGTCTGGACGTCCACCCAGCAGGTGCCGTGGGTGGTGAAGGGGCTGGTGCCCGAGAGCGTGCCACGGCGCAGGCGCAGAGTCACCGAGAGGATCGTGGCGCCGTCGGGGATCGACGACGTGTCGAAGGAGACCACGGACTTGTACTGCCGGTCCTGGTTGTTGTCGCCCACCCGCAGGGCGCTGGTGGTGGCGGCCGTGCCGTCGAGGGAGCCGCCGGCGTTCGAGGTTTCGTTCGACTCCAGCACCCAGCCGTCCTGAGCCGCGGCCGAGGTGAAGGTCACGACCGTCGGCGCCGCCACCGGTGTGGCCGAAGCTTCGTTCGAATTCGGGCCTTCGCCCGCTCCGTTGGTCGCGGTCACCACGTAGTAGTACGGCGTCCCGTTGGTCAGGCCGGTGTCGGTGAAGCTCGTGCCGGTCCAGTTGCTCTGAAGGGTCGTATAGGGCCCGCCGCTCGCCGTGCCGCGGTGGACACGATAGAAGGTGGCGCCGCTCACGGCCGTCCAGGTGAGGCTGATCTGCGAAGTGCCCGGCGTGGCCGAAAGCGTGGCCGGCGCGGCTGGCGGCGCGTCGCAGTACTGGGCCTGCTTGCCGATCACGGCATACGGGCAGGCGGCCTGCTCGAGCAGGTAGAGGACCGCGGCGCGGTTGCGGGAAGTCTGGGCCGGGATCACCTCGTCGGGGGGATAGAAGCCGCCCTGCGCCGAGGTCACCGGGTACATCTCGAAGGTGTAGGTAAAGATGCGGTGGACGCCGTAGAGCCAGTCGTTGATCGTTCCATCGGTGATGTAAAGGTCGCTCGCCTGCTCCGGCGTGTAGCCGTTCGTGGCCGCCATGGCCTGGCCCAGGGCCACGTGCGCGTCGTGGTCGTCCTGAGTCATGTCGGCCGGCACGTCGGTCGTGGTATAGCCGTAGGGCCAGAGGATCAGCTCGGCGTAGGTGTGGAAATCGATGTGGGCCGTGATCTGCTGCTTGCCGTTGATCACGCGGCTGTCGACGAAGTCCCGCACCACCACGGTCTCGGGAGCCGAGAAGGCGGCCGGTCCCCGATAGGTCAAGCTGCTCGTCGAGCCGCTGCTGCCGCCGCAGCAGCCCCACTTGTAACCCCAGTTGCGGTTCAAGTCGGTACCGATGTAGCTCGAGCCGGCGTTCGGCTGGCGGTTCTTGCGCCAGGAACGGTAGGTGCCGGTCGCGATGTCGTACTCGCCGCCGTCCGGATTCAGGTCGAAGACGATCCAGATTTCGCGGCCGTCCACCAGGCTGGTGATCTGGGGATCGGTGCCGTACTCGTCGGTCAGCATCTTCAGGGTGTAGAGGCCCATCTCGACGGTCAGATGCTCGCGGGCGTGCTGATGGTGCGTGAAGAGCACCTCGGGCTCGTCTTCATCGACGCCCACGTTGTCGGAGATCTTGCCGGCCCAGATCGTGCGCCCCTCGTAGGTGAGGCCGGCGCTGAACAGCGAGAAGATCGCCGGGTGGTCGAACGCGGCCTGCTCGAGCTCGGCCACCATCTCGGCGTAGTCGTGGTAGGCCGAATCGGCCGCCGGAAAGACTTTGAGGAATTCCTCCTGCGTTCTGAACTTCGTGAGCTCCAGGCCCAGACGCTTCAAGGCCCTGGCTTCGCGGCCCGTGGCCTCGACGAGGACGTAGTCGTGGCCGACCTCGAAGATGTCCACGCCGGTGGCGGCGATCGCCGAGCGGGCGCGGGCATCGAGGATGTTCGAGATCTTGTAGGTCACGGTATCTTTGGTGGGCTGTGCGGCGGCGGGGGCCGCCAGGCCGAGCCCGAGCAGAAGCGCGAGCGCCAGCCCCAGCAGGGGCAGGAGATGGCGGAATCGTTGGTTTTTCATAACGTTTCTCCTTCCTGTCAGGTGATTACTGGTACGTCACCACGAGTTGCGGCCGGTTCGCCGCGGTCGCGTTGTCGCCCGAGTAGTAGCCGATGTAGTCGTTGCCCGTGTCGTCGTTGTCGTCGAGGTTGAAGTAGACACGGAGCTGCGTCGTGCCCGTCTTGTCGACGGCCGCGAGGCCCGCGGCGTTCAGGCTGCCTTCGGACCAGGCGCCGTTCGTGGTGGCGTTGGTGAGGCTCGTGGCCTGGACCGCCGTCGCCACGGCCTGGAAGTCGCCGGTCGCAAGCGCCGTCGAGCCGGAGAAGCCGCCGTTCTGGACGTCCACCCAGCAGGTGCCGTGGGTCGTGAAGGGGCTGGTGCCCGAGAGCGTGCCGCGGCGCAGGCGCAGAGTCACCGAGAGGATCGTGGCACCGTCGGGGATCGACGACGTGTCGAAGGAGACCACGGACTTGTACTGGCGGTCTCCGTTGTCATCCCCCACCCGCAGGGCGCTGGTGGTGGTCGCGGTGCCGGTGAGCGAGCCGCCCACGTTCGAGGCCTCGGTCGATTCCTTCACCCAGCCGTCCTGGGCGGCCACGGACGTGAGCGTCACGGTGGTCGGCGTGACAGGAACCGAAGGCGTGGCCGACGCCTGGTTCGAGCTCACGCCTTCGCCCTCGGCGTTGGTCGCGGTCACGACGTAGAAGTAGGTCGTCCCATGGGTCAGGCCGGTGTCCGTGTAGCTCGTCCCGACGATGTTGCTCTTGACGGTTGTATAGGGGCCGCCGCTCGCCGTGCTGCGGTGGACGCCGTAGCCTGTGGCACCGCTCGCGGCCGCCCAGGTGAGGCCGGCCTGCCCGTTGCCGGCCGTGGCCGCAAGCCCGCTGACCGCGCCCGGCGTGGGCACCGGGTCGACCCGGAAGATGAACGTGCCCGACTTCATGTCGGACAGGAGGACGTTGCCGGAGGGGAGGAACACATGGAGGTTCCAGGCACCGTTGAAATTGCCGGTGATCGTCTTGTTGAACGTGCCGTCGCCGTCGGGATCCCGCCAGGTCTCGTATTTTCCGACCTCCACGGGATTGGCCGGGTTCGAGATGTCGAACACCCGCAGGCCCGCTTCGTAGTAGGCGGTGATCAGGTATTTCCCGCGCACCTGGCCGTTGTGGATGCGGGAGTTGCCCGTGGCATCGCCCGACCATTGGAACGCCGTCACCTGCGTCGGGCTCGCCGGGTTCGAGACGTCGTAGACGCCGATGTCGCGGACGTTGAACTCCTCGAACGCGTAGAGGTAGTGCGAGTCGTCGTCCAGCCAGTTGCTGTGCGCGTAGATGCCGGACACCGCGGCCGACTCTCCCACCAGCGCGGGCGCCCCGCCGGAGCGGACGTTGGTGACGTCGAGGATCCGGTAGCGGGTCGCGTAACCGTCCGCCGAGTAGAGCAGGTCTTTGCCGCCCGACCCCGGGACGTTCGACCGGGAGAAGCTGTCATGGCAGTCGTGCCCGCTGCCCGTCCAACTCGGGAGGAGCGGCGGATTGAAAGGGTCCTGGAGCAGGTCGAAGATCTGGCAGCCGAGCGTGGAAGCGTTGTTGGCCGTATTCAGGAACAGCAGGCCCAGATCTTCATTGACGAAGACGGTGTGGCCGTAGTTCGCGCGGCCCCGGTCGGCGATGCCCGCCGGCGGGATCGGATTGGAATCGACGCCGTGCGGGGCCGAATCGGAAAGATAGGAGAGGTCCACGACCCAGAAACTGCCGTTCCCCTGCGCGCCGACGTAGGCATAGGTCTTTCCGGACGCCGGGTCCCGGTGGATGTCGATGTCGCGCCAGATCCGGCCTTTCGGCGGGCTCACGCCGCCCGACATGTCGATGTACTGGACCCGGAAACCCGCCGCCGGGTCGGTCACGTCGAGGATGTGCAAGCCGAAGCTGTTGCACTGGAGAGCGTATTCCCGCGTGCCGGCCGCGTAGCCCCAGACGCCGTTGTAAAGCGTGCCGGTCGAGGAATTGTCGCCGTAGTAGGGGCTCGGCGGCTGCGAATCGAGCTGGCCCAGCTTCGTGACGTTGCCGTTGCCGCTGTAGCCGGCCGGAGCCGCGGCCGGCGTGAAGTCCGGCTCGCCCAGGTTGAGCAGCGCATCGACATAGAGGCGCGTGTCGTGCGACATCTGCCGGGCCGTCTCCTGGGCATCCAGCCAGCTTTCGAGCTGCGAGAGGTGGCCTTTGAAAAACAGCTCTTCGATATGGTGGTGCTGAAACTCCGTGATGGCGCCATCCTCGGCGAGGCCGTGCAGATAGGCCTCGATCGCCTCGGCATTCTCCTCGTGGGCCGAGGCGGTCGAGCCTGGGAGAGCGAGCAGGATCGCCAGCACCGCCGCGAGGAAGCCGGCCGTCCGGATCCGGGGAGGGAACAAATGGTTCATGGGAATCTCCTTGTCACATGCGAAATGCTGCAGGGCTGGTTACTCTGCGAAACAAGACGGCCGGGAGAGCCAGCAGATGCTCCCCCGGCCGAGTATGGAGGCGTTCCCCCGCCTCAGAAAATCGCTCGGAGGCTCAGACGCGCGTCCGCTACGGCAGCGGCTCGCAGGTCACACCCTGATTCGCCGCCGCCTGTTCGAGAAGATCCACGCAAAGCGCGCCCTGCGCCGGGGTCAGCGGAGCTGCCTGGCCATCGAGCGCCGCACAGATATAAACGTCTTCAGAGATGAGGCCGGCTATCGCAAGAGGCTGGCTTTCATTGCCCACCACCACGCCATCTTGCAGCTCAAAAAAGTTCGTGGCGCAAATAGAGAGTGGGATGTCGCCAGCGACGATCTGGGCGAAAAGCGGGCTCACCGCGGGATCGTTGCACGGGCACTGCACCTCGCACGGCAGGTCGCGGCCGGCGGTCTGCTGGAACTTGTTCCGGACCTTGGAGCAGGCGGTGTCCGAAGCTTTCGGCGCGGTGCCGGGATCGTTGTCGTTGGCGAGCTCGCAATCCATCGCTTCGCAGTAGGCGTTGCAGAGGCCGTACGCGGCGCCGGACTCGTTGTCACAGATGGTTTCCTGGGAAGGGGTCATCCAGTCCGGGGTCTGGGCCATGGCGGCGCCGGTACAGACGAGCAGCAGGGCGAAGGCAAGGGTAAGATGGGCTTTCATCACTGTTCTCCTCTTTGTGTTTCAGGGGGGATCCCTGGAAGCGAGCATACGAAGAAGGGCGGGAGCTGTCGTCAGCAAAACGCTGATTTTTCTCTCAACGTTTTGATGAGGCCTCCCCCACCCTTTGAGGTAGGCCGCCGGAGGAGGGTCCTCCGGCGGCGAGCCGGGCTCAGAGCGGCACGCGCTTGTAGAAATACCCGTTCAAATAGGCGCAGTCGAACTCGACGTAGGGGGTCGAGGCCGGATCGAACGGGTCCTGCCCGGTAGGATAGATCTTGCCCTGGCAACTCGCGGAAAACGTCTGGAACGTTGGTGCGAACTGGAGCGTGTAGTCCACCACCGCCGCGCCCGTGTACGCGGGAATGCCCGTCACGTCGAAGTTCAGGTTCACGAAGCGCGCGGTGAGCGTCCGCGGCCCGGCGACCTTCCAGGAGCCGAAGCTGTCACTGAACGTGAACCCTCCGGCTCCCGCGGTGACCTGATCCGACAGGGTGATCTCCGCAGTGCCGTCGCGATGGAGCTGGAGGATCTCCGCCCTCTCGGGCAGAGTCGCGATGTAGGTCCCGGTGAAACCGGAGCCGCCGCCCGGCGACTCGGCGGCGGCGAGGCTCGCGCAAAAGGCGAGCGAGGCCAGAAACACCAGCAAAGTGCGAAGCTTTGTCATAACACTCTATCCTTTCGGTTATTCACAATGGCGCCGCGCAGCGAACATTCGCCGCCGGCAAACGGCTGCGAAGCCCCCTACCCGCTCGCCTTCACGCGGCGGCCGGTGACGGTGTCGGTGGCGATGGGATCCACGAGCTGCGGCCGGTTGGTGGGGAGCAGACCAGCGCCGCCGATGGGGCCTTCACCGTGACCTCCTCGAAGCCTTCACGGTTTTCCGGCTCGCGATCAGCCGCCGCCGGCGAGGGGGATCGTCAATCTCCACATGTCGTTGAGCAGCACCGGCGCGAACTCCGCGGTCGCTCCCCCGAAGATGTAGAGCTCGTAGGCCGTGGCGGTCTTGCGAGAGAAGTAGAACTGGCCGAACCTCGG
>DATHUD010000239.1:0-17498 GCA_035462575.1 Thermoanaerobaculia bacterium | reverse complement strand
TCCCTCAATCGGGTTTCCCGGCCGGCTCGGCATTCAGCCAAGCCGCAGGGGTGTGCGCCTTCTGTCGGCCGCGGGCGCAGTTCGCGGGGCCGAGTGGCCCCCCCAGGCCCGCTGCGCCAGCAACCGCCGCCAGACAGCTTCTGAGAGGGGCGATGCCGGGAGGACGGAGCGGCCACTCTCCGGATGCGGAGACTAAATGGTCGGCGCTGGCGAACAGCGTGAGTCAGCGCAACCCGAGCGCACCAAGACCCGGCCGGGTAGGCCGGGGCGGCGCGAGGGCCAGCGTATCCGTAAGACGGATACATGGCTGGCTGCCGTGGTTAGGAGGCGGGATGGGCGGGAGGGAAAGAGGCGAAGCCGGCGATTGCGGGAGGGGGGACTGTCGGGCGGACCGAGCCCGACAACCCCGGAGGTCGCCGCTGCGCCCCGCGCCTACCGGAGCCGGCGAGCACTACCGTTCTGTACTCGAGGTAGAGGCGCGGCCTTGCTCCGCGCCTCCCCCTTCGGTCTGGCAACGCCGGGAGCTGACACGCAGCCCGGGCCGGAGCGGGGCGGCCAGGGCGGCGGCGACCTCCGGCCACGGTCGCAGCGTCGCTCTCCGCTCGGGAGACTCTCCCTAGACGGCCTTCAGCAAGCCGCCAGTTTTCCGCTTGAGTGGCGAAGCCGCGAATGCGGTCTAGCCTGCTATATGCGGAGCGGCGGAGCCGCGTAGCACATAGCACTGGCTAGCTCCCGTTTCGGAACCTGCGCGCAGCGCAGCACCGGCCTACTTTGGCGGGCGGGTTCGCCCTCGACGGCTCTTCGACCGGCGGCGTGTCGCGAGGTGTGGGAGCTGAGAGCAATGGACGCGGTTCCGGGAACACGTGAGCCGGGAGACCTCCCGGTCGTTCGCCCGTCCGGCGCCCCCGCAGGCCAAGGGGGCGCCGGGGGTAGGGCGACCGGGGCGGCGGCGAGACCGTGGGTTGGCCGGACCGGTGGCGGCTCCTCGGGCCGCGGTGCCACGGTGACGGCCGAGCTCACCGCCGGTTCAAAGGCGGCAACGTCCATCCGCCATCGACGGACGCCGCTTTCCATCCCTCCCCCTCCCCGCGCCCTGGGCCGGCTGGCGCCACGAACGCCGGGGGCGCCTCGGGTCGATTCTTGGGGCGGGGGGCGACGGCGGCAGCGACCTCCTAATGCGACGGCCTGGCTAGAACGGGCGCCAAGCGCGGCTCAAACTCGCCGAAGGCGCCGGCCCCTCGGTAAGCGTGGTCCCCACCCTGGGGCCGGCTGGGCGCGGGCGCCTCGGGCTGATTCTCCACACAGCTTGGAAGTCGCTGCCCCGGTCGCCCCCCGCGCGCACGCAGCGGCCCCCGAGGCGGGGAGCGGCCTTTTTCTCGCGTGTCGCTCGCGACGGTCGCCGCCGCGCCGGCCGTCGCCCGGGCGGCCGTTCTCGCTCTCAGAAGCGGCCGGACGCCAACACGCTCGATCGACCGCCTGCTGGACGGGCCACCCGGGTAGGGCGGCCGGGGCGGCGGCGGCCTCTCGGGCCGCGGTGAACTGGTCTCTCGACGTACTGCGGCTCGTTTTGGGCTTGATCGTATTTTCTTTTTCTATCGCCCCTCACCCGCCGCCGGGCCTGTGGGAGCCCGTCATTGCCCGCGCAGCGGGGCGCCTTCTGGAGGGGGATTTTTAAGGCTCTGACCACGCGCCGCCGCGTTCACATGCGAAGGTCCGGGAGCGCCCGAGCCCGACAGCCCACCCCGGTCGCCCTCCGCCCGCACGCAGCGACCCCGAGGCGGGGAGCGGCTTTTTTCTCGCGTGTCGCTCGCGACGGTCGCCGCCGGGCCGGCCGTCGCCTGGGCGGCCGTTCTCGCTCCAGAAGCGCCGGACGCCAACACGCTCGATCGACCGCCTGCTGGACGGGCCACCCGGGTAGGGCGGCCGGGGCGGCGGCCTCTCGGGCCGCGGTGAGCTGGTCTCTCGACGTACTGCGGCGCGTCTTGGTCTTGTTCGTCTTTTCTTTTTCAATCGCCCTCACCCGCGGCCGGGCCTGTGGGAGGTGTGGATTTCCCCTCGCTTTGGGTGGTGGGGCAGCGTAGCGGGGTGGGAGAGGGGAAATCCAAGGGCTGTGGGAAGGGCGGGTATCGCCGCGCTTTGGGCGGGCGGGCAGCGTAGCGGGGAGGAGGCGGCGATATCCGCGCTTTCCAGAGCCTGTCAGCTTCCATAGGCCAATTCCAGCGCCGTACCTTTGCTTCGAACGGGATCAATTGCCTGCGCAGCGGGCGGCCGAGTTCTTGGCCCTCGGCCTCCTCACTGTCCACTCGAAGAGGCCGAGCGCCTCACCTTCTCGATGTCAGCAATGATCTGCCGGACCAGCTCGACCGTCGTGGTTTCCTGGCGTGCGGCGTCACAGAAGAGCTGCAACGCGGCGAGGGCCTCGCGGGCGATCCCCTGGGCCTTGAAGATCCAGCCCATGGCGAGCGCCAGCTCCCGCACCTCCACCGTGCGCCCCTCCTGCAACAACAGCACGGAGAGATCCAGCGAGGAGAGGGCCGCGTCGTAAGGCAGACTGCGGACGGTGAAATCCCGGCGGACCTGTTCGAGGCCGGCCATCGCATCGGCCGTGCGGCCCTCTCCGGCTGCAACCCTGGCGCTCAGCCAGCTTACGCGGATCAGGTCCAGCTCGTTGCCTTGCTGGAGGGCCAGGTCTCGCACTTGAGGGAGCAACTCCGACGCCTGCCCGAAGCGTTCCAGATGGCATAAATCGTCTACCATGTTGAAGCGAAGCGCGAAAAGCTTCCGGAGATCTCCCGCCTCTTGGCAGAGCTGAGCCGCTTTGGCCATAGCCTCAAGGGACAGTTGGGGTTCACCCATGAGACTAAAAAGGCTCGACTCGTTCAGCGAAATCGATAGCGAGGCGGCAGGGCTCGACCCTCCCTGGCTGGTTCTTGCAAGTGCCAACAGTTCCGCGGCTTCGGTGAACCGGCGCTGTGCACGCCGCAGAGACGCCTCCATAGCCGGGAGAAGCCACTCATCGAGCAGGTCGGGGCTGGATTCGGCCCCCTCCCCCCAGAGGTGCCAAGCCCGGGCAAACGTCTCGTCGGCTCCGGCGAGGTCGTTGGCGACCCGGCGAGCGTTGGCAACGTGCGCCCAGCAGTAGCCCAGCAAACGGGAGCGCCAACTCGCCGCCCCCGGAGCCCGCTCCGCGATGGAAACCGCCAGCTCTGCCAGCTCCAGAGCCTCCTCCACCTTGTGGGACGCACTCTTCAAGCTCGCCGCACACACCCGCTCCGCCAAAGCCCAGCTCCAGAACTTCGGAAAAGCCTCGATTAGCCCGCGCCGCTCCTTGAGACTCAGGGAAGAGAGGCTTCGGAATAGTTCCTCCGCCTTCTGAATATCGGCTGCCTTCTTCCACTCCTTCCACCTGCGGACCTGCTCGGCCCGAAGAATGTCCGCCGCAACCCTCCCTGCGGTCCAGCCTGCGGCCATGGCGGCACGGTTTACCGTCCGGCGCTCTTCAGGAGTGAGAGCGACAGGGGAAGGGGGTGCGGGCTCCTCCTGGTGCTCGGGGTGGATCAGACCGTGGGCGAAGAGGAAGAGATCCACCGCTTCCGGAGGATGGCCCAGAGGAGCGACCAGGGATTCCAACTGCTCGCGGGAGAGGGCCTTTGCGCCTCGCTCATAGGCGGAGATAAGGGACTCGCTCGCCAGTCCCAAAGCGCGGGCCAATTGCGCCCTGGACCAGCCGGCGGAGGAGCGCAGGTAAGTCAAGGCGAGGGCCAAGGGGGAGGGGAGCTGCTCGGGTTCGTCACGTCTTCTCGGAGTAGCCATCGAAAATATAGGTTGCCGGAGCCACCATTTTCGTGACACGCAAATACGACTTTTTCGGGGGAGTCCACACGACCACGCCTCCATGAGACAGGAGATTCTAACTTCCTGCGATTCTGGGTAGCTGCAACTTCTCCTAGGCTGGCTCCATGCTGAGGTCTATTCGAAGTGAAACCGAGACAGCACGCCCGGCTGTCCAATCGAGCCATCCCCACCCTGACCAGTTGGAGCGCTTCATGCGCACCGAGCTTTCCCAGCCCGAGGTGGTCCCGATCGTCCGCCACCTGCTGACCGGTTGCACGCAGTGCAAGCGCGTGACCCGCCGCCTCTGGACTCTGGGAGAGCGAGCATGAAGGAGCCGTTCGAAGTGTGCGAAGCCGAAGCCCAGCAGGCGATGCGGGCGATCGCCGCCGAGTTGGAGGCGATCCGGTTCCGCCTATTGGGAGTGCGCGCCAGCCTGCCGGTGCCGGCCGCGGAGCCGGCGATGCTGATAGGCGAGTTGGATATGGACATCTCCACGGAGGTGCGGTCCGTGGTCGAGTGTGTGGTCCACGACTTCATCGACTCCGCGATCCGGGATCTCAGGTCGGCGGCGGACTATGCGCCTGACGGCAAGTGCTGAGGTCGTGGAGCCCCGCAGGCCGAGGCGCGGGGAGCAGGTAGAGATCATCGCCGGGCCAGGAGGTGAGATCCTTCTGCCTGGAAGAGTGATGGAGTCTCTCGGGCTGATGCCGGGCGAGTTGTTCTCCGTCTCGCGTCAACCTCTCTCCCTTCGGCTGGAGACCTACGGAGAGTTCCTGGCTGACAATTGGGACGCCGTATCCCCGCGGAACCGCTGGAGATATCTGGAGGAATTCCTGAGCCGGCCTCTGGTCGCCTTGAGAGAAGGGGGAAGCCTGGATCTGCCTCCGGGGCTCCTGCCGATTCAACAAGGGGAGCGGCTGATCCTGGAGATTGTCCGGCGGGGCCTCTGCCACGAGATTTTTCTCTATCGGATCGGGGACTGAGGGCGGGGATGCACCACGTCTACCCGCTGGAGGATCTCGTCCGGCACGCGATCGCTCGGCCTTTGGGAACGTGGTGTCTGCTGCTGAGCTTCACGGCCACGGCCGACGAAGAGGCCGACTTCGCCGCGATGTTCTACGCCCTTCCCTGGTACAAGCAGGCCAGATTGGGCCTGGAGACGTTGCGGCGTGATGGCTTCGCCCTGGTCACTTGTGAAGGCGGGGCTCCGCAGGCATTCGAGTTCCTCGCCGCGATTCGGGGCTGGCGCGTCGCCGCTCGCGTGTTCGATCCGGAAGGGAGGACTCTGCCGGTCGAGGTCTCGACCGCTCCGGAGGCCCGGAAGCAGTTCGGTGTCTACTCCACACCGCGAGCTCTGACTCGTTGGGTAGTCCGTTCCGTCGATGTTCTCCTGAAGGGTTCGATGGATCAAGAGGACGGCCTTGCCTCCTCCGGGCTTCGCGTCCTCGATCCGGCCGCCGGATCCATGAATTTCATCCTGGAGGCATACCGCCGGGCCGTCGCGGGGTGGCGCGTCCGGAACGGGAGAGAGGGCCTTGCCCGGCTGGTGCGGGAGCACCTCGTTCCGGACTTCCAGGGGATCGAGATCCTGGCAGACCGTTGGGCCGCCGGGCAGAACGCTGTCAGGGATTACCTCCGGATGATCGGCCTGGACCTCGCTCCAGAGGAGGAGGTTCCGCTCTTCCTGGCCGGTTTCCTGGGCGAGCAGGCGGCCAGGGCCGGGCGGGCCAAGTCCGAGACGCCGGTGGCGGTGATCCTGGGAAACCCGCCGTATAACGGCAGGCCCGCCAGGGAAGGGGCTTGGATCTCGGATCTTCTGCCGGATTACTCCCAGGTAGACGGGAAACCGCTGGCGGAGCGGAATACCAAGTGGCTGCTCGACGATTACGTGAAGTTTCTTCGTTTCGCTCAATGGGTCATCGAGCGCCAGGGGGAAGGGATCGTCGCCTTCGTCGTGAATCACAACTGCCTGGAGGCGCCCACCTTCCGAGGTCTCCGGCGCTCTCTCCTGCACACCTTCGACCAGATCTATGCTCTCGACCTTCAAGGCAACGCGAGAAAGCGGGCGAGGGTGGCCGACGAGGAGGACGAAAACGTCTTCGAGGGGGTGGCCCAGGGGGTTGCCGTCCTGCTTCTGGTCAAGAGGCCCGGTCTTGAGCGGAGGGTGTTCCGTGGCGATCTTCATGGAACCCGAAGGAAGAAACTCCGGGACCTGGCGCGCCTGCCTGTCGATAGGTTCCCCTGGGCCGAAGTCCAGCCCCGCGGCCCGCTTTGGCTTTTCCGCGCCTCTGACGCCCAGAAGGACCGGGAGTTCCGGAAAGGTCTGCCCCTGCCGGCGATCTTCCCTCTCCATTCCCTGGGCATTGTGACCGGGCGGGATGCCCGGGTCCTGGCCCTGGATCGGGGGGAGTTCGAGGCTCGCCTCCAGGCCGAAGGGTGGGAGAGTCGCCGTCCCTTTCTCTCCAGCTTTCTGGCGCGGCCGTTCGACCTCCGCCATGCCCTCTACCTGGAAACGGTCCTGGAGAGGCCCAGGAGAGCCGTGATGAAGCACCTCCTCGGGGGAGCCAACCTTGCGCTCCTGGCGTTGCGGCAGTCCGGCTCGGAAGAGCCCAGCGCCTTCGTGACGCGTTGGGTCGTCGGTCACAAGGTTGTCAGCTCCTACGCTCCCAATACGGTCTTCCCTCTGCACCTGTTGGGGCCGGAGGGGGGCCCGGCGTTGCCCAATCTGGGCGTAGCTGTGCTCCAGACCCTCGCTGATCGATACGGATGGAATCCCCAACCCGAGGCCGTCCTGGGCTACGTCTACGCCGTGCTCTACAGCACCGGCTATCGCGTGCGGTATAGAGAGCAGCTCCGCCACGAGTTCCCGCGGATCTCCTTCCCTCCAGAAGCCGAAGAGTTCCAACGGATGGCCGCTCTCGGCTTGGAGCTGGTCTCGGTCCATTTGCTCGACGATGCGCGCCTGATGGTCTCCCCGGTCAGGCTGGAGGGAGATGGAGGCTCGCCTTTGTCGGAGGACCGCCGGAGGCTCGGGGTCTTCGACGCATCGGCGGGGCGGGTGATCCTCAACGGAGACGGTTTGTGCTTCGAGGGGATCGAGCCCGAGGTGTGGCGGTACCGGATCGGAAGCTATCGAGTCCTGGAGCACTGGCTCAAGGTGAGGGCCGGGCGCGTCCTGGCCTACGCGGAAGCGCGCGACTTCCGCAGGATCGCAGCGGCAATTGGCCTGAGTCTCGAGCTTCAGGCCCGGATCGATGAGAACTGAGGAGAAGGATGGAAGAAAAGACCGAGGATGAGCTGGTTCCCTTTACGAGGATCGTCGAGGAGCTGGGCTGGTCTCCCTATAGGGTCCGCCTTGCCATGGGAAAGGCAGGAAACAAGCTGAAGGAGGTGCAGGAGCCGCGCCTCTTTAAGCGGAGAGGACGCCGAAGGAGCCTCTACCCTTTGGCCTACACCGTTCGCCTGCTGAAAGGGGAGGGAGAGCGAGGCGAAGCCAATGACCCCGCGGTGGAAGCCGAGGAGAGGGTCCCTTTGGAGCGCATCGTGGAGGAGTCGGGCTGGTCCCGTAATTCGGTCAGACTCTACCTGCGCGCCGCCCGGCGTGCTCTTGTCGTCTTTCCTGATCCGGCGGACAACCGCAAGAAGCTCTATCCTCTGGCCCATACGCTGAAGGTCCTGCGCCGAGAACAGGCCAGAGTCCTGGCCCGTCGGGACCGGTCCCGCGATCCAGGGGCGGGCTACTGGCTGGCAGTCGCGGAGCTGAAAGTTGCTGCCGCGAGGTTGCGCGACGTCTCGGAAGCTCTCGCGGCGGCATCCCGTAGCGTTACAGCGGCGCATGCCAGCTTGAGGAAGAAGCCGCCCATGGCCGCGATGGAGATCCGGACCCTCCCGGATTCCGGGCTGGCTTTGTCTCAACCTCTTGCCGTGCTGGTTTCTCCGCTCCGCCTCACCTACTGGAAGGCTGTCGCGCCTGAGATCCCCTTCCTCCGAGGAGAGGGGGAATCTCCGGAGGAGGCCGTGGCGGACCTGCGCCACAGACTCGCCGCCGTCTATCGTGAGCTTCAGCAGCAGACCGACGCGAACCCCCAACTCTGGGATCTGCTAGACCAGATAATCCGAGTCCAGATTCCCCCCCACGCCAGAGGGAGACATGAGCAGCCATGAGCGTCGAGAGCGCATTGATTCGAGACCTCAAGGAGGAGATAACGCGCAGGGGAACGGCCTTCCGTAGGGATTTGGCCCGAGTCCTTCGATGCACGGAGACCGACCTGAACCAAGTGCTTTCCGAAGACCGCGGGATGCGCCTGCAGACAGCCGAAAGACTCGCGAAAGCGCTCGGATGCGGCGTCGCTCTGGTCTTGACGACCGAGCCAGAGGCGGAGGCCACCCTGGCCGAGTGGCGGGAGGAAGCCCACCGGAGAGGCGTGCCACTCTGGAACTGGCTGGCCGCCTATGTCGAGGGCGCCTGGAGTTTGGAAACTGCTCTGTCTTGGAAGCGAGAGGGCTTCCCTACAAGGGTCGCCAACGCGCTGGCGAATGCCAGAATCCGATCCTGGAACCAGCTCGAAGCGCTCGACAGGAGGCAATTGCTGGCGCTGCGGGACCTTGGGAAAACAGGCGTCCGAGAGATCGAGGAGCGGCTTGCCAAGCGTCGCGAGGGACAAGCTCGCTGAGATCGGGAGGAAAGCTCTCCTCCCGGTATTCACCCCTCCGGAGTTTGAGACCCGGCAGCACCCTGTACCGTCCCATCACGTGGAGGAGCAGGCGGAGGACCCGGCCTTGGATGGCGCAGCGACTCTGCTATGCGCTCGGCTGATCCGGGACAAAGGCGGCCGGGTCTCCGAACTGGAAGCCCTCTGCAATCCCGAGATGAGGAGAAGGATCGAGGCGCGGCTCCATGGGGTTGGTCTCTGGTTAGCGATGGAGGGGGAGTGGTGGGCCGTCTATCTTCAGGCGCTAGGAGACTAGCGCAGTCTCTCGCCTCCCGTTAGGGCGGCCCTCTCCCGGTCCCCCGTCGCTGCTTCGCGGCTTGGCGCATCACTCGCTGGCGCTCGCTGCCGCTCTTTGCGCTCAGAAAAGAAGTCCCGAGAACCCCTGGAAGTTTGCGGGTAAAGAGGGGATTGCGGAGCTGCACCGATTTTTGTAGAGTAACTCTAAGAGTTTCTCAACACTTGGAGCTACGATGTCACGCGAGACTGAGAGGAAGGACAAGACTCTGCGACGGTTCTATACGGTGGGCGAGGTGGAGGCGATCACCAGCCTGTCCCGGTCCACGATCTACCGGAGGATGGCTCAGGGAAGCTTTCCTAAACCGGTGGAGATTTCCGCCGGTCGGGTCGGATGGGACAAGCGCTCCATCGATGAGTGGTGTGAGGCGAGGCTCTCTGGCGACCGGGATTGACGATCCCCCCAGAAAGCCGGGCTGCCCCCTTAGGCCGCATCCGCGCAGGATTGGCCTTCCTCTCTGAGGACGGCCGCCATCACGGCTTGGCCCCAGAGTTCCAGCGCGTCCTGCTTCTCCCGGTCGTACTCGTACAGGTTATAGACGCCGCGGATTCCCCGCTTCCTGTGGTTCAAGACCGCCTCGCGCACCTCGTCCCGAACGCCTAGCCGGGCCAGATGCGTCGAGGCCGTCCGCCGTAGGTCGTGAGGGTTGAAGTTGAAGCCGGCGCCCTCCCTTACGGCGGCGTTGTGCTTCCACAGGAACCGAAGAGGACCGCCCTCTGTCGAGTCACTGGTAAACACATAAGCGCTCCCGCTGGCCGCTTGCCTGCGGCGGTCGAGGATCTCCCGGATAGCGGGCGTCAGAAACACCCGATGGGCCATCCCGTTCTTGGACCGGTCCTCGGGCAGGGTCCAGACGGTACCGTCCTCGGAGATCTCCTCCCACCGCAGCCCGAGCGCTTCGCCGGGCCGGCAGGCCGTCAGCAAGATGAGCTTGTAGACATCGCTCGACGGATGAGGCCGGTGGTCCAGAACGCTCCAGAGCTGGCCGATCTCCTTCTCGGAGAGATAGCGGGTGCGGGCTCTGCGAGTGGCCAAGGGCTTCATCCCGGCCACAGGGTTTACAGTCGCGAGGCCCTGGTCGATTCCCCAGTTGTACATGGAGCCGAGACGGCTCTTTAGATTGTTGGCGAGCGTGGAGGCGCCCCGCTCGACGATCTCAGCCAGAAGGGCTGCCACCTCTCGCCGTCCCATCTCCGCTAAGGGAGTGTCCTTCCACTTGGGCAGGAGGTCGCGCTTGAGGTCGGTCTCGTAGTGGCGGGGTGCCTTGGAATGGAGCCAGACATACTGGCTCATGTAGCAGGCGGCGAGCTCTCCGAAGGTCCCCGGCAAGTAGCCATCGGGCAGAAGGGTTCGGAGCTTGGGGTGGGCGTGGGCACACCCCGAGCGATGCGTCGAGCGTCGTTGCACGTACAGGCGAGCACTGCCGGCATTAGGATCTTTGCCGGCGGCCACCTCGAGGAGGATTGCCCGGGCTCGCTCGCGGGCCTCGGCGAGACTCACGTAGGGATAGGAGCCGAAGGTGACCCGGCGCAGCCTTCGTGCCGCATCGACGGCTCGTCGGAGGCGGTAGAAGAGAAAGAAGCTCTTACGCCCCTTGTTGGTCACGCGGACCCCGAAGCCAGGGATGGAGCCGTCGTAGACCTCGATCTGCGGCTGGTCCGTTTTGAGGCTTTTGATTTGGCGGTCGGTCAGCAAAGTTAGGCTCTCCGGCAGTCTCTTAGGTGACAGCTAGGCGACAGAATGGCTCCGACAAAGCGGAACCGCTTGAGAACCGATGACGCCGATAAGTTTAGTAGATCGAGCCGCTTATGTCAAAGGCGAGGTTCCGTGAGAAGCGATGGAAAGCGGTGAAAAAGGCCGTTGCGCTGTCGTGCGCACAGCGCACCCTACGGCAAAACCGCCCGCAGGCGTCCCCCTCTCCCGGGGGAAGGGGGGGCGATGGGAGAGGGGACAGGGGTGAGGGCTTGCAATATTCCTCCCTTTGAATAAGATACTCCCCAGCAGTTCGCTGTAAAACAGGTCGTCCATGTAGGAACTTGGCCCAACCTTGGGCCCCTGGATTGTGACGAGTATGACGAAGCAGGTCTTCGCGTGGGTCCTCCTCGCGCTCTGGCCCGCCGTAGCGGGCGCAGGAGTGCGCGTCGTCGTCGGTCCCGATGGCAAGAAGTCCATCGTGGACGAGGCCGGCGCTCAGCGCGTGAGCCGGTCCGGCTCCGTTTCGCGGAGCAACGGGCGGGTCTCGATCCGGCTGCGGGAGGTCCCCGACTCCCAGCTCGACTCGATGATCGCCTACCACTCCGAGGCCCAGGACCTCGATCCCAAGCTGGTCATGGCCCTGATCCAGGCCGAATCCAACTACAACGCCCGCGCGGTCTCGAAGAAGGGCGCCATCGGGCTCATGCAGCTCATGCCCGGCACCGCGAAGTCCCTGCGGGTGAGCGACCCCTTCGATCCGGACGAGAACCTGCGCGGCGGCACGACCTACCTTCGGCGGATGATCGACCGCTTCGCCGGGCGGCTCGAGTTCGCGGTGGCCGCCTACAACGCGGGCCCCGGCGCGGTCGAGAAGCACGGCGGCATCCCTCCCTACCAGGAGACCCGCAACTACGTGCGCAAGGTCCTCGCCCTCTACCGTGGAGAGGACGTCACCCTCCCCGCCATCCAGCTCCGGCCCGGCAAACCCGAGAGGAAGACCTACCTCACCCGCAACGCCCAGAACCGCATCGTCGTGACGACGGCTCTGCGCTAGCTCGTGGTTTCAGGTCCCGTCCCGCCCGCCGGTGGCATAGAATGCGCCGGAAGCGAGCCCGTCTCGCTTCCGCCACCCATGATCAATATCCCGAACCTGCTCTCGATCTTCCGGATTCTGCTCGTGCCGCCGCTCGTGGTGGTGCTGCTCACCAAGTTCGAGGGCAAGGAGTGGTGGGGCCTGGGCCTCTTCCTGCTCGCCGCCCTCATGGACTTCCTGGACGGGTTCCTCGCGCGCAAGCGCAAGGAGGTCACCCGCCTGGGCACGCTCCTCGACCCGGCGGCGGACAAGATCCTCATCTCCGCGGCGTTCATCTCGCTCGTCGAGCTCGACCACACCGTCGTGCCGGCGTGGATGGTGGTCGTCATCATCGCCCGCGAGTTCGCGGTCACGTCGCTGCGCAGCTTCGCGGCGGCCGAGAACCTGGTGATCCCGGCGGGGCTCTCGGGCAAGATCAAGACGACCGTCCAGATCATCTCCATCTCGCTCCTCATCATCTACAGCCAGCTCGGCGAGTTCCGGCACCTGGCCCCGATCTCCCTCTGGGTCGCAGTCATCATCACGGCCTACTCCGGCGTCGAATACTTCGTGCGCTTCGGCCGTCTCATCCTGCACGGCCAGGGCTCCGGCGACGGTCCCCCGAAGAGGTCCTGAATGGCGTCATCTTTTCTGCAGCGCCTCGCCGTCTTCGCGAGGCGCCGGTATGGGTGGATCTTTGCCGGATTCGCCGTCCTCCTCGCGCTCTCGATCTTCCTCGCCCTGCGTCTCTCCTTCGACACCGACATGCTGAACCTCCTGCCGAAGGACGAGCCCGCGGTGCGCGCCTACGTCGACTCGCTCGAGACCTTCGGCAGCAACACCATGATGCTCGTCGCCGTGCGCATTCCGGAGGGCGTGGTGGTGGAGCCCTACGAGTCGTTCGTCGACGAGCTCGCGGCGGGGCTCGCGAAGATCCCCGAGCTGCGGCGCGTGGAGCACCGGATCGGCGATCCCGAGGAGCTCCTCCACACCTTCTTCCCCAAGGCGGTGCTCTTCCTGGATGCGCGGGGGCGGCAGGCGCTCGCGGCCCGGCTGTCGGACGCCGGGATCCGAGCCCGGGTCGAAGAGCTGCGGCGCCAGCTCTCGACCCCGCAGGGCATGGCGGTCAAGCAGCTCTCGAAGCTCGACCCGGTGGGGCTCGCCGAGATCTTCCTCGGACGCGTCGAGAGCCAGCGCGGCACGCTCCAGGTGGACTGGACGAGCGGCTACTACCTCTCCCGCGACCACCGGATGCTGCTGATCCTGGCCGAGCCCACCCGGCCGCCGCAGAACCTGAAATTCAACGAGAAGCTGGCCGCGGACGTGGACCGCGTGGTGGCCGAGACTGTGGCCCGCTGGGAGGAGATCGCCGGTCCCGAGCCGCCGCCCGCGCCGAACGTGGGGGTGGGCGGCCCGCACCTGACGGCGCTCGGCGACTCCTCGATCATCCGGCGGGACATGATCATCAACATCGCCACCTCGGCGCTGGGCGTCCTCCTCCTGTTCCTGGTCGCCTTCCGCCGCCCCGGGGCGCTCCTCTACGCGTTCGTGCCTCTCATCTGCGGCCTGATCCTCACCTTCGGGTTCGCCAAGATCGCCATCGGGTCTCTGAGCTCGGCCACCAGCGCGGTCGCGGCGCTCCTGATCGGCCTGGGGATCGACTTCGTCATCGTCTCCTACGGGCGCTACATCGAGGAGCGGCAGCGGGGGGAGAGCCTGGAGTCGGCGCTCGCGTCCATGAGCGGCTCCTCCGGCCGGGCCGTGCTGATCGGCGCCATCACCACTTCGGCGACCTTCTACGCGTTCACCATCACCGACTTCAGGGGCCTGCGCCAGATGGGGTTCCTGACCGGCACCGGCATCCTCTTCTGCATGGCCTCGGTGCTTCTCCTGCTGCCGGCGATGCTCGCCTGGAGCGAGGACCACCACGAGAAGAGGAAGACCGCGCCGAACCTCTTCCTCCACAGCTTCGGCTCGGACCACCTGATCCGCGCCTGCATGCGGCACCGGCGCCTCGTGCTCCTCGTCAGCCTCGCCATCACCGTGGGCGCCTTCGCCCTCGCCCTCCGGGTGCGGTTCGACGAGAGCATGAAGACCATGCGCCCCGAGGGGAACCGGGGGATCGACGTCGCCGTCGAGGTCGGCCAGCGCTTCGGCTCCGGCTTCGACTCGATGACCCTGGTGATCTCCGGGACCTCGCCCGAGGAGGTGATCGAGCTCGCGGACCAGGCCTCCGCGGAGGCGCAGAAGCTCGTCCGCCAGGGCGTCCTCTACGGCCACAGCGGCGTGACCTCGCTCATCCCCTCGCCCGCCCGTCAGCGCGAGACGCTGGACTGGCTCGCCCGCGAGCGCGCCGGAGCCCTCGACATGGACCGCGTCCGCGCCACCTTCTCCCGCGAGGCCGTGGCCCAGGGGCTGCGCGTCGAGCCGTTCGAGCCGGGGCTCGCGCTCCTCGAAGAGGCCGTCAGCCTGCCGGGGCCCATCCGCGTGCAGGACTTCGAGGGGACCGGGCAGACCGAGCTCCTTCTCGAGCGCTTCCTGCGCAAAACCCCGAATGGGTGGAAGGGCGCGGTCTATCTCTACCCGCCGGCCAACCGCTGGCGCCGGGAGGCTCCGCCCGAGGTCCACCGCCTGGCCGAGAAGCTCGGCCCCAAGGTGGCGCTCGCCGGCACCAACGTGGTCAACCAGACCTTGCGCCGGGAGGTGCTGCGGGACGCCTGGATCGCGGGCATCCTCGGCTTCCTGCTCGTCGTGTTTCTCCTCTGGATCGACTTCCGGAGCCTCCGCCAGACGCTCTTCGCCACCATTCCGCTGCTCGTCGGCATTTTCTGGATGGTGGGAGGGATGGTCCTCCTCGGTGTCCAGATGAATTTCATCAACATCTTCGTCACCACGATGATCATCGGCATCGGCGTGGACTACGGCGTCCACGTGCTCCACCGCTACCGCGAGGTGCGGGACCTCTCGGACGCCGAGTTCGAGCAGGGTCTCCTCGAGACGGGCAAGGCCGTGGTGGCGGCGGCCCTCTCGACCATCGTGGGCTTCGGCTCGATCATGTTCTCCTCCTATCCCGGCCTCATCTCCACGGGAAAGGTCGCGATCCTGGGGACGCTCTCCACGTCACTTGTGGCGATCACGCTTCTGCCCGCCGTTCTCTCCTGGAGGCGGGAGAGGCGGATGAAGAAGCTGGGCGCGGGCCGGACGGTCGACGAGGAAGAAGACTTCTAAAGGGCAGCCGCCGCCCATCTCGGGGGAGGGGTCCCCCTGGCTTTACGGGACTTTTCCCGCCTTGCGCGCGACGTCCCCGATTGCGGCGGCGAGTTCCCCCGGTACCTCCTCTTGCAGAAAGTGTCCGGCCTCCGTGCGTGTCACCGCGGCCTGAGAAAAAACCCGCTCGTGCCGTCCGAGTGCCCGTTTGAGGATGGGATCGCGCATCCCCCAGACCAAGGCGATCGGTCCAGGGAACGCCCGCACCCACGCCTCGCCTTTCCGCAGATCCGGGACGCTCGGGTGCTCCGGCCCGTCCGGAACCATGCGCGCCAGGGCGAGCGGAGCCACCCGGTCCGCCCACGTCTTGAGCGGCCACCGGTAGGCGCGCGCCACCACGCCCGAGATCGACCGCCGGTCCCCCTGGACTCTCCCCAGGTTGTCCTGCGGGAACCCGAGCCCACGGAAGACGAGGTCGCTCAAGACCGGCATCCGGGCGAACCGGTGAAACGCGGTCCCCCGTGGATGCTCGGGAACGAGCACGGACGTGTTGCCGAACACCACCCCGGAGATCCGCTCCGGCATCCGGGCCCCCACCTGCGCCGCGATCGGCCCGCCCCAGTCCTGCCCGACGAGGATGATCCCGCGAAGATTGAGCTTTTCGACGAGCTCCGCCATTGCCGCCCCGTGCCGCTCGACCGAGTGGTCCGAGATGCGCGGGAGCCGGTCCGAGAGGCCGAGCCCGAGGAGGTCCGGCGCCACGCACCGGGAGTCCGGGAGGAGGGGGATCACCTTGCGCCAGAGAAAGCTCCACGTAGGATTGCCGTGGAGCAGGACGACCGGCGGGGCGGCCGGGTCCCCTTCGTCGATGAAGTGGATGCGGCGCCCGGCGTCCGGTCCCTGCTCCAGCGTGTAGGCGGAGCGGCGGAAGGGGAGAAGGGGCTCAAGGAAGTCGGGGAGGGCGGGCGGGGGGAGGAAGGGCATGGACGTGCTGGTAGGGGCGCTCAGGTCATCCTTGGAGAGTGCGCAGTGGGCGGACCCGACGGATGTCCTCGAAGTCGCCATCCTGGTGAAGGAGGATTCCGTCCTCTTCCAAAACGAGCTGAGCGATGTAGCAATCCGCAGAGCTACGGATCGTCAAACCCTTGCGTCGACAGTCGAAGAAAATTCGTGCGGCTTCTCTGTGTGTCGCCAGAGTGTCGCGAGCAAAGAGGAGCTCCTGACTTCCAAGATACTCGTTCAGAAGACTCCACTCTCGCTCGTCCTTGGCCCCCTGGAGAACCTCCTGAAAGCAGATTCCTGGCAACGCAAAAGGAGCTCCTGCCATCTCCAAGCTTTGGAACCGCTCGACCGCTGGAGAGCTTTTACCTCGAAGGAACCAGATCAGGACCGACGAGTCGACCACGATCAAGATCTGTCTTCCCGCAGAGCCTTATAGTCGTAACCAGGTGCGAACTCGATTTTGCCCTGGAGATCTAGCAGGCTCTTTCTCTTCCTTGTTGCGATGAGCACGCGAAGAGCCTCATGGACGAGGTCCTTCTTGGTCTTGATGCCGCTGAGCCGGGCGGCCTCCGCGAGCAGCTTGTCGTCGAGGTTGATGTTGGTTCTCATGGTGCCTCCATACACATTGCCGTACACATTCTAACGTATGGGGTCGTTCCCCAGCTCGATCATCGCCCATCGCGGCGGGCACCAGAACCGCACCGGCATCAGCGACATCCCTACGCCGGGATTCACGTAGAGCGCTGTCAGCCCCCGGTCGCTCGGGGCGGCCCATTCGGAGCGGCCCTGGCTGAAGTAGGGGCCTAAGGAGGAGCGGGTCGTCAGGGCTCCCAGGAAGGGGAGGCGGAGCTGGCCGCCGTGGGTGTGGCCGGCGATCACGGCTTCGAGCCCCCGGTGCGAGGCTTCGCGGATCACGTCCGGCATGTGGGAGAGGACGATCCTCGGGGTGCCGGGGGGGACGTAGGGGCTGCGGGCTAAGGCCATCTCCAGGCGGGTCCCCCTCGCGTCTTCCCGGAAGCCGCGGGGCTTCTTCACCCCCGGCGGAAGCTCCAGAGAGTCTTCCAGGAGGACGCGGCCGTCCGCTCCGGTCACCCGGAGGTTGCGGTAGAGGACTGGGCCCTCGGCCGAGGCCCAGAGGCCCACGGTGCCGGCTTGGACGCGCGAGGGGGTGCGGTCGCGGGCGTCGGCCTGCCAGTCCCGCGGCTCGGGAGCGTCCGCCGGCCAGACTTTGGCTTTGACTCGCACCTCCGCGGAGTCGACCTCGGTCCGCACGCGGATCCGGTACCAGCGGCCGGGCTCGGGCTCGACGCCGGTGTCGATATCCCCTTCGAGCGTGGTGCCGTGGGGGACGAAGTAGAAGGTTCCGGGGAGGCCGTGGTCGGGTTTCACCCGGCGCAGGCGGACCAGCCGGTCCTCGCCCAGGGGGTAGCGGCTGTGGACGGCGATCGCGGCCCCGGCGTCCTCGTCGCCGGTCAGGACGTCGCAGAGGATCTCGTAGCCGCTCCAGGAGAGGGGGCCGGAGGCGTCCGCGAGACTCCTGGGCGCGGGGTCGTAGTGGGCGTAGAAGTTCTTGGACGGCTCCTGGAACCGGGCGCCGTAGAGCCGCGTTCCCTTCCACGGCATGGGGCCGAAGGGAGAGGGCCAGGACCAGGCGCGCCAGTCGTAGCCGACCTGGGTGTTG
>DATHUD010000238.1:0-12494 GCA_035462575.1 Thermoanaerobaculia bacterium | reverse complement strand
AGCCTTTGCAACGGCAACACTCAGACAAGGGCTCCCTCTCCCGGTCGGGGGGTGGAAGGCTGGGAGAGGGTTGGGGTGAGGGTCCGGGCGGCGGGAGCCGCCCGGCTCGACCGAGGCTGGGCCGCCCTACTTCTTCTCGGAGAAAGTCACCGTCGCCTGCGTGCCCTCGCTGCTGCTGCCGACGAGGACGCTGACGGTCCGCTTCTGGTCGCTGGTGGTGCCGGTCACGGAGCCGCCCTTCTCGCCGTTGGATTCGAAGGTGGTCTTCTGGACTTCAAAGCCTTCGCCCTCGAGCTTTTCCTCGTAGAAGGCGAGCACGTCGTCCACGGAGGCGCTGGTGGTGACTCCGAAGGCCGCGGAGCGCTCGTTGTTGGTGGTGGCGTCGTAGGAGCCCGTGGCGGTGCCGCCCGGGTAGATGGGCACCCAGGCGGGGAGGTTCTTGGGAGCGCCGCCGCCGCCGGAGAAGGTGGCGACCTCGCCCTTTTCGTTGGTCACCGTCATGGAGCCGCCGTCCTTGCCGTCACCGTCGGCGTCGAAGGTGGTGGTGCCCTCGTCGGTGGTGACGGTGAACTTGCCTTCCTTGATGTCCTCGGCGCTCAGGGTGACGACTTCGCCGGTCTTCTTGTTCTTGACCGTGAGCGTGTTGTTCTCCTCGTCGGCCTTGACGAGCTCGAGCTCGGGGTTCAGCCTGACGGCCAAGGTCGCCGCGGCCATGGCGGGGTTGTCTTCGAACTTGTCGAGCTGGCGCTTGGCCATGTAGCCGACGGTGAACATGGCGACGACGCCGATGAGGAGAAGCGCGCCGCAGCCGATGCCGACCCAGGCGAGAGGGCCCATGCCCTTTTTGGGTGCGGGCGGTGGAGATTGAATGGTCATGCAGAACCTCCCTGGACAGATGTTTCCGTCTGGTTGTGTGTCTTTTCGACAGGCAAAAGGATACCACCCCCGGGGCGGCCCTCGGTCTGTCCTGTCTCAACAGAGGCGATGATCCCCTGGATGTTGTTACAGAACGGAGGGGAGGAGGCGGGTCCCTCAGAGGACGCCGAAGATCACGACGAGGAGGGCTACGACCGCCAGCGTTCCACAACCGAAGGGGACTCCGCAGCAGCAGCCCCGGACCTGTACGTCTGCCATTGATGAAGCTCCTGTCTGAGTGCTACCCCGTGGGTTCCTCCTCCGGCCCTACGACGACCTGCAACACCCGGGGCAGCACCTCGAAGCGGGCGGGCTGGTCGCCGATGATTTCGCCGTCGACGTTCCACATCATGGGCGGGTCGGCCACGATCTCGACGCGCGCGGTCTGGCGGAAGACGAGCAGGTCGCTCTCCAGGTGCCGGCCGAGGAGGATCTGGGGCACGAGGACGGCGAGCTGCGGGACGGTGGTGACGGGGGCGATCAGGACGTCGAGCAGGCCGTCGTCCAGGATGGACCGGGGGGCGACCGGGATGCCGGCGGCCACGAAGCGGCCGTTCGAGAGGACGATGTTGTAGGTCTCGACCTCCATCCGTTCTCCGTCGTCGAAGCGGAGGGTGGTTTTGAATCCGCTGAGCTCGGGGAGGGCCTCGATCGCGCCCCGCAGGTAGGCGAGCGGCCCCCAGCGTTCCTTGGCCTCGTCCGCCTTTTCGCTCACGATCGGGCTGAAGCCCCCCACGGCCATGTTGATGAAGTGGCGGCATTTGCCGCCGAAGGTGGCGCGGCCCACGTCGGTCCGGCGGGTGCGGCCCTCCTTGAGGATGGCGAGGGAGGCGTCCAGGTCGGCGGGGACGTTGATGGTGCGGGCGAAGTCGTTGCCGGTGCCGAGCGGGATGAGGCCCAGGCGGGCGCGGCCGAAGTCTTCCGCGAGGCCGTTGACGACCTCGTTGAGCGTGCCGTCCCCCCCGGCGGCCACGACGACGTCGGCGCCGCTCCGCACCGCCTCCCGGGCGATCCGCTCGGCGTCGCCCTCTTTCTCGGTCAGGGCGACGGAGGTGCCGGGCAGGCCTTCGAGCCTCTCCCGGAGATCGTCGATGGTCTCCCCGCTCCCCGCGTTCGGGTTGACGATGATGCAGGTCGTCATGCGAAGCTTCCGGGAGCGGCCGTCAGCGCCTTCCGGGGCGGGGCACGTACTGGCCCGCGCCGGTGCGGTGGGTCTCGATCAGGTCCGGATCGTAGGGCTGGCCGAGCTTCAGGGCGCGCGCCGCGAACCAGGCGAGGGTGAGCGTGGGGATGGGCGCCGTGAACGGGATCAGCGCCTCGATCGAGGCGACGTTGCGGAGCGCCTGGAGCCGGTAGCGGGAGAGGATGACCCAGATGATCGGGGTCGAGAGGACGTCGAGCCCCAGGTCCAGGAGGTCGAGGCCGACCACGAGGGAGAGGGGCACGGCGCGCAGCGTGGTGAAGAAGTCGGCATCCTGCGGCACACGGATGCGGCGCAGGCTCCGGAAGGCCCAGGCGAGCACGACAGCCGCCAGGATCAAGGCAATCAGGGCGATGACGCCCAGCACCCTCAACAGATCTCCCCAGTCCACCGTAAGCCTCCTTGGGGGCCGCCGCGCCGAGCGCGTCCGGCCGCCGTTGTCGAAAGAACGTTGCAAGAACCATGGTAGGGCACGGTCCCGATCCTGCATAACCGGAAAGGTGGAGTCGATATGCCGAAGTCTCAGACCTCATCGAACGATCGGGAACGGCGCTGGCGCCGGGGGGCCGCGGTGGGCCTTCTGGGAGCCGCGCTGCTCACCCTCGCGGGGATCGGCGCCGGGCAGGCCGCCGCGGGCTCGCTCGAGAAGCGGCTCGAGAAGCGGGAAGCCCAGTACCTGGAGTACGGCCTCGCGCACATCCGCCGCATGGAGGGGAACTTCGGCTCTCTGGGCAAGCAGCCGCTCGGAGCCGGGGCCCTGGCCGCGGCGGCGCTCGCGGCCGAGGGGCGGCCGGACGCTCCGGCGCGCCGCGAGGAGGCGGCCCGCTGGGTGACGCGGATCCTGGAGATCTGCGGTGGCAAGTGGGGGGATGAGGAGTGCGCGCGCACCCAGATCCCCCTCCAGAAGCTCGCGCTCCAGGTTCCCCAGGTGCTGCCGGAGGAGCTCCGCGCCCGGCTGAGGGAGCAGGTGTCGGCCGCGGCGCCGCCGCCGGACGCGTCGCAGATCCGGAACCCCTGGTCGTTCCCGGAGACGGAGAACCAGCGGGTGATCCGCATGGCGCGGAGCCTCGTGGCCCACACGGTGGCGGGCACGCCCGACTCGCCCGGCGCCCGCGCCTGGGGCGCCTACGCCAAGGCGTTCCTCGAGGCGCACGAGCGCGACGGGTGGTACGAGGCCGAGAGCCCGGGCTACATGGCCCTTTCGCTCGGCGGCGTGCTCCATCTCGCGGACCACGCGCCTCAAAAGGAGGTTCGGGACCTGGCGGAGCGCCAGCTCCACCTGCTCTTCGCCGGCTGGGCGCAGGAGCAGGTGGGCGGCTACCCGGCGGGCCCCAAGAGCCGCACGAACGGCAACTGGGCGTTGTCGGACCGGAGCACCCCCTGGGTCTCCTGGGCCTGGCTCGCGACGGGGAAGGGAAACCCGGAGGGCATGAATTTCATGGACCGGCCGGAGCTCGCGGTCTCCCGCTACGAGATGCCCGCCGCGGTGGTGAAGCTGCTCGCGGAGCGGAACCGGCAGAAATCCTACGAAATCGAGGAGCGGCGGACCGTGAGCACGGGCAAGCGCAAGCAGGTGAACACCGCGCTCTACTCCTATGCCACGCCGGACTACATCCTGGGCGCGGTCCAGTCGGTGTCGGACCTCGACCTGCGGGTTTCGGGCGGGCAGGAGATCGTGGTGACCCTCTACGCCGAAGGGCCGGAGTTCTCTCCGCTCTACCTCTGGAGCCGCACGCAGAACGACAAGAAGGCGCGGTGGAAGGAGTGGGGGGGGCAGGACAAGGCGGTGGCCGAGAAGAACGTGGCCCTGGCGCGCGTGGGCGGCCAGGGCGCGGACCTGGGGCACGCGTACCTCGCGGCCCCGTGGTCCAGGCCCGAGATCGCGGGCCAGGCGCTCGTCTCGCGTTCCGGCGACACCTACGTGGCCCTGGTGACCGACGGGGGCTGGGAGGTGGCGCCCGCCACGGAGCGCTTCCCGGGCTATTACGCGGGGACGAAGCTGCAGGCCAGGCGGCTCGCGGGCTCCTGGGTGGCGGTGCCGAAAAAGCAGCCGGCGTCGATCGCTCTGGAGGTCGGCCGCGCGGCCGAGGACGGCGATTTCGCGGCCTGGACGAAGAAGGCCGCGGGCCTGCGCCTCCGGGTGGAGGAGGAGCTGCGCTTCAAGGCCACGGACGGCCAGGAGATGAGCTTTCTCCCGGGCCGGCGGGCCACGGCGGCGGGCAAGGTTCTGGAAGCCGAGCGCTACCCGCCGCTCGCAGGCCCGTTTCTCGCAAGCGGGGAGCGCGGGCGGTGGACGTTCGCGTTCGAGAGCTTCCGCCTGCGGGTGGACCCGCTGGGAGGCCGGCCCCCGACGTAGAAACCTTTTGAACCGCGCGAGATTCGCAACGAGGAGGACCCACCATGATGAATCTCAAATCCGGTTTCGGGATGCTCAAGGAGAGCTTCCAGGAGTGGAAGGACGACGACGCCCTGTCGCTCGGGGCGGCGCTCGCCTACTACACGATCTTTTCTCTCGCCCCGATGCTCCTGATCGCGATCTCGGTGGCCGGCCTGGTGTTCGGCCGCGAGGCGGCGCAGGGCGAGCTCGTGGGGCAGATGCGCGGCCTCGTCGGCCAGCAGGGGGCGGAGGCGATCCAGACCATGGTGGCCAACGCCGGCAAGCAGGGCTCGGGTGGCGTGCTCGGAACCATCCTCGGGATCGTGACGATCCTCTTCGGCGCGACCGGCGTGTTCGCGCAGCTCCAGAGCTCGCTCAACAAGATCTGGAACGTGGAGGCGAAGCCGGGCCAGGGGATCTGGAGCTTCCTGCGCAACCGCATCCTCTCGTTCGGCATGGTTCTGGGAATCGGCTTCCTGCTGCTCGTCTCGCTGGCGGTCTCGGCCGCCATCGCGGCGCTGGACACCTATGCCACGGGGCTCTTCCCCGCGGCGGAGGTGGTGATCGGGATCGTCACCGCGGCCTTCGGCCTCGCCGTGATCACGGTCCTTTTCGCCATGATCTTCCGGTACCTGCCCGACGTGAAGATCGCCTGGAAGGACGTGTGGACCGGCGCCGCGGTCACGTCCGTGCTGTTCCTGATCGGCAAGGTGCTGATCGGCCTCTACCTCGGCAACAGCACAGTGGCCTCGACCTACGGCGCGGCGGGGTCGCTCGTGATCCTGCTCCTGTGGATCTATTACTCGACGCAGATCCTCTTTTTCGGAGCGGAGATCACCCAGGTCTACGCGAGACGCTACGGCTCGGGCATCGTGCCGAGCGAGCACGCGGTGCCGGTGAAGGAAGTGAAGATCGAAGAGCCTGAAAAGGAACGGGGGCGCCGGAGCGCCCCCGCACACGCCAAGGCGAGGTGAGCTCGCCTAGAAGGTCAGGCGCACGCCGATCTGGCCGAGACGCTGCTCGCCCTGGAGCGGGTCGCCCGCGAAGAACGTAGGCTCGGCGCCGACCGGGTTGCCGGCGTCGTCGAAGACGACGTTGTAACCGGACGGGTTTTCTTCGTTGAACACGTTGAACACCTCGGCGATGAGCTCCAGTCCCACGCGGCCGAAGGTGAATTCCTTGCCGAGGCGCAGGTCGAGCTGCGACGAAGAGTCGCCCCGCTCGGAGTTGACCCGGCCGCCCTCCGGAAGGTCGAACCGGAAGCCGTCGTTGTTCAGGTCCCTCGTGGTGAAGACGGTGTACGGCGTGGCCGAGCGGTAGCGGTACATGCCGGCCACGTTGATCCCCCACGGGGCCCGGTAGACGGCCGACAGGGTCGCCTTGTGCCGGGCGTCGGTGTTCAAGGGGCCGATGCAGGCTCCGCAGAGCGGATCGAGCGGGTTGAACGAGACGTCGCGGCCGGCGCGCAGGCCGGGCTGGTAGCCGACGTCGGTCAGGCGGAACTCGTCGGCGCCCGCGAGCACGTTGCCCTCGACCTCGGAGTAGGTGTAGAACCCGGAGAACTCGAGCCGGTCGTTGATGCGCGCCCGGGCGCTCAGGTTGGCGCCGTCATAGTCCGCGCGGCCGTTGCCGGACCAGAGGCGGAAGTTGCCGAAGGGGAACCGGCGCTGGCCGGTGGCCGGATCGACCGGGTTGGCGCGGAAGCGGAACGGGATGTCCCGGTAGTCGATCGAGACCGCCTCGATGTTCACCCCCAGCCAGTTGTTCACCTGCCAGGAGTAGCCGAGCGAGATCTGCTGCGAATAGGGGGTCGCGAGCGTCGGCGAGGCGATCTCGTTCGGGGCGTCGAAGTCCGCGCCCGGGAGCTGGTTCGCCGGCAGCGGGTCGCCCGGCCGGAAGAGGGAGCCGTCGGGGTTGCGGATGCCGTCCGGGTCGTTGCTGTCGTGCCGGTAGACCTCGCCGTACCGGGACTGGACCGCGCCCGCCGGGAAGAGGATGGTGGCGTTGGTGTAGGGGAAGTCGTAGTAGATGCCGTAGCCGCCGCGCAGGAGGCGCCGGCCGTCGCCCGAGAAGTCGTAGGTGAAGCCCAGCCGCGGGCCCCAGTTGTCGTCGTCGTTTTCGAGCTTGCCGCCCTTGCCGCCCTGGAAGTCGCGCAGGTAGTACTCGTTATAGCGGGTCTGCTGCGAGAGGTGCTGCCAGATCGGGTTGGACGACTGGTCGAGATCGTAGCCGTCCCAATAGTCGTAGCGCAGGCCGGCGTTGATCGTCAGGCGGTCGTTGACCAGGATGTCGTCCTGGAAATAGACGCTGTACTGGTCGACGGGCGTCTTCTGGCCGGAGAAGCCGCCGAAGAAGACGATGGAGGCGACCCCGGCGTTGGGGTCGTCATCCACGAAGTTGAACTGGCCGGTCGTGCCGATGGTGAAGTCGCCCTCGAGCTCGGGCTCGTGGATGTAGTTGGCGCCGGTCTTGAAATTGTGGGTGCGGCCGCCCAGCACGCGGGAGAAGCTGAAGTCGTCCTTGTACTGATACTTCGTCTGGCGCGTGCTCTGCGGTGTGTTGACGTTCTGGCCGGTGTGCGCGCCCGAGGGGAAGTAGAGGTACGGGTCGTCCGAGTCCGCCGTGATCGCGTTGTCGAAGGTGGTGTACTGGAAGAGCGCCTCGTTCAGGCTGTCGGTGCCGATCTGCCAGCTATGGCCGGCGAGGACCGAGCTGTACTCGTTGACCAGGGTGCCGAGCGAGGTCGGTGTCGCGAGCGGGCTCGCGCCGTACTTGTCCGCGTTCTTCTGGTAGCCGTAGCGGACCTGGAGATATTGCTTGGGGGTCAGATTGCTCGTGGCCTTGGCGGTCACCAGCTCGTCTTCGAAGGGGATCGGGAAGGAGCTGCCCTGGAGAGCCGGGAAGACGGGGCCCGCGGGGCCTTCGCCATCCGGATCGGTGTCGATCGTGTAGTTGGTCTCGCGGTCGGTCTTCTCGTAGGTCGCGAAGAAGTGCGCCCGGTCGCGCACGATCGGGCCGCCGATCGAGGCGCCCCACTGCTGGCGCTCGTACGGTGACTTGTCGCCGCCCTCCTCCCGCACGGTCGGGGAGGCGAGGCTGTCGTCGCGGAAAAAGCCCCAGGTGGCGCCCGCGAAGTTGTTGGTGCCGGTCTTGGTCACCACGGTGAGCACGCCGCCGGTCGAGCGGCCGTACTCGGCCTTGTACTGCTGGGTCTGGATGTTGAACTCCGCCACGCTTTCGAGGTTGAAGTTCTGGAGCGCGCCGCCGATCGTGTCGTCGGTGTTGTCGCCGCCGTCCACGATGTAGTTGACGTTTCTTCCGATGCCGCCGTTCAAGGCCACGGTGAGCTGGCCGGGCTTGGTCGGGTCGGAGTTGTAGGTCAAAACGGTGCCCGGGGCGAGGGCCGCCAGGTTCGCGAACTGCCGGCCGTTCAAAGGCAGGTTCTGGAGCTGCTCCTCGGTCACCACGGCGCCGATGGCCGGAGTGGTCTCGACGAGCGGCGCCTCGGCGGTCACGGTGATCGCCTCTTCGACCGTGGACGTGCTCAGGCTGATCGTGATCTCGCGCTCGGTCGAGACGTTCATCCGGACGTCCTCGACGGTGACGGTGGCGAACCCGGAGAGCTCGGCCTGGACGTTGTAGGTGCCGACCGGGATCGAGGGGATGCGGAAGTTGCCGTCCGCGCCGGAGACCGTGGTGCGGGTAAAGCCGGTCTTCGGGTCGGTGACGGTGACCGTGGCGCCGGGGAGCGGTCCGCCGTCCTTGTCCTCGACGCGGCCGATCAGGGTGGCGCCGCCGGCCTGGGCGCTCGCCACGGCCGGCAGCACGAGGCCCAGGGCCAGGGTGAGCAGGAGCGCGATCGCGACTCCTCGCCGGGTTTGCGGATTGCTACGATTCATGGCGTACATCTCCTTGGAAGTCCTCTGGATTCAAATGGATTCAAAAAAATGACAATGAGAGTGCAGGCGCTGCTCGAATCGCTTGGAGTGACCCGGGTTCGTGCTTCGTTGTCACCTCCTCTCTGCCGGCTTCAGGCTGGCCAGCGCGCGTTCGAGCCGGCCGAGAAGCTGTTGCGCCGCCTGGCGCTGCTCGGAATACCGCGGATCCCCCTCGGTCGCCGCGAGGAAGTCGCGGTAGGCCGCGACCGCCCCGGGGGCGTCGCCCGCCAGCTCGCGCGCGATGGCCCGGTTCATCCGGACCTCGTGGTACGCGGGTGCGAGCGCCAGAGCCTTCTCAAAAAATGAAAGTGCGGCAGCGGGCCGATCGCGATCCACCTCCAGGGTGCCGAGGCCGTTCCAGGGCTCGGCGAACCGGGGCGAGATCGCGGTCGCGCGCTGGTAGGCCCGCTCGGCTTCATCGAGCCGCCCGAGGGAGCGCAGCACGTTTCCCAGGTTGTTGAGTGCGGTGGCGTTTCGAGGGTCCAGGGCCACGGCTTTCTCGAACTGCCGCCGCGCCTCTTGCGCGTCGCCCTCGGCGAGGAGAGCGACCCCGAGAATATTGTGGGCCTCGGGCCGGGTCTCGTCGAGCGAGAGGGCCTGCTCGATCGCGGTCCGCGCTTCGGCGGTGCGGCCGGCCTCCTCTAGGACGGAGGCCAGGTTGTACCAGGCTTCGGGGTCTTCCGGCGCGGCTTCGGCCGCCTGCTTGTAGAGGGGGAGGGCCTTTTCCGTCTCCCCCCGGTCCCGGAAGGCCTGGCCGAGCTTGCTCCGGAAGACCGGGTTGGCCGGGTCGGCGGCGACGAGCGATTCGAGCTCGGGGAGGGCGGCGGCGTCCCCTTGGGAGAGGAGGGCGTTCGCCCGCTCGAAGCGCTGGAAGAGGCCGGCCATGGCCGCGGGGTCCGGAGCCTCGCCCTGCCGCTCGGGGAGCGGGGGCGCCTCCCCTCCCGCCGCGTAGCCCAGGCTCGCCAAGCGCGCGCGGGTCTCGGCGTCCGGCGCCGGGGCCTTCCTGGGGAGGACGGCGCCGGCCTCGATCTGGGCGAGCCGGGTGGCGAAGCCCCGCGTCTTTTCGGGATCGCCCGCCAGGTTCGCGGTCTCCCGCGGGTCCCGCCGGAGGTCGTAGAGCTCAGGGTCGCCGGAGGCGATGTACTTGAGGTCCCGCCGCCGCAAGGCCGCGAGCGGGCTCCAGCCGAACACGGCGGGGTAGCGGGTTTCGGCGTAGAGGTCCGCGGGCTCGGGATCCCGGCCCCCGCGGAGAGCCTCCGAGAGGTCCCGGCCGTCCAGGCCGCGGCCCGCGGGCGGCGGGAGGGTCTTCCCCAGGAGGCCGGCGAGCGTGGGGCCCAGGTCCACGAGGCTCACCGGGGTCTCGACCGTGCGCGCCGCGACGCCCGGGGCGCGCACGAGGAGCGGCACGTGGAGAGTGGGCTCGTAGAGGAGGAGGCCGTGGGTGTCCTCCCCGTGCTCGCCCAGGCCCTCGCCGTGGTCCGCGGCCACGGCCACGACCGTGCGGCCTGCCAAGCCCCGGCGGCCGAGCTCGTCGAGCAGCCGGCCCACCTGGGCGTCCACCGCCGCGATCTCGCCGTCGTAGGGCCGGCCGGGATGGCGGGCGCGCCAGTCCGGGGGCGGCTCGTAGGGGGCGTGGGCGTCGTAGAGGTGGATCCAGAGGAAGAACGGACGGGGGTCCTCCCGGCCGAGCCAGGCGAGGGCCCGGTCCATCACCTGGCTCCCGGGCCGCTCCGCTTCCAGGAACACCGCGGCCCCGGGGGCGCGGGGGACCTCGGCGTCGTACACCTCGAACCCCGGGGCGAGGCCGAACCGGCGGTCCAGCACGAAGGCGCCGAGGAACGCCCCGGTGCGGTAGCCCTGGCCGGCGAGGACGGTCGCGAGCGTGGCCGTCCCCTCCGGGAACGCGCCCGCGCCGTTGTTGCGCACCCCGTGGTTGGGAGGCAGCAATCCCGAGAGCAGGCTCGCGTGGGACGGCAGGGTGAGCGGCACGGGCGACGACGCCCGGGCGAAGCGGACCCCCTCGCTGGCCAGGCGGTCGAGCGCCGGGGTCTCCGCCGCCTGATACCCGTAGCTCCCCAGGTGGTCGGCGCGGACCGTGTCCAGCGTCACCAGGACGAGGCTCGGGCTCTCCGGCGCGCCGTCCGCGCAGCCCGCGCCGAGCGCGGCCAGGAGGAGGCAGAGCGGAAGGCGATTTTTCGGCAATCAAGCTTCCTTTAGAAGATCTTGCAGCGAAGGATAACGCGGGGCGCACCGTCTTGCCCAGGGCTTCCGCCCTGGGCTATCCGAACAGCGCCCCCTGGGGCGCCGTAACGTCAGCCCAGGGTGGAAACCCTGGGCGATGCAGGCAGGCCGTAACCCAGAACCCCCCATCCTGATACGATTACAGGCTACGGGAGTTACACGGAGAGATCCGATGACCAACGGCTATGAAGAGGCCAAGGCGGGGCGCAACATCCTCGAACGGCTGGGGGAGAAGATCCCCGGGTATCGCGGGTTCCAGGACCGCGAGCTGCGGCGCGACGTGGACCGGCTTCAGCGAGAGTATCTGTCGTCCGAGCTCGGCCGGCTGAAAGGGGTCCTGCGGGACAAGGCGAGGAGCTACACCGACGCCGGCAAGATCGGCGCTCTCACCGGGTTCGACCGCCTGGACCGGCAGCTCGACGGCCTCTCGCAGAGCGTCCGCTTCGCGGATTACGGGGCGACCGGGCTGTTCGACGCGGTCAAGATCGGCGAGGCGGAGCTCGAGCGCGTCTACCAGTTCGACCTCGCCCTGCTCGATGACATCGAGGTGTTCGAGGCGATGATCGCGACCGTGCCGGCGCCCGGCGCGGAAGACCCGGCGCCCGTCCTCGACCGCCTGCAGCAGGCGGTGCGGGCTCTGGACGGGGAGTGGAAGCAGCGCGAGACCGTGATCAGCAACATCGTCCAGACCGGGAGCGCCGGACAGGGCGCCTGAAGGAGACACAAGCGATGCAAGTCATCGAGTATCACGATCCCACCGGGCAGACGATGGTCGCCCGCTACCCCTCGCAGGGGACGTCGGCCATCCGGCTCGGCAGCCAGCTCATCGTCGAGGAGAGCCAGCAGGCGGTCTTCTTCCGCGACGGCAAGGCCCTGGACACCTTCGGCCCGGGCCGCCACACGCTCGCGACCCAGAACGTCCCCATCCTCGCGAGCATCTTCGGCATCCCCTTCGGCGGCGAGTCGCCGTTCCAGGCCGCGGTGGTGTTCGTCTCCACCAAGACCTTCCTCGACTTGAAGTGGGGCACCAAGGAGCCGGTCATCTTCCGCGACCAGGAGCTCTCCATGGTGCGCCTGCGCGCCTTCGGCAAGTTCGCCGTGCGCGTGGTGAACGCCCAGCTCTTCGTCAACTCGGTCGTGGGGACGATGGGCCTCTACTCGACCAACGGCGTCGAGGACTACTTCCGGGACGCCATCGTGGCCCGCCTGACCGACGTCCTGGGCGAGAACCTGACCTCCATCTTCGACCTGCCGAAGCTCTACGACGAGCTCGCGATCGGCTTGAAGTCCCGCGTGGCGGACGACTTCACCAAGTACGGTATCGAGCTCGTGGACCTCTTCGTGGGCGCCATCACCCCACCCGAGGAGGTGCAGAAGCTGATCGACGAGCGGACCGGCATGGCGGCCGTGGGCGACATGAACGCCTACATGAAGTTCAAGACCGCCCGGGCCATCGGCGACGCCGCGAACCAGGGGGGCGAGGGCGGCGGCCTGACCGGAGCCGGCGTCGGGGCCGGCCTGGGCGCCGGCATCGGCATGATGCTCCCCGGCATGATGCGCGAGGCCATGCAGGGAGGCGGCTCGTCCGCTCCCCAGGGAGCCGCTCCGGCCGCGGGCGGTGGCGGAGCCGCCCCCGCGGGGGCCGACCCCGTCGCCGACAAGCTCCGCCGGTTGAAAGGGCTGCTCGACCAGGGCCTGATCAACCAGGAGGAGTACGAGGCCAAGCGGCAGAAGCTGCTGGACGAGCTCTAGAGCCCTCACCTCCCCGACCCTCCTCTCCCGGCCTCCCGCCCGCCGCCGGGAGAGGAGGGAGCTCCCTTTC
>DATHUD010000237.1:0-19137 GCA_035462575.1 Thermoanaerobaculia bacterium | reverse complement strand
TCCTGGGGGCCGCGAGCGCGTACTACCTCGCGAACCTGGACGCCTCCCAGGTGCCGGCGCTCTGGGAGGTCGTGCGCCGGCACAGCCTGGAGCGGACCGCCACCGCCCTCGCCCGCCGGGACCGCCTGCGGGGGGAAGAAGGGGAGAACGTCCTGCGCTTCCACTTCGCGTACGAGGCGGCGGTTCTGGACTCGATCGCTCCCTTTGCCGAGGTGCCCCCGGCCGTGCGGCAGGAGGCGGCGGGCTTCCTCGACGGCCTGAAGAAGCTGGCCGGGGCGGGCGCCGCGAGCCCGGCTGCCACCGCGACTCCCGAGGAGGGGATCGTCTACCGCCGGTCTCCCGAGCCCAAGGGACCGATGGGCGGCTTCGGGTACGACTACTTCCAGGACAAGACGGCCGAAAAGGGCGTCCCGGCTCCCGCGCTCCTCGGCCGCGATCCGCTCTGGGGCGAGGCCTCCTACGCCTACGAGGCCCTGAACTTCGTGGACGGCCGGCGGACCGTGCGCCAGATCCGGGACGACCTCGCGGCCATCTACGGCCCGGTGCCGGTCTCCGAGGTGGCCGAATACCTGGCGGCGCTCGAAAAAATCGGCGTCCTCGCCCGCCCGGCCCGCTGATTGCACAGGAAACGATCGTGCTGAGCTTTCTGCCCGCGCCCCTGGTGGGGACCCTGACGCTCCTCCTGCTGCTCGTGAACATCGCGTTCTGGTGCGCGCTGCTCTATTCCCTGGCCCTGCTGCGGCTGCTCGTGCCGGTGCCGGCCTGGCAGCGGGCGTCCGGGCGGGGGCTGGTCTGGCTGGCCGAGTGCTGGGTCGGCGTCAGCAGCGCCATTCTGCGTCTCATGCAACGGATCGAATGGGACATCGAGCTCCCGGAGGGCCTGAGCCGGGAGGGTTGGTACCTGGTCGTCTCCAACCACCAGTCGTGGGTGGACATCCCGGTGCTGCTCAAAGCCTTCCACCACCGGCTCCCCTTCCCTCGTTTCTTCCTCAAGCGTCAACTGATCTGGCTCCCCTTCGTGGGGCTCGGGGCCTGGGCGCTCGACTTCCCCTTCATGCGGCGGTATACCAAGGAGCAGCTTGCACAGCGTCCGGAGCTGCGCGGCAAGGACCTGGAGACCACGCGCCGGGCGTGCGAGCGTCTGCGGCGGACCCCGGCGACCATCCTGAACTTCTCGGAGGGCACCCGCTTCACCCCCGAGAAGAAGGCCGCGCAGCGCTCCCCCTTTCGTCATCTGCTGATTCCCAGAGCGGGCGGAATCTCTTTCGTCCTGCAGGCGATGGGACCGCAGCTCCGGGCGGTGCTCGACGCGACGATCGTCTATCCCGAGGAGCGCTGTGGGTTCTGGGACTTCTTGAGCGGGCGTCTTTCGCGGCTGATCGTGCGGGTGCGGCAGATCGAGGTCCCGCGCGAGTTCCTGGTAGGGGACTACGAGGACGACCCGGCCTTCCGCGAGCGGTTCCAGGCCTGGCTCCGGGAGCTGTGGCGGGAGAAGGACGAGCTCATCGACGGCATCTTGAACGGCGCGCCGGAGGGGCACTTCGAGCCGGACCGCCGCGTCTCGTCGCGTTGACAGCGACGTCTACACGCCCGCGGGCCGCGGCGGCGGGATGCCCGCGTCCACCCGGGCGTCCCGCAGCACCGCCCCGTACTCCCGCTCGAGGAGCGGGTTGGCCGCGATCGCTCCCTGAAGGTCGGCCGCGGCCCGGGCGGCGTCTTCGCGGCGGCGGGCAGGGTCGGTCTCCAGGCGGGCGGCGAGGTGGAGCAGGGCTCCCCGCTCGGCCCGGTACCGCGCTTCCCCGGAATTCAAGGCGAGCGCCCGGTCGATACGGGCGATCCCCCGGCGAACGGTTTCGCGAAGCTCCGGAGACGGGCGGCGGCTCCGGAGCTCCCATTCCACCCGATAGCGCTCGGCCTGGGCCCCGGTGAAGAAGACTTCCGGGTGCGCCGGATTCAGGTCTTCCGCCCGGAAGAGGCCGGCGGCGGTCTCGCCGAGGAGCGGACCGGGGCTCCGCCCCTGCCGCGCGGCCCAACGGGCGGCGAGGAGATCCACCCGCGCCTTTTCGAGAAAGATGTCGGCGTCCGTGGGATTCGAGCGCAGGGCGTCGTCCAGAGAAGCGCGGGCGGCCGCGAGGGCCGGTCCGGGGTCCTGACCCTGTTCAAGGAGGGCCTGCCCGAGGCTTCGCTGGGTAAAGCCCAGGTTATATTGCGCGGTCGCGTAGTCCGGCTTCACGGCCAGGGCGCGCCGGTAGCTCGCGGCGGCCCGCTCCAGGGCGGCCCGGGGATCGCTTCCCCGGGCGAGTTGGTAGTCGCCCAGGGTCAGGTGGGCGTTGCCGAGGCTGTTCAACGCCCGCTCGGAGCGCGGGTTCAAGTGCGACGCCCGCTCCAGGGCCGCGACCGCCCGGCTCACGGACGCCGACGGGTCCTGCCCGCTGGCGACTTCGAGCTCGGCCATGCGGTACCAGACGTTCCCCAGGTTGGCGTTGGCGGGGAAGCTCCGGGGATGGATCGCGAGGGCCCGGTTGTAGCTCAGGGCGGCGCTTTCGAGCATGCCCGACGGGTTCACACCTCGCCGTTGCTGGCTCTGGGCCATGGCGAGGTAGGCGGTGCCGAGCGTGGCATGGCGCACGGCCAGCCGGGGCTCGACCTCCACGGCCCGGCGGGCGGCGGCGATCCCCTGTTCGAGAGCGGGGACCGCGTCGAGCCCGCGCGCGCCCTGCCAGTCGGCGAGCACGCGCCAGGAGATTGCGAGGTTGTTGAGCGCCTGGCCTTCCGCAGGATCGAGCGCCAGTGCCCGCTCGGCCATGCGGATCGCGGCTTCGAGGCTCGCCGTGGGGTCCTCCCCGCGCCCGCGCTGGCGGTCTCCCAGGCGCCAGAGGATGGCGGCCTTCACCGTGAGCGCCTCGGGCAGGTCGGAGTCGATCTCCAGGGCCTCCTCGCACAGGCCGAGGGCCGCGTCCACCTCCTCGCGCGAGGGGCTTCCGGCGATCATCGCGACCCCGAGACGGCGGGCCGCGAGATCGCACCCGCGGGTGTAGAGGGCGGCGTCGCTCGGCGCGCGCGCCCGCAGGGCCCGATAGATCTCCTCCCCCTTTCCGTAGAGGCGGAGGGCCTCCTCGTATTGCCCGGCGTCGGCCGCGTCGTCCCCCTGGGTGCCGTGGACTTCGGCTTCGAGCTGCGCCGCCTCGTAGAGCTCCGGCGCCCGGGCGTACGCCTCCCGGGCGCGGGCCACGGCTTCGGGGTAGCGCTTCTCGTAGAAGGCGATGAGAGCCGAGAGGTAAGGCGACCCCTCGCCGCTCCGGGCCGCCTCCTTCAGATAGTCGAGGGCCGGCCGGCGGTAGGTGCGCTCGATCTCCTCTCGCGAGGCGCGCTTCTCGCTGGGGCTCTGGGTGCGGGCGGCGTCCGCGAGCGACCGCTCGTAAGAGAGGCCGAGGGCCCGGCCCAGGGCCTCGGCCACCTCCGGGCTCCGCTCTCCGGCGTTCCATGCCTCTTCCAGGTGCTCGCGGGCGGGCTCGACCTGATGGAGGGCGAGGTGAATCTTCCCCAGCGCGTAGTTGCCCGGCCCCTCGGCCACGCGGCCCAGCCGCTCCATCTCGGCGCGGATGCTCTCGAGCTCCCGCCGGAGCTTCCGCTTGTGCGGGGCCACGTCGTGGCGGGGGAGGAGCAACTCGTAGCGGAGGCTCGATTCGAGGCTCCCCACCCGCTGGCCGAAGCGCTGCGCGAGCTCCGCCCTCTCCCGCGCCTCCCACTGGGCGCGCAGGCTCGCGCCACCCAGGAGGAGGAGCGCGACGGCGGCGGCGGCCGAGACCACGGAGAGCGCCCGGTTCTTGCGGACCTTCTTGCCCGCCCGGTAGAGCCAGCCCGCGGGGCGGGCGTGGATCGGCTCGCCGTCCAGGAAGCGGTCGAGGTCCTCGGCCAGGGTTCGGGCGGAGTCGTAGCGGCGCGCCGGATCCTTCTCCAGGCACTTGGCGACGAGGGTCGAGAGGTCCCGCGGGATGGACGGGGCGGCCCGGGCGAGCGGAGGCGGATCCTCCTGGACGATGCGCACGAGGATCTGGGCGAGGTTCGAGCCGGTGAAGGGCTGCAGGCCCGCCAGGATCTCGTAGAGGACCACGCCCAGGCTGTAGACGTCCGTGCGCGGGTCGAGCGGCTTTCCCTGCGCCTGCTCCGGGGAGATGTAGGCGGGCGTGCCGCTCACCATGCCGGTGCGGGTGAGGCTCGTGTCGCTCTGCTCCTGGGCGAGGCCGAAGTCCACCACGTAGGGGTGAATGGCGCCGGAGTCGTTTCTGGCGAGGAGGATGTTGCCCGGCTTCAAATCCCGGTGGATGAGGCCGGTCCGGTGCGCGGCGTGGACGGCGCGGGCCACGTCGCGCAGCAGCGCGACCTTGGCTTCGAGGGGGATCTCCTCGCAGGACTCGGCGAGGCTCCGGCCGTCGATGTATTGCATGGAGATATAGGGGCGCCCCTCGACCTCGCCGACCTCGTACACCCGGCAGACGTTGGGGTGGTCCACCCGCGCCTGCGACCGCGCCTCGCGGAGGAAGCGCTCGGTGAGCTTCGGCTCGTTTCTGTGGAGGAACTTGAGCGCGACCGCGCGGCCGAGGGTGGGGTCGAACGCCTTGTAGACCGATCCCATGCCGCCCGAGCCCAGGAAGCGCTCGATCCGGTACCGCGTCCAGCCGGCCAGGAAGCGGAGGTCGGGAGGGAAGAGGAGATCCTCGGGAGGAGGATCGGGCCGGCCCGGCCGGAGAGGCCCGCTGATCTCGGGAGTGAGGTTCTCCCGCTCCCGCGAGAGCTCGGCCTCCAGCCGGGTCACGTCCGCCGCGGTGAGGAACCCGGCCGCCACGAGCGCCTCGATCCACGCCGCGGCCCCCTCCGCCTCTGGGGGGAGGTCATCCGCGACCGAGTCGAGGTCCTCCCAGCGCAGGAGTCCCTTCGCAATCGCGAGGCGCAGGAGCCTGCTCTCTTTGGGCGAGGTCATGGTTGAGCCGAATCCTATCCCAGAGAGGCCTGTTGGGGCTGTGCGGTCTGGCAGCGCGTTCCGTGCCTCCGGAACGTGCGGAACCTTTTTCCGCGCTGATCATACGGAAAGAAGGAACGGACGAATCGATCATCCTCCGCATTGGTGGAAATGATCGAAAGTCGTGCGGACCGGGCGCTATACTCCCTTTTTCATTTTTTCGGAACGAGACAGGAACCCTCTTCTTGGCGCGATCGCGCTCCACCGGCCTGGTCTTCGCGCTCGGGATGATTCCCGTGGTGCTCGGGCTTCTGGCGCTCACCGCGTGGGAGACGAAGCGGACGGCGGAGCGCCGCGTCGGGTTCACACCGGAGGACACGGCCTCCGGCCTCGTCGCGGCCGTCGTCCATCCCGGCAGTCCGGCGGAGCGGGGCGGCCTGCGGGCCGGGGACGTGATCCGCGCGGTGAACGGCCGGCCGCTTCACACGCTGGACGAGTACGAGGAGCTCGCCTCCGGATTCCGGCCCGAGATGCCTCTTGCATTCAAGGTCGAACGCGGCGGGCGTGCCCTGACTCTTTCGATCGTTTCCGGCACCCCCTTCCCCTGGGGGCGGTTCCTCGGCAACGCTTTCGCCCTGGCGGCCTATCTCGCGGTGGGCCTCTGGGCCCTGCTGCGGCGCCCCGGATATCTCCGGGCGAATCTTCTCGCGGCTTTCTGCCTGGCGGTTGCCGTGGAGCTCGCGATCCCTCTCGGCACGTTCGGCTCTCTCCGGGTGGCGGCGGTCTCCTGGTTCGTCTACTACCTCGTCGTGGGCCTCGAGTTCGGGCTGGCGATGCACCTCGCGGCCACCATTCCGGACCGCCGGAGCTGGGTGGCGCGGCATCCCTGGGCCCTTCCCGCGCTCTATGCGGTCGGGCTCGGGTTGGCGCTCGCGGTCTGCGCGGCGAAGCTCGCGGAAATCGCCGGCCATCCGAGTGTCCTGCCGTGGCATCTGGAGGCGGCCGAGCGCCTGTTTTCCTGGGGATTGTTGACGGTCTGGGCGGTGGCTTTTCCTCTCGTCCTGCTCGGCCCCGCGCTCCGCTATCCGGACCCGGAGGGCCGGCGGGAGGCCGGGATCGTCCTCGCCGGCACGGTTCCGTGGGCGCTTTACATTCCCTCCTCCACAGTCGTCGAATGGATGGAGAAGACCCTTCCTGCCTGGTTGTACGCGCTCGAGGAGTACGCGATCCTCGGCTTTCCCCTGGCGATCGCGCTCGTGCTCTACCGGGAGACGAAGCGGCGGGACGAGCTCGTCCTCGGTCTGGCGGACGGCATCCACCGGCTGGATTCGTTGGCCGACCTTTCGGATCTGGTGGGAACGGACCTCGCGGCGGCGTTCCATCCGCGATCGATCCATCTCTTGCGGCAGAGCGAGGTGGAGCGGATCTCGGAGAAGAGAGAGCTGGTCCGCATCCTGGAGCGGCAGGGAGAGCCTCTCGAATTCTCCGAGGACTTCGGGCTCGCGCTGCCTCCGGAGGAGCGGGCCTGGCTCGACCGTCTCGCGCCGCGCCTCCTCGTGCCGCTTCTGGGCGGAGACCGCCGGCTCACCGGGCTCCTCCTGCTGGGGGAGAAGACTTCCGGCGAACCCTATACAACGCGAGATCGCAAGGTTCTGCGGACGATCGCGGGCCCGATGGGTCTGGTGTACGACAACGCGCGTCTCCAGGAGAGGGCGGAGCAGGACCGGCGCGTGCGGCGCGACGTGCTGGACCGGCTGGAGGGGCGGGGGATCGACCTGATGCGGGAGTGCCCCGTCTGCGGCGGCTGCTTCGACCCGGAGGCGGAGGTCTGCCCGCGCGACGGCGGCGAGCCCGCTCCGGCGCTTCCGGTCGAGCGGACGCTCGCGGGGCGCTACCGGCTCGACCGGCGGCTCGGGCGCGGTGGCATGGGAGCGGTCTACGAGGCGCTGGACGTCCACCTGCGCCGGCCGGTGGCCGTGAAGATCCTGCTGCCGGGGCCCTTCGACGACGCGGAGGCCCTGCGCCGCTTCGAGCGGGAGGCACGGATCTCGGCGCGCCTCAACCATCCGAACGTCGTGGCGGTCCACGATTTCGGGACGACCGAAACGGGCGTGGCCTTTCTCGTGCTGGAGCTCCTCTCCGGCCTTTCGCTGCGGGAGGCGCTCGTCCGGGCGGGCGCGATCGATCCGCGCACGGTGGCGCGCTGGCTGCGGGAGGTCTGCGCCGGGGTGCGGGCGGCCCACGAGGCGCGCGTCATCCATCGCGACTTGAAGCCGGAGAACGTCTTCATCTCGCGGACGGAGGGGGGAGCGGAGATCGTCAAGCTTCTCGACTTCGGAGTGGCGCGGGCGGTCTCTCCGCGGGGACTGGACGCGACGAGCCCGGTGACGGTCCCCGGGACTGTCCTCGGCACGCTCGCCTACATGCCGCCCGAACAGCTCAACGGCCAGGTCGTCGACGAGAGGGGGGACCTCTTCGCGCTCGGCGTGATCGCGTTCGAGATGGTCTGCGGCCGTCCGCCGTTCACCGGGAGGTCTCCGGTCGAGATCCTTCAAGCGATGCTGCGCGGGGAGGTGGCGGCCCTGCCGGGGGACGGTCCGGAGGTGCGGCGTCTCGAAGCCGTCCTCCGCCGTTGCCTTTCAAAGCTCCCCTGGGATCGCCACCCCACGGTCGCGGCGCTCGAGGCGGAGCTGATCCCGGCCCTCGAAGCCTGCCCGCCTCTCGGCCGCCCCGCGGTTCCTGCCGGGAACCAGGAGGTCACCCGGCGGCTGCCGTCCCGGTAACGGAAAAGGGGCGCTCGGGTGACCCCGGGCGCCCCCTCCGTGGCAGCGGGAGGTGGTCTCCAGCTACTCGGAGCAGTTCACGCCGACGGTCTGGACCGTGTACGGGAAGTATGTGGCCCAGCTTCCGCCCGGGAAGCCCACGCCGACGTCGCCCGGGCAGGAGGCGCCCCAGGCGGTCTCGTTCTGCCCGGTGGTCTCGACGACGCCGTGGACGGCGATCAGGAGCTGGGTGCCCGCGGTCCAGTCGCCGAGCGGGATCTCGTAGGTGAACGAGGTGACCCCGGTGTGCGGCGAGCTGTAGGGGAAGTTGCCGATCTTGGGGTTCCCCTTCTTGCTGGCCGGGATACCGGCGAGCGAGGTGGCGGCGGCGACGTGGCTCTCGGTGAGCTCCCATCCGGCCGCGTCCAGTTGAACCTTGACGAAGAGCTTGGTGGCGTTATTGGTGATGACGACGCTACCCACGTCGGTGAACTGGCCGGCGCACAGGGAGACGGTGACCGGAGTCAGCTCACAGTTCGGGGGGGTGCCGCGCTGGCAGGAGGGCCCGGTGATGAAGCCCTGCTCGGAGGTGGAGCCGCGGACCACCGCCACGTCGACGGAGCCTTCGAGGATGTTGTCCTCGTAGACGAGCGAGTAGGTCTGGGTGTCGTTCGCGCCCAGGCTCTGGTTCCACGTGATGCCGAGGATGAACGTGTTCGGCTCCTCTCCGATCGTGGCCCCCGCGGGGCTGTAGCCTTCGAGGACGAGCGGGTTCCCGCAGATGGGGAGGCCGAGCGTGAAGCTGTCGAGCGTTCCGGCACCCGTGCCGGTCACGGTGTAGGTGAACGTCGTCTGGTTGCCCGTGGCATCGTACGTCCGGCCCTCGTAGGCGACGTTGAAGCCCAGCAGAGGGACGGTCTCCGCCCGGGCGGCCGTGGCCCCGAGGAACAACCCGAGCACGGCCAGGCCCAGGATTGCCTTCTTTACAGTTTCATGAAATCTCATCATCTCTCCTCCTCTGAATCCTTCCATTTGCGTTGCATACGGCGCAGTCCCCGGGTTGGATGACCCGATGGCGGGAGCACGCCTACGAAAGGCTGTTCTCGTGATCTCGAAGATTGACGGCCTTCTCCCGGGCGGGCGCTCTCAGAACAATCGATCAAATTCAAAGCGAGGAATTCCAGTGTCGGGTTCAGATCTACTTCGGTGTCTCTAATGAAATAGACCCTTCGCCATGTAGGCGCAAATTGTGATCAATACAACGGATCGATTGCAGCTTACTGCCTTCAAATCCCCGCGTCAACTGCTTGGAAGCCCTAGCCGTGATCGATCGAATCCGAAGAAAAAATGGAAGAAGCTGCGCGAATGGTGATGCGTCCGGTTCGGGGCGGCTCTCCCGGAGGGGGTTCCAGCACCTTCTCTTATAGAGGGCGAGCGATATGGCACCGATGGCGATTGGAGAAGACGTCACCTCTCTCCTGCTGGCCTGGCGCGAAGGGGACCAGGAGGCCTTGGAACGGCTGATGCCGCTCGTTTACGGCGAGTTGCGGCGGCTCGCCGCCCGTTCGATGGCGGGAGAGAGGAGCGACCACACGCTGCAGCCGACGGCGCTGGTCCACGAGGCGTTCCTGCGCCTCGCGGGCGGCGGACCTCCGCGCTGGCAGGACCGGCTCCACTTCTTCGCCGTGGCGGCCCAGCTCATGCGGCGGCTGCTCGTGGACCACGCCCGGGGGCGCCGCCGGGCGAAGCGGGGGAGCGGGGCGCGCCTGCTTCCGCTCGAGGCGGCGCTTCACGTGAGCGGTCCGGAGGGCGGGAGCCGGGCGGACCTCCTGGCGCTCGACGAGGCGCTGACCGCCCTCGCCGCCTTCGATCCCCGGAAGGCCCGGGTGGTCGAGCTGCGGTTCTTCGGCGGGCTGACGATCGAAGAGGCCGCGGAGGTTCTGAGTATCTCCACGGCGACCGTGATCCTGGAGGTGCGGCTCGCCCGGGCCTGGCTGTTCCGGCGCATCGGCGAGGAGGGGGGGCCACGAGCGAGCTAGGGCGGTGGGGCGAGGTCCAGGAGCTGTTCGCCGCGGCGGTCGAGCTGCCGGAGGCGGAGCGCGCACCGTTTCTCGCGGCCACGTGCGGGGCCGATCCGGAGCTCCGGGAGGAGCTCGCGCGGCTGCTCGCGGCGGACGCGGAAGCCGGGGATTTCCTGGAGGCGGCGATCCGTGCGGAGGCCGCGCCGCTCGTCTCCCTCTTCGGGGAGGGGGACGGCGCGGACCTCTCCGGGGTGCGGATCGGCGCCTACCGGATCGGGCGGGAGCTGGGGCGCGGCGGCATGGGCACGGTCTACGAGGCCGTGCGCGACGGCGATTTCGACCGGCGGGTGGCCGTGAAGGTCTTGCGGCGGGGGATGGACAGCGAGGACGTGCTCCGCCGTTTCGCGACCGAGCGGCAGATCCTCGCGAATCTGGACCACCCGAACATCGCCCGCCTCTACGACGGCGGCACGACGCCGGACGGCCGCCCCTATTTCGTGATGGAGGCGATCGAGGGCGAGCCGGTCGACCGCTACTGTGAGCGGTTGAAGCTCGCGACGCCTGAGCGTCTGCGGCTCTTCCTCACGGTCTGCTCCGCCGTGGCCTCGGCCCACCAGAGCCTGGTCGTCCACCGCGATCTGAAGCCGAGCAACATCCTGGTGACGGCGGACGGCGTGCCGAAGCTCCTGGATTTCGGGATTGCCAAGCTCCTGGGGCCGGACGAGGGGGAGGGCGCCGAGGCGACCGTCGCCACCTCGCGGCTGATGACCCCCGGCTACGCGAGCCCGGAGCAGGTCCAGGGGGGGGCGGTGACCACGGCGAGCGACGTTTATTCGCTGGGCGTGCTCCTCCACGAGCTGCTGACGGGAAAACGGCTGCGGCGGACGGGGAAGGGGGATCCCCAGCGGCCGAGCGCCGCCGTGGAGACGTCCGAGCTGAAGCGTCGGCTGCGGGGAGATCCGGACGCCATCGTGGCGATGGCGTTGCGGGAGGAGCCGTCGCGGCGCTACGGCTCGGTCGAGCAGCTCGCCGAGGACGTCCGCCGCCATCTCGGCTCCGAGCCGGTGCTCGCGCGGCGGGGCACCGTTTCCTACCGGGCGGGCAAGTTCGTGCGGAGGAACCGCGTGGCGCTCGGAGTCGGGCTCGCCTTCGTGGGGCTCGCCGCGGCGTTTGTGGCGAGCACCGTGGTGCAGTCCGCCCGCACGGCACGAGAGCGCGACAAGGCCGAGCAGGCGCTCGCCTTCCTGGTCGACCTGTTCGAGGTGGCGGACCCGGGGGAGTCGCGGGGGGACGAGATCACGGCCCGCGAAATCCTCGACCGCGGAGCCGGGCGGGTCGAGCGCGAGCTCGCCGGGCGGCCCGAGGCGCAGGCCGCGCTCCAGGAGACTCTGGGGCGGGTCTACCGCAAGTTGGGCGTCCACGAGCGGGCCGAGCCGCTCCTGCGCTCCTCGCTCGCTCTCCGCCGGAAGGCCCTGGGGCCGCGCCATCCGGACGTTGCCGTCTCTCTGACGAGCCTCGGCGACCTGCTGCAGATCGAGGGGGTTTACGACGAGGCCGAGCGCTGCTACCGGGAGGCCCTGGAGCTGCGCCGGGAGGCCTTCGGCCCCGAGCACCCGGAGGTCGCGGCGAGCCTCAACAACCTGGCCGACCTCCTCCACGACAAGGGGGACCTCCGGGCGGCCGGGCCGCTCTACCGGGAGGCGCTCGCGATGCGCCGGAGGCTCTTTGCGCCGCCCCATCCGGATCTCGCGGCGAGCCTCAACAACCTGGCCCTCCTCCACCACGACCAGGGGGAGTACGACGAGGCCGAGGCGCTCTACCGCGAAGCCCTGGGGATGCGGCGGACGCTCTTCGGGGACGTCCATCCGGACGTGGCCACGAGCTACAACAACCTGGCCGCCCTGCTCCAGGCGCGGAGGGACTACGCCGGGGCGGAGCCGCTCTACCGCCGGGCGCTCGCCGTCCAGCGCCGCGTGCTGGGGGAGCGCCACTCGAACGTCCTCTTCACGCTGCGCAACTTCGGCATGATGCTCGTCGCCAAGGGGGAGCCCGCGGAGGGCGAGAGGCGGCTCCGGGAGGCGGCGGCTCTGGAGGCCGAGATCTTCCGTCCGGACCACCCGGAGCGGGCGACCACGCTCCACGACCTGGGGCTCGCCGTGTCCGCGCAGGGGAGAAACGCCGAGGCCGAAGCCCTGTTCCGGGAAGCCATCGAGCGCTACCGGGCGTCTCTGCCTGCGGGTCACCCCTATCTGGCGCACCCGCTGGTGGCCCTCGGCCGGCTGCTTTTGAAACAGGGGGACACCGCGGCGGCCGAGCCGCTCCTGGCCGAGGCCCTGGAGATCCGCCGGCAGGCCCTGCCGCCGGATCATCCGCGGACGAAAGAGGCGGCGGACCTGCTCGCCGCCTGCCGCGCCGGAACAAAAAGGGGCTCCGGCCCCTCCCGCCACACCTCCCCGCGCTGAGGGGCCGGAGCCGAACGTACGTCCAGGACTCTTGGGCGGCCTCTACTCCCCTTCCGGGCTCGTGAAGAGGGCGAAGCCGGGGATGCCCCATTCGTAGAACGGGTCCCCGATCACGTCGATCCCGCGGACGAACCCCGTGGTGATGTCCACCCGCCCGCTCTGGTTGCCGAAGCAGAACGTCTGCGGATCGACCAGGGTGGTCGAGGTGTTGGCCCACCGCACGCCCGCGAACGGCTGGCCGAGCGGGTTGGTGCACACGGCGCCGGCGGTCCCGGCGGGGTCGTAGAACCGGAACCAGTATTGGCCGACGTTGGCGACTGCGGTGTTGGCGAAGGTCACGTAGCCCGGCCAGTACCAGGAGGGATCGGCGCGCTGGATGGGGGCGACCTTGCGGACCCACTCATCGCCGTTGGCGTCGGTCACCCGGAAGCCCCGGCCGGGCTCCAGGGCGTTGTTGCCGTCCAGGATCTCGCCGAAGGCCTTGTGGTAGTGCGGCTCGTTGCCCGGGGTCTCCAGGATCTCGCGCACGGTCCAGCCCACGAGCTTCGCGCCCGTGGTGCAGCCGGAGATGCGGGCCCAGCCGTAGCCGACCTGCACCGCGGGGTAGCCGAAGACGCCGGGGTGGATGCGCACCGACCGGTTCGGCGGCAGGCTCGGGATGTTGCCGGTCGAGACCAGCACGCCGTTCCGGTTGTAGTACTCGATGCGCAGCGGGCCGGCGTCGGCCGTGCCGGTGTTCCACACCCCGATCTCGGTCCGGATGATGCCGTTCGGATCGTAGGAGAAGTCGGGGTCGATGAGCTGCCAGTTGGGCGTGTTGGCGAGCATGTGCGAGGCCATGCGGAACCGCTTCAAGGGCACCTGCCCCGGGGGATCGACGCCCGTGTCGTCGTCCCCATAGACGTCGGTCATCACGCCGTCGCCCAGAATCGGGAGGCCCGACTCGCTCGTCACGTGGACGAGGATGTCGAAGTCATTGGCGCCGAGCGTCCCGTACCAGGCGATGAACTGGTCCCAGAGGCCTGCGAGCGGCGGGGTCACGAGGTGCGGGCCGGTCTTCTCGAGCAGGGTGCCGAACGGCGGGAGCGTGATGTTGCGCCAGGTGAACGGGATCGACGTTCCGGCCACGCGGTCGTAGGCGACGAGGTCGACCCGGATCTGGTTCGGGGCGTTGTTCGGGTTGACCACCCAGAGGAACGGGGCCTCGCTGTTGAAGAAGTCGACCGGGGAGACCGTGGTCAGCGGGAGCGGGCCCCACCAGAGCTCGGTCTTCGCGTCCTGGACGATCTGGAGCTGCTGCATCGAGCTCATGCCCGGATAGGGGAACGGTGGCTCGGTGTCACAGAACGTGCCGTAGAGGCAGCGGGTGTGGAGCAGCACGGCGCCCACGAGGCCGGGGCAGTCGGACGTCGGGCCCGAGCAGCCGGTCACGGTCACCCGCGCGGAGCCCACGCCGAGCGAACCGGCGAGGGGCATGGCGGCCTCGATGTGGGTGCCCTCGGGGTTGATCGGAGGCGGCACGCTCGTCCCCACCAGGGCGCCGTTGTGGTCGAAGTAGTCGATCTGGACCGCCAGGGTGAAGGCGGGGTCGGGGTTGTCCACCACCACCGCGCTGGTGAAGCCCTGGAAGCCCGACGAGGCCGGGGGCGTGTAGAGGAGCCCGCCGGCCCACTTCTCGTGCGCCCGCAGTCCCTGAAGGTGGGTCGAGGAGTGGATGAAGCAGTGGTCCCCGTTGACGCCGCTGCCGAAGATGCAGTCGTTGGCCGGGAACGGGGGGTTGGGCGTGGCGGTCACGCCGGTCGGGACGGGGCTCGGGGTCAGCATGCAGAGCGGACCGACGGGGGTGACAGGACCGATGACCTGCGCCGGGGCGGCTTGCGCAGCGCAGAGACCCGCCAGGGCGAGCATCGCCGCGGCGAGCCCGAGGGGGCGCTTGGGGAGAAGGAACGTCATCAGGGACCTCCTTTCGAGAGGGAAGCGGGCGGCTCGCACCGCCCTCAACCTTCAAAGCGACGTTCCGCGGGAAAGTGAATGACGCGGGCCGGCTTGACAGCCGGGCTGCAGCGGCCTAGCATCCACAAAAAAACCGAACGCTCGTTCAGTCAGTGACGGAGGACAACGGCGGAATGCCCAAGCGGAAGACCCAGGCGGACAAGTCGGACGCCTCGACGCGCAAGGTCCTCAAAGCCGCGCTGTCGCTGTTTTCGCGGCAGGGATTCCGGGCGACCTCCATGCGGCAGATCGCCAAGCGCTCGGGGCTGTCGGTGGGGAACCTCTACCACCACTTCGGGAACAAGGAGCAGATCTTCGACCTGTTGATCGGCCAGTACTGGGAGGTGCTGCTCGATCCCGATCTGCCGCTCAACCGGATTTTCGCCGCGGCCCGCTTCCCCGACGACCTCGAAGAGATGGCGGCGGCGATCGACCAGGTGGTGACCGGCAACGCCGCCCACATCCTGCTGATCTACATCGACGTGATCGAGTTCAAGGGCCGGCACATCCGGACCTTCTACGAGCGGATGGCGGACCGCTTCCGCGCGGCCTATTCCGAGCGTTTCGCGGAGATGAAGGCCCAGGGTGAGATCGGCGAGGTCGATCCCCTGGTGGGGGTCATGCTCGCGACCCGCTGGTTTTTCTACTACTTCACGGTCGAGCGGTGCTTCGGAGTGCCCATGCACCTGGGGCTCGACTCGCGCCAGGCGGTCCAGGAGTTCTCGAAGATCCTCCGCCGCGGCTTCGATCCGCGGCCGGAGACCGTTACCGAAGAGAGGGATTGGGGAATTGAAATCGAGCGTCCGAAGAAGACGCGAGGAGGAGATCATGTGGAGAAGCTGTAGGAATCGGCCGGCCGCCGTCTTGGCGGGGCTGGCGCTGGCCCTTCTGGCGCTCTTCGGAACGCCGGCCGCGGCCCAGATCAGCACGGCGACCCTGGAGGTCCAGGTCACCGGGACCGACGGCGAGCCGCTGCCCGGCGTCACCGTGACCCTCGAAAACGCCGAGACCGGCCTGACCCGCGTGGAGGTGACGGACGCGGCGGGCGCGGCCACCCTGCCCGCTCTGCCGCCGGGCACCTACCGCGGCAACTTCGCGCTCGAAGGGTTCTCGCCCGTCGAGCAGACGGGGATCGTGCTCCGCGTGGGCCAGACCGTCCAGGTGCGGGCCACGCTGAATCCGGCGATCACCGAGAGCATCACGGTGAGCGCGACGGTCCCCCTGGTCGACGTCTACAAGACCGACAGCTCGACCAACATCGTGCCCGAGCAGATCGAGTCGCTGCCGGTGCCGGACCGCGACTTCCAGCGCCTGGCCTTCATCGCGCCGGGCGTCTCCCGCGAGCGGGGCGGCTTCCGCTTCATCGGCGGCGGCCCGGTCGTGGGCGGCGGCGGCAACGCGAGCCAGTCGACGATCCTCGTCAACGGTGTCGACTTCACCGACGCGGCCCTGGGGCTCTCGAAGATCCGCTTCAGCCAGGACGCGATCGGCGAGTTCCGGGTGATCAACAGCCGCTACGACACCGAGATCGGCGGCACGGCGGGCGGCGCGCTCTCGATCATCACCCGGAGAGGCACGAACGCCGTCCAGGGCTCGGCCTTCGCCTTCTACCGGGCGGACGACCTGCGCGAGCCCGGGGCTCTGGAGCAGGGCAACAACGACTACTCGCGCGACCAGTTCGGCTTCACCGTGGGCGGCCCGATCCGCCAGGACCGGACCCACTACTTCGCCTCGTTCGAGCAGATCAACGAGGACAACGTCTCCCTCTTCCGGCCGGGCGGCGCCTACGCTTCGCGCGCGGCGGACGTGGAGCACCCGTTCGACCAGACCCTCGCGTTCCTGAAGCTCGACCAGATTCTGGGGGAGGGCAGGACGCTCGCCGCCAACCTCGCCTACGAGCGCTACCGGGAGGAGAACTTCCGGGTGGCCGGCGTGGTGTCTCCCGAGGCCGGCCAGGAGTTGCAGCGGGACAACTGGAACGTCACTCTGGAGCACCTGTCGGTCTTCGCGAGCGGCCGCATCAATGAGCTGCGCGCGCAGGGCGGCCGGCGCAAGTTCTTCGAGCCGACCAACTCGAACGCCGTCGCCGAGTGGTTCTCTTCCGGCAACACGCTCCAGACCGGCTCGAACATCCTGGGCGACCTCCTGGGCGAGGGCGAGGAGTACGAGGTGCGCGACACCTTCCACCTGGCCCGCGGTGCCCACGATTTCAAGCTGGGAGGCTCGATCCTCTACCACGAGGAGCGGTCGATCATCGACACCTTCCAGGAAGGGCTCTTCATCTACGTGACCGACACGCGGGCCCTCCCGCTCGCCTACACCTACGGCGAGGGCTCGAGCGACGTGACCTACGACACGACGCGCTACGCCGTCTTCCTGCAGGACGAGTGGCGCCCCCGGACCAACCTGGCGGTCAACCTGGGCGTCCGCTACGACCTGGATGACGGCGGCAACAACCCCGGGTTCACCCACCCGCTGGTGCCCAAGGGGCGCGAGAAGGACACCGACGACGTGCAGCCCCGGTTCTCCTTCTCCTACGACCCGTCGAGCAACGGCAAGACCGTGATCCGCGGCGGTGTCGGCGTGTTCAACGGCCGCTACCTGCTGGTGCCGGCCGGTACCGAGCGGCAGCAGAACGGCTTCTCCGGCCGGGTCAGCCGGACGCGGGTCAACGGCGCTCTCCTGGGGCTCAACTTTCCGCCGTTCATCCTCGACCCGAACAACCCGAGGAACACCGGCGTCCTGCTCAATCCCGACATCTCGCTCCTCGCTCCGCAGCTCGACACGCCCGAGGCCGTGCAGGCGAGCCTGGGCCTGACCCGCAACCTCTGGCGGGCTTTCTTCCTGGACGTCGAGACGGTCTACTCCGAGGGGGACAACGAGATCGTCATCCGCGACGTCAACTTCGGCGGCAACGCCAACCCGGTCCGCCTGAACCGCACCTTCAACCAGATCAACATGTACACCAACGAGGGGAGGAGCGAATACAAGGCGCTCATCCTGCGGCTGAACGGAAACCTGCGGCAGGGCGACCTGGTCACCGCTTCGGTGACGTTCGCGGACAAGAAAAACATCGGGGACGATTTCAGCCCCGAATTCCCCTTCGGCTATCCGAACGACCCGTCGGACATCGACGCCGAGTGGGGCCGGAGCCGGTCGGACGAGAAGTACCGCGTCGTGCTCACCGGTATCTTCCGCCTCCCCTGGCAGATGACGGTGGCGCCGATCTACGAGTACGGCTCGGGCCAGCCGTGGAACCACCGCCTGGGCTATGACTTCAACGGCGACGGCAAGAACTCCGACCGGCCGGCCGGCGTCGGCCGCAACGACGAGGACGGCCCGGCGTTCCGCCAGTTGAGCCTGCGTCTGACCAAGGGCTTCACGCTCTTCGGCGACAACCGGCTGGACGTGATCGCCGAGGCGTTCAACGTGACCGACGCGACGAACTACGACGTCAACTCGATCGACAGCGCCGAGTTCCTGTCGGGCCCGACGCTCGCTAATCCGAACCTGCCGTTCGTGCGCAACCCCAACTTCGGCAGGGCGCGGGCGACGCTGCCCGGCCGGGAGATCCAGCTCGGGCTGCGGTGGATCTTCTGATGCAGGAAAAGGTTGTCATCGTGACCGGAGGCGCGGCGGGCATCGGCCGCGCCACGGCTCACCGTTTCGCCCAGGAAGGCGCTCGGGTCGCCGTCTGGGACGTCCAGGCGGACGCCTCCGAGGCGCCCGTGGGCGAGTTTCAGAAGGTGGACGTGACCGACGCCGCCGCTGTCGAAGCGGCGGTGGCGGCGGTCGTCTCCAGATGGGGCCGGATCGACGTGCTGGTCAACAACGCCGGCATCGTGCGCGACGGCCAGCTCGTCAAGTGGAAGGACGGCCAGCAGACGGGCGGGATGGGGGAGCGGGAGTTCGACGCCGTCGTCTCGGTCAATCTGAAAGGGGTCTTCCTCTGCACCCGCGCCGTGGTCCCCCACATGATCGCGGCCGGGGGCGGGGTGATCCTGAACGCCTCGTCCGTGGTGGGGCTCTACGGCAACTTCGGCCAGACCAACTACGCCGCGACCAAGGCCGGGGTGATCTCGATGACGAAGACCTGGGCGCGGGAGCTGGGAAAGCACAACATCCGGGTGAACGCCGTGGCCCCCGGCTTCATCGCGACCGAAATGGTGACCGCCATGCCCGAGAAGGTCCTTGAGGCTATGGTGGGCCACACCCCTCTCGGCCGCATGGGGAAGCCTGAGGACATCGCCGAGGCCTACCTCTGGCTCGCCTCGGACGCCGCGGGCTTCATCCACGGCGCCGTCCTCTCCGTGGACGGCGGCCTCGTCGTGGGGACCTGACGGGTGATCCCGGGCGACCTCCTCGGCGAGCGGGCCCGCCTGACGCCGGACAAGACCGCGCTGGTCTACGTACCGACGGGAGAGAGGCTCACCTACGCCGAGCTGGACGCCCGGGCCGTCGCCTGCGCCCGGGTCTGGCGCCAGGTTCTGAATCTTTCGAAAGGGGCCCGCTTCGCGATCCTCGCGGACAACCGGATCGGGTATCTGGACGCTTTCTTCGCCGCGCCCAAGGCCGGGATCACCCTCGTCCCTCTGGGGACGCGGCTCACTCCCAAAGAGCTCGCGGGCATTCTCGAAGACGCCCGCCCCGCCGGTCTCCTCTATGGCGCCGAGCACGCGGAGTCCGTAAAAACCGTGCAGGAGCTCGTCTCGCTCGATCATTGGGTGGCGCTCGACGAGCCGGTCGAGCCCGGGGACGCCACCCTTCGGGATCTGGCGGCCAGGTTGCCCTCGGATCCCTGGGAGCGGGAGCGGTGCGATCCCGAAGATCTCTGGTGCCTCCTCTACACCTCGGGCACCACGGGCCGGCCCAAGGGCGTGATGATCCCCCACCGCATGGTGGTGTGGAACGGCTACAACACCGTGATCGGCTGGCAGCTC
>DATHUD010000236.1:0-2210 GCA_035462575.1 Thermoanaerobaculia bacterium | reverse complement strand
GAAGTAGCCGACGAGATCCTCGGCCTCCCGCCGCGTGCGGCCCGCGACCGGGGTGCCCACGAGGAGGTCGTCCTGGTGGGCGATCCGGTGGAGCAGCGCCGTAAAGCCGGCGAGGAGCGCCGCGAAGAGGGTGGCACCCCGGCGGCGGGCGAGGGTCCGGAACACATCCGCCTCTTCGGGAGAGAGAACGAAGGGGAGGCGCTCCCCCAGCGCGCCCGCCGCCGCCGCGCGCGGCCGGTCCACCGGCAGCTCCAGGACCGGCAACGGGCCCGCCAAACGCTCCCGCCAGTGATCGAGCAGGCGTTCCAGCGTCTCCCCGGAGAGCCAATTTCTCTGCCAGACGGCAAAGTCTCCGTACTGGATGCTGGGAGCGCTCCCAGCATCCCCTACGTAATGCGTTGCCACTTCCCGAAGGAGCACGCCGGCCGACCAGCCGTCCGTGACGATGTGGTGGAGGTCCAGGACGAGCCGATGATCCGCCGGGGCGAGCCGGAGGAGGAGGGCGCGGATCGGGGGACGGGCCGCGAGGTCGAAGGGACGCCGCGCCTCCGCGATCGCCTCGCGGGCGGCCTCGTCCTCGCGGCGGTCGGACGGAAGCGCGGAGAGGTCGGCGAGCGTGAAGGGCACCTCGGCCTCCTCGCGCACGTGCTGGAGCGGGCCGGGGAGGAAGACCGTGCGGAGGATCTCGTGCCGGGCCGCGGTCTGGCGCAGGGCCTCCTTCAGGGCGATGACGTCCAGCTCCCCGGCGAGGGTCACGGGGATGGGCGCGTTGTAGGCCGCCGCCTCGGGGTCGAGCTGGTCGACCAGCCACATCCACTCCTGGGCGAAGGAGAGCGGGAGCCCCTCGGGGGGACGGAGGACGGGGACGACCGGCGGCGCCGTGAGCCCGGCCCCGGCCCGCCGCTCCTCCTCGACGCGGACGGCCAGGTCCGCGAGGCGCGGGAAGGAGAAGAAGTCGCGCAGCGGCAGCTCGACGGCGAACGTCTCCCGCAGGCGCGAGACGACCTGGGTCGCGAGGAGCGAGTGGCCTCCCCGCTCGAAGAAGTCGTCGTCCCGCGAGACGGCCCCGGCGCCCAGCACCTCGCTCCAGATCGCCGCGATCCCCTCCTCCACCGGCGTGCGCGGCGGGGCCGCCCCCTCCCGCGCCTCGGAGCCTGCGGGGAGCTCCGCGAGCGCCCGGCGGTCCACCTTGCCGTTCCCGGTGAGCGGCAGGGCGTCCAGCCACACCAGGGCCGAGGGGACCATGAACCCGGGGAGGCGGTCCTTCAGGAACGCGCGCAGGCCGGCCGTGTCGCCCGCGCCTTCCACGAAGGCCACGAGGCGGCGGTCCCCCGGCCGGTCTTCGCGGACGAGGACGGCCGCCTGCCCCACGGCCGGGTGGGACGCGAGCATCGCCTCGATCTCCCCCGGCTCGATCCGGAAGCCCCGGATCTTCACCTGGTGGTCGCGGCGGCCGAGGAACTCGAGCGTCCCGTCCGGCCGCCAGCGCGCGAGGTCGCCCGTGCGGTAGAGGCGCTCCCCCACGCCTTCGGGGTCCGGAACGAAGGTGGGGGCGGTCAGGTCCGGCCGGCTGGCGTACCCGCGGGCCAGGCCGTCGCCGCCGGTGCACAGCTCACCCGGCACGCCGGGCGGCACCGGCCGGAGATCGCGGTCGAGGAGGACGACCCGCGTGCCGGCGACCGGCTTCCCGATGGGGAGCGGTGCCGAGACCTCTTCCGCGGCCTCCACCCGGTGGCAGCAGGTGAAGGTCGTGTTCTCCGTCGGGCCGTAGCCGTTCACGAAGGCGACGCCCGGCAAGGTTTCGAGGAGCCGCCGCACGTGCGAAGCCGAGACCGCCTCGCCTCCCGCGAGGAGGGTGCGCACCCCGGCGAGCCGGCGCACCGGGCCGTCCACCATCGGATGGAAGAGCCCCGCCGTGAGCCAGAGCGTGGTGATCCCCCGCCGCTCGACGAGGAGCCCCAGCTCTTCGAGCGACGTGGGGCCGGCCGGCAGGACGGACAGCTCCGCCCCATTCAGGAGCGCCCCCCAGATCTCGAACGTCGCCGCGTCGAAGGAGACGCTGGAAGCCTGGGCCACAACCTCCCCGGGTCCGAGGCGGACGTATTCAGCTCCTTTCGCGAGGCGGACCACCGCGCGGTGGGTCACCTCCACGCCCTTCGGCTGGCCGGTCGAGCCGGAGGTGTAGAGGACGTAGGCGAGGGCGTCCGGCG
>DATHUD010000235.1:0-4664 GCA_035462575.1 Thermoanaerobaculia bacterium | reverse complement strand
AAACGTCCAAAACCCGTCGGAATTGACCAGATTAGGACGGTGGGATTGCGACGAACAGGGTCGGAAAGAGGGTCTTTCGCTTCACTAACTGCCTCCGTCGGAATTGACCAGATTAGGACGGTGGGATTGCGACTTCTTCGGTGTCCCTGGAAGAGGTCGAACCCCTCGGCCCAAGGTCGGAATTGACCAGATTAGGGCGGTGGGATTGCGACTTGCGAAGGAAACGTCCGAGGGCGGTGAACCAGTCCTGTCGGAATTGACCAGATCAGGACGGTGGGATTGCGGCGTTCCGCGTCGCCCAGGGCTTCCGCCCTGGGCTAACCGAACAGCGCCCCATAGGGCGCCGTAACGTCAGCCTAGGGTGGGAACCCTGGGCGGCAAAGGCTGCTGTCGCCCCTTCGGGGGCTTCTGATTTCCTCGGGCCTCCTCTCCTGGGGCTGACGCCCCAGGCTGTACGCTGCCGGCCCTTCGGGCCTTGAATGAATACCCCCGGAAAGATCCCTTGCTGCGAGTGTGGCCGCGCGCCCCGCCCACCCGAAGGCGGGGCGCGGGATAGAGGCCTCCCGCCCGGGGTGGCCGTGGCCCCGGCGGGAGGGACTTCAGTTGTCAAAGAACCGCGCACGCCTCCGCATGGCGCGTGAGGCGCTCGATCTATCCGGAAATCCAGGTCTCGATCTTTCATCGTGAAAAAAGTGGGGGGCGCAGGGCGCCCCCCGATCTCAGGCTACGAGCTCAGACTACGAAACGGTCGGCTCGGGCGGCTTCGGGCCTTCCGGGAGCTCGGGCTCCGGGGGCTTCGCCTTGCGGGTGCGGCCGCGGTAGGGCTGGAGCTTGAACTCCGTGAGCTTCTCCGCGCGGGGACCGTAGTGCACCGCGATCCCCTTGCGGAGAACCGTCGCGTGGCGCTGGCCCTCCGCGAAGAGGTCCTTGACCAGCTTCGACATCTCCTGCTTGCTCGCCGCCAGGGCCGCCTGCTGCTTCAGGACGTCCTGCAGCCGGGTGAGCACCGACTCCAGCCGGATGCGGGTGCCCTCCAGGTGCTCAAGATCCGCGGCGTTGCCCACCGCGGAGGCGTTGAGCTGCTGCCAGTCTCCGAACAAACCTGCCTGCCTCGTGTGCTGCTTCAACATGGTCCTTCTCCTTCCTCGAGCCATCCCGGGCTCGTTCATCCGGAGCCGTCATTGGCCCCGGAATTTCCATCGTTTTCGAGTCCCCCAGGCCAACCTGCCTGCCCAGGGAGCGCTTCCGGCGAGATTCCTCGGTAGCGGTGCGTAGGATGCCTCAGGTATGTTACGATGTCAATAGGTCATTTTGAGTGTCGTATTAATCATGACCTGGACGGGAGAATTCGGTTGAAGTTGGGAAATCTCCACGGCGCGTGGTGGTTTTCCCACGCGCCGCCGAGTTTTCCCGCGGCTCGTGGAGCTTTCCGGCGCTCGGGGGAAGTTTCCCGCCCTGCAGGGAGATCTCCGGCGAGCTTCGGAAATCTCCCGCGGCTCGGGGAGCTTTGCGGCGGGACGCGGAAGATCCCGGCATTGCGGTTTCTTTTGCAGACATTGTGGCAGGATTGCGGTGTTGGCAACATCTTTGGAGTGAGGCGTTGAAGATTCCCGCGGTTTGGGGAGTCTTGCGGCGTCTCGCGGAAGGCTCCAGCGGCTTGCCGGGCTTTCCGGCGAGCCGCCGGGGTCTCCCGGTTCTTGCCGGGTCTTGCGGCGCGGAGCGGAAGGTTCCCGGAAGCCGCGGAGGGTTCCCGGAGCTCGCGGAGGCTCGCGGGCGGCCGTGGAGCTTTCCGCGTTTTGTGGGAGATGGAACCGGGCCGCCGGAAATCTCCGCGGCTCGCCGGAGCCTCGACCCGGACGCGGAGAGCTTCCGGAGCCTGCGGCCTTCCGCGAGGAGGGGTTGGATTCCTGGACGCGGCGAGGACTTTTGCTACGGATTTCGGGACGGCGGTCGGGTCCCAGGGCGTTCTTTGACAACTGAATCCAGAACCGGGTCCCGGTTGGGGCGGGGCCGGGACCCGGTGTATCGACTTGCCGGCGGGACGCAGCATCCTGCGTTCCGCTAAGCCTTCCACCCCCAGCCGTGGTAGATTCAGGGGTGCCGAGGTTCGTCAGGAACCGGGGCGAGGGCTCCGCCCATGAACTGTCCTTTCTGCAGAGGCGCCTCGAAGGTGATCGACTCGCGGCCGATTCCGGACGGGATAAGGCGGCGGCGGGAGTGCCTGCATTGCTCGCGGCGGTTCACCACGCACGAGCGGATCGTGCCGCTCGAGGTGCGGGTGGTCAAAAGCGGGAACCGCCCCCAGGAGGACTTCCAGGCGGAGAAGATCGAGGCGGCCCTCCGGAAGGTGTGCAAGGGCCGGCCGGTCTCCCCGTCCCAGATCGACGACCTCGTCCGCCGGATCGAGGCGGACCTCGCGGCCAACGGGCAGCCGGTGATCGCAAGCTCGGAGATCGCCCGCCAGGCGGCCGATCTCCTGGGCGAGCTCGACGAGGTGGCCCGCTTCCGGTTCCTCTCCAACTACATGGACGCGAACGGGGTGGTGGTGCTCGGGCAGGAGGAGCGGCCCCGGGAGCGGCGGGGGGCGGTGGATCAGTTGGATTTGTTTGGGTAGGGGGGAGCCGGGCCCCCACCCGGCCTCACTCCCCCGGCCCCTCTCTCCCACCACCCCGACCGCCCTCCCTGGGAGAGAGGGGAGAAAGCAAAGATCTGTTTCAGCTCCCTCCTCTCCCAGGGTGGGGGGGTGGCGTGGTGGGAGTGGAGGGCCGGGGAGGGGATGGCCCCTACCCCCCCAGCCGCCGCGCGAGCTGGGACGCTCGCTGCTGGTCCTCGGCGGCCCGGTCGGGCGGGGTGAGCTCGCGGTGGGCGACGGTGGCGACCCTCCTCTCCCGGTCAGCCGGGGGGAGGCTCGTATCGTTAAGGACGTCCCAGGTCTGGCTCACGACGATGGCTTCGAGGTTGCGGAGGCGCTCTTCCAGGACCTCGTTTTCCTTCTGGAGGGCGGCGACGTCCTTTTCCAGATCCCGGGCCGAGACGCCCAGCTCGCGCTGCTGGGACCGGATTTTGAGCCAATCCTTGAAGGCTCCCGCCAGGATGGCGGTGAGCGGAATCAGAACCCAGATCCAGGCAGCGGTCATGGCCGTCCTCCTCTCGGCGCCCCGCTTCTCTGCGGGCCACCCGATCCAATTGTACCGCCCCACCCGAAGAGAGGGGTGAAGTTGCGTCCGGACGTGGCACAATACGCGCGGAACGAACCGGGAAAGGAGCCCCTCCATGAAAACCTCAGCAGTCAGGATGCTGGCGCGTCCGTCCTTCGTGCTGTACGCCGCGTGTGCCGTGTTGGCCCTGCTGTCGACCCCTCCCGGGGCCTGGGCCGAGGGCCGCGTCGCCTTTTACGAGCTGCATATTCTGAAGTGCGAGGACTTCGGCGAGTGCGAGTGGAAGGTGAGCTGCGGCGTCGAAGGGCAGCCGCAGGCGGAGGTCACCGCGGATGGGAAGGCCGGGCGCTCGGTGAAGCTCGAGCAGACCCTCGACCTCAAGACGTTCCCCGCCACGTTGCGCTGCACGCTGTCGGAGGATGACGGCATCTTCGGGGAGTCGTGGAGCCAGGCCGCGGAGGGCACGGTGACCATCCCGGCGGGTGGGGACTACAAGATGATCCTGGCCTCGCCGGACCAGGGCTCGGTGCGCGTGGAGTTTTCGGTGGACAGCCTGGAGATCGCGGTGGCCCCGCCGCCGCCGGCTCCGGCCGTTGCCGCCACGCCCCCGGGCAAGGCGCCGGCCAAGGGTGCCAAGAAGCCCGCCGCCCCGCCGGCTCCCCTCCAGTACGTGGGCGTGTTCAATCCCCGCCCGGAGGGGGCGGCGGTCGTCGTGGGCCTCGACCAGGCGGCGTTCAAGGCCCGGGTCTCGGAGCTCGACGGGCACGGGCTCAAGCTCGTCGCGCTCGACACCTTCATGGACGGCGACAAGCGCCTGTGGAGCGGCATCTTCCGCAAGGCCGAGGACGAGATCATCCTGGTCACGGGCGTGGATTGGGATGCGTTCATCCCGCAGTGGAAGCGGATGTCGGCCGGGTCGCGGCGGCTGGTCGATTTCGAGATCTACAACGAGGGGAGCAAGGCCATGTTCGCGGCCCTCTACCGCGGCGGCTCGGACACCTACAGCCTCTGGGTGGGCCAGGAGCGGGACAAGTTCCTCCCCCTGTGCAAGGAGCTCGCGAGCATCAAGGGCCTGAAGGTCAACGACCTCGAGATCTACCAGCAGAACGGCAAGACCCTCTACGCCGCCGCCTACCGGGGCGACGTCGCGCAGCCCGAGCTGTGGACCGCGCTCGACCGCCCCTCCTTCGAGTCGAAGTGGGCGCAGGGCAAGGGCAAGGGTATGCAGCTCGTGGACGTCGAGACCTACACGGAGGGCGGCAAGCGCCTGTACGACGCGACCGTCCGCACGGAGGAGCCCGGGGAGCTGGTGCTGGCCCCGGACCAGGCGGCGTTCGTGAAGAGCTGGCGGGAGATGCTGGGGAAGGGTTTGCGGCTGGTGGATCTGGAGACGTTCAGGGAGTAGCGAGCGAGCCCCCACCCGGGCCCTCACCCCCGGCCCCTCTCCCACCACCCCTTTCCCCCTCCCTGGGAGAGGGGAGAAAGACAAATCCTTCCTGCTCCCTC
>DATHUD010000234.1:0-2794 GCA_035462575.1 Thermoanaerobaculia bacterium | reverse complement strand
CCTCTGCGTCAAGGATTCCATGACTGACCCTCCCCAGAGTTGGGGGGAGCCCCTCTCCAGGGTCTCCCCCCTTCAAGGCTACTCCTCTTTGGTTCCGGCTACGCCGGGTTAGGAGAGGGAGCCGGAGGGTGAGGTCGCAGGCCACAAGCGCCTCCCCTGGGTTGACCGCCCCCCCCGGCACAAGCCATGCTCAATCCTCGATGAGCACCGCGACCCCCACGCCCGGCACCGGACGCCAGTACAAGATCCGCGGCCTGGACTGCGCCGAGGAGGTCGCGATCCTCCGCCGCGAGGTCGGCCCTCTCGCGGGAGGCGAGGAGCACCTCGCCTTCGACATCCTGAAAGGAAGGATGACGGTCGCCGCCGCCGTGTCCGAAGAGGTGGTGATCCAGGCCGTCTCCCGGACCGGAATGCGCGCCGAGCCCTGGGAGGACGCGGCCCGGCGGGACCCGCGGACCGAGAGCTTCTGGCAGCGGCGCGGGCGGCAGGTGATGACCGCCGTCTCCGGCCTCGCCACCCTGGCCGGCGTCGTGGTCCACGGCTTGATGAGCTTTGTCCTTTCGTTCCATTCCGCCGGCTGGATCCACCCCGTCCCCTGGGCCGCTCGGGCGTTCTACCTCCTCGCCATCGTGGCCGGCGGCTGGTTCGTGGCTCCCAAGGCCTGGCACTCCCTGCGGCGCCTCCGGCCGGACATGAACCTCCTGATGACGATCGCCGTGGCCGGCGCGGTCGGGATCGGCGACTGGCTGGAGGCGGCCACGGTCGCCTTCCTCTTCGCGCTCTCCCTCACCCTCGAATCCTGGAGCGTGGGGCGGGCCCGGCGGGCCGTCTCCGCGCTCTTGGACCTCGCCCCTCCCACGGCCCGCGTGCGGACCCCCACGGGCGAGGAGCTCGTGGCCGCCTCCGGCGTGGCGGTCGGCTCCCTCTTCGTCATCCACGCGGGCGAGCGCATCCCGTTGGACGGCCGGGTGGTCCGTGGCGCGAGCGAGGTGGACCAGGCGCCCATCACCGGCGAGAGCGTCCCCGTCCCCAAACAGTTGGGGGACGAGGTCTTCGCCGGCACCATCAACGGGGACGGCACCCTGGAGGTCGAGTCCGACCGCCGGGCCGAGGACACGACGCTCGCCCGCATCATCCACATGGTCGAAGAGGCGCAGGCCCGGAAGGCCCCTTCCGAGCGCTGGGTCGAGCGCTTCGCCCGGGTCTACACCCCGGCCGTGATGGCGCTCGCCCTCGCCGTCTTCGTCGTCCCCCCGCTCGCCTTCGGAGCCTCGTGGAGCGAGTGGCTGTACCGGGCTCTCGTCCTCCTCGTCATTGCCTGCCCGTGCGCCCTGGTCATCTCGACGCCCGTCACCATCGTGGCGGCCCTCGCCTCCGCGGCACGCCACGGGGTGCTCGTCAAAGGCGGTCTCTTCCTCGAGATCCCCGCGCGTCTCGAAGCCCTCGCCATCGACAAGACGGGCACCCTGACGCGGGGAAGGCCCGAAGTGGTGGAGGTCTCGGCGCTCCCCGGGCACGACGTGCGGGAGATCCTCAGAAAGGCGGCGGCCCTGGAGGCGCGGAGCAACCATCCCCTCGCCCGCGCCATCGTCGCCCGCGCCCGGGAGGAGGGCATCGAGGTCCGCCCCGCGGAGGACGTCCGGATGCTCCAGGGCCGGGGCGTGGCGGCGCGTTTCCAGGGGAAGGACGTCTGGCTCGGCTCCAGCCGCTACCTTCTGGAAAGAGGGCAGGACGGCCAGGAGGTCCGGAGCCGCCTCGCGGCCCTGGCCGGCACCGGGAGGACCGCCGTCGTCCTCGGCACCGGAGACCACGTCTGCGGCGTCCTCGCGGTGGCGGACACCGTGCGGCCGGAGGCCCGCGCCACCGTCCAGGCGCTCCACGCCCTGGGCGTGCGGAAGATCGTCATGCTGACCGGCGACAACCGGGAGACGGCCGAGGCGATCGCGAAAGAGACCGGGATCGACGAGATCCGCGCCGAGCTCCTCCCCGCGGACAAGGTGGCGGCCGTGGCCGAGCTCGTGGCCGCGCACGGCCAGGTGGCCATGGTGGGCGACGGCGTCAACGACGCCCCGGCCCTCGCCCGCGCCACGCTGGGGATCGCCATGGGCGCCGCGGGGAGCGACGCCGCCATCGAGACGGCCGACATCGCCCTGATGTCCGACGACCTGACCCGCCTCCCCTGGCTCGTCCGCCACTCCCGCCGCACCCTCGCCATCCTCCGCCAGAACATCGCCTTCTCCCTCGGGCTCAAAGCCGCCTTCGTGATCCTCACCTTCGCGGGAGTCGCCTCCATGTGGATGGCCATCGCGGCCGATACGGGAGCGTCGCTCCTCGTGATCGCGAACGGGTTGCGGCTGCTGCGGGAGTAGGGTTCGGCGACCGCGCCACCCGCGAAATCAGGCAGCCCCTTTGAGCTGCTTGAGGAGCCAGACGAAGGTTGCCTTGTCGAAGAGCTGGCCCTGGCCGGATGTGGCCCTGGCGCGGCCGGGAGAGCTCCGCCGGTTGCATCTCTCTTCGGGAGCTCCGTAGAGCTTCCCCACGGTCCATGGAGCGTTGCAGTGCTTTGCAGAAGATCCCGGCAGCTCGTGGAGTCCTGCGGCGCTCCGTGGAGATTTCCGGCAGCTTGTCGAGTTTTCCCGCGGCTCGCGGAGCTCTCCCACGCCTCGTCGAGAATCCCCACGGCCTGCGGAGCCTTCCCGCGCGCCGCGGAGCTTTCTCAAGACTTGTCGAATGGTCCCGCGACTCGTCGAGAATTCCCGCGCCCCGGCGAGCTCTCCCGTGCGCCGCGGAGCTT
>DATHUD010000233.1:0-8923 GCA_035462575.1 Thermoanaerobaculia bacterium | reverse complement strand
TTCCGGGGAGACCCGGAACCGTGATCACGCCTCCTGACCCCTCGCTGTCCCTGCCCGCCCCTGCCGCGGTCCGGCCGGCGGCAGGCGCGCGCTTCGTGCTCCTCGTAAGCCTCGCGGTGACGCTCCTCCTCTACGCGCTGCCGTTCGGCCGTCTCCTCGCCCGGCCCCTGATCCTCCTCTCCACGCTGGCGCACGAGATGGGGCACGGCGTCACCGCCGTCCTCCTGGGGGGCGGTTTCGAGCGTTTCCTCATGTGGGCGAACGGCTCGGGAGTGGCCGAGATCGATCTGACGGGCTTCGGCCGCATCCGCCAGGGGCTGGCGCTCGCCGGAGGGCTGGTGGGCCCGGCCGTGGCGGCCGCCGTCCTCTTTACTCTGGGACGCACGGGCCGCGGCGCCCGCGCCGGCCTGATGGGGCTCGGGGTCCTCCTCCTGCTGGCCGAGGTCCTGGTGGTGCGCAACTTCTTCGGCTTCTTCTTCGTCGGCCTGGTCGCCGCGGGCTGCCTTCTGGCCTCCCGGTTGAAACCCGAGACGGCGCGCTGGGTGGTTGTTTTCGTCGGAGTCCAGCTCGCCCTCGCAGTTTTTTCCCGGGCGGACTACCTGTTCATCTCCGTGGCGCACACCTCGGCGGGCGTCTTCCCGTCCGACGTCAGTCGCATGGAGGCCGCGCTGTTCCTGCCGTACTGGTTCTGGGGCGCCGTGTGCGGAGCGTTCGCGATCGCCGTCCTGATCTACGGGATCCGCACCTGCTGGAGCCGCTGACCGGCCCTCACCAACCCATCCGATCGATCGAGTGCGGGAGCATCTTCAGCCACCACGGCCAGTCGTGGTCGACGTCGTGCCCCCACATGTCCAGGAAGTGGGGAATCCCTTTCTGGTGGAGGATTTCCGAGAGCTGGCGCGAGGCGTGGGGCGCCTCGTAGGCCCCTTGGCCGGTCAGGATGTGGATCTGGCTTGAGGTCCGCAAAAGGTGAAGGGGATGCCCTTCGAGGTTCGGCAGATACGAGGCCGGGTTGTTGAAGTAGGCGTTGTCGTCGCTGTAGCCGCGGAGGTAGTCCGGCCCGAGGTCGTAGAAGCCGCTCATGGCGATCACGCCGTCGAAGAGGTCGGGCCTGCGGAAGAGGGTGTTGGCGGCGTGGAAGGCGCCGAAGCTCGCGCCCGCGGTCGCGATCCGGAGGTCGTGGCTCTGGCAGACGTTCCGGATGTAGGGGACGACCTCCTGCTCCAGGTACTGGGCATAGAGCATCTGCCGCCGCGCCTGCTCCTGGACCGGCAGGTTGCGGTCCATCCAGGCCTGGTTGTTGATGCTGTTGATCGAGAAGACCCGCACCCGGCCGTCCCGGATCGCCGGCTCGACAGAGCCGATCAGGCCGAAGCGCTCGTTTTCGAGGAAGTCGGCCGCGGCCGTGGGGAAGAGGAGCAACGGGTGCCCCCAGTGGCCGTACGAAACGATCGGCATGGGCTGGCCGAGCGTGGGGCTGTGCCAGCCGTCGATCCTGCGGTTCATGAGATCCATGCGCTCTCCCCGGTTCAAAGTCCGCCGCGAAGGATACTGCAAGGGCGAGCGGGGACGAAGGGGATCAGATCGGCCCAGGTGGGGAACCGCTGCCCCCAACGGGTACGCGTCTCCCCCGAACGGGTACGGGCCCGTACCCGCTGGGGGGAAGCGCCGCCCCCAACGGGGGGACGCCCGGACCGAGCGGGTACGCGTCTCCCCCGAGCGGGTACGAGGCTGTACCCACTGGGGACAAGCGCCGCCCCCAACGGGTACGCGCCTCCCCCGAGTGGTTCCAGGAGCGTACCCGCTCGGGGCAGCCTTCCCCCCGTTCGGAATCGCCTTCGCCCAATTCGGGGGAGAGCTCCTGTTGGAGAGACACACTCTTAAGATGTCGAGACCCTGCTCTTCCAGGCGCGCCGGGACCTCTAGCATTCGTAAACGAGCACGGCGACCTTCGAGCGGCCCTTCTTCTTGAGCAGGCTCTCGATGTGGAAGAGCGTCTCCTCGATCAGCCGGACATCCCCGCACTCGGGGCAGACGTCCGCCGGAACGGAATGGATGACGTAGGTGCGCTCCCGGTAGATCACCTGGTGACTGATCTGGTTCGCTCCGTGCTCGCCGGTGCAGTCGGGTGTCGTGCATGCCATCGGGGTGTCCTCTCTTTCCGAAATCCGTCTTCTCGAAGGGGAAAACGCTCGCGGGCCCTCCCGCATTCCGGGGTTCCGGCTTGGCCTGGGGCTCGCTGCAGCCTCTCCAGGCACCTGAAGTTATGGCGCAAGATCCGCGCCACCTGGAGGAAAACATGAGAAAGATGCTCCTGTCGTCCCTCGCCGTTCTCGCGGCATTCGTGGGCCTCGCGGCCCCCGGCTTCGCGCAGAGCGATCTCTTCATCTCCGAGTATGTTGAAGGCACGTCCAACAACAAGGCCCTGGAGATCTACAACCCCGGCGCCGCCGCCGTCGACCTCTCCCTGGGTGTCTACACCGTCCAGATCTTTTCGAACGGCAACACCACGGCGAGCAGCACGATCTCCTTGAGCGGCGTCATCGCCTCCGGCGGAAGATTCGTGCTCGCGCACAGCTCGGCGGTTCTGGGAATCACCCCCAATCAGGCCTCGGGCAGCTTGAGCTTCAACGGCGACGACGCCGTCACCCTGAGGAAGAACGGGACCGTGATCGATTCGATCGGCCAGATCGGCGTGGACCCCGGCACCGAGTGGGGCACGGGCACCGCCTCGACGGCGGACAACACCCTGCGGCGCAAATCGACCGTCTGCGCCGGGGACACCAACCCGAGCGACGCCTTCACCCCGTCGACCCAGTGGGACGGCTTCGCGACCGACACCTTCTCGGGGCTGGGCTCCCACACCGCGACCTGCGGCGGGGGGACGGCCACGGAGCTCTTCCTCTCCGAATACGTCGAGGGGAGCTCGAACAACAAGGCCCTGGAGATCTACAACGGCACAGGCGCCGCGAAGAGCCTTTCCGGCTACACGGTCGAGATCTATTTCAACGGCGGCACGACCGTGGGGAGCACCATCGCCCTCACCTCCTCGGCATCGATCCCCGCGGGCGGCGTCTGGGTCCTCGCGCACGGCTCGGCCGTTTTAGGGATCACCCCGAACCAGATCTCGGGAAGCCTCACCTTCAACGGCGATGACGCCGTCGTCCTCAAGAAAAGCGGCGTGGTGATCGATTCGCTCGGTCAGGTGGGCCTGGACCCCGGCACGCAGTGGGGCTCGGGCAACGCCTCGACGGCGGACAACACGATGCGGCGCAAATCTTCCGTCTGCGCCGGGGACACGAACCCGAACGACGCCTTCACGCCCTCTACGCAGTGGGACGGCTTTGCGAACGGCACGTTCTCCGGGCTGGGCTCCCACACCGCGAGCTGCACGGGCGGCGGCGGCACGCCCACGGTCCATGAGATCTGGCAGATCCAGGGGAGCGGCGCCGCGTCTCCCTTGGCAGGCCAGAGCGTGACCACGGAAGACAACGTGGTGACCGCCGTGGGGCCGGACGGCTTCTTCCTCCAGACCCCCGACGCGCGGGCCGACGCGGACGCCCAGACCTCGAACGGGATCTGGGTCTTCACGTCCACGGCGCCCACGGTGGCCGTGGGCGACCTCGTGGACGTCACGGGCAACGTGGTCGAGTTCTTCGACTTCACGGAATTCTCGGGCGGCCTCACGGTCACGAAGACCTCCTCGAGCAACCCGCTCCCCGCGGCCGTGACGCTCAACCCGAGCGGCACCTGCGGCTCGGCCGGCCAGCTCGAGCGCTACGAAGGGATGCGGGTCCGGGTCGTCAACGGCACGGTGGCCGGCCCCACGGACCAGTTCGGCGACGCGTCCGTCGTGGCGACCGCCACCCGGCCGCTGCGCGAGCCCGGCGTGGAATGCCCCGGCCTCTCGGGGCTCCCGGTGTGGGACGGCAACCCCGAAATCTTCGAGATCGACCCCAACCGCTTAGGCCTCGCGAACGCGGACCTGGCGGGCGGCGCCGTGATCACCCTGGCCGAGGGGGGTTTAGGCTACGCCTTCGGCGATTATCAGATCTGGCCCACCACGCTCACCTTCTCGGGTGTCGCGACCCCCGGCCCGGTGCGCGCCGAGGCCGCGGGAGAGTGGACCGTGGGCAGCCAGAACCTCCTGCGCCTCTTCGACCTGGTGGATGATCCGGCGGTCTCCGACGTGACCCCCACGCCGGCCCAGTACGCCGACCGCCTGAACAAGTTCTCCCTCCAGGTCCGCACCGTGCTCCGGTCACCCGAGATCCTGGCCGTCTCCGAGGCGGAGAACCTGACGGCGCTCCAGGATTTAGCCGATGAGATCGAGGCGGACGACCCGTCGGTCGTCTACACCCCCTACCTTCTCGAAGGCAACGACGTGGGCGGCATCGACGTCGGCTTCCTCGTGCGGGGATCGTTCACCGTCTCGAACGTCTACCAGTGGGGGAAGAACGACACCTACACCTTCAACGGTGAGACCCTCACCTTGAACGACCGGCCGCCGCTCGTCCTCGAAGGGACCTACACCGGCTGCGGCACGCCGTTCCCGCTCACTGTCATCGCGGTTCACCAGCGCTCGCTCTCCGGCATCGACGGCACGGACGGCCCCCGCGTCCGCGCGAAGCGCCATCAGCAGGCCCTGCGCCTCTCCCAGTTCATCCAGAGCCTCCAGGCGGCAACCCCAGGCCTGCGCCTCGTGGTGACCGGCGATTTCAATGCCTTCCAGTTCACGGACGGCTACGTGGACGTGATGGGCCAGGTCACCGGCAGCCCCGACCCGCTGGGCGCCCTGATCCCCGCGACGGACGAGGTGAACCCGGACCTCACCAACCGGACGCTCTCCTCGCCCGCCTCCGACCGCTACTCCTTCGTCTTCGGAGGCTCCGCCCAGACGCTCGACCACGCCCTCACCTCCCAGGCGCTCAATCCCTACGTGACCGGCTTCGAGCACAGCCGCGGCAACGCCGACGCGCCGAACAGCTTCGGAGCCGTGGCCACGACCCCGCTGCGCTCCTCGGACCACGACGGGCTCGTGCTCTTCCTCTCCTGCACGGCGAACGGCGGGTAGCGCCGTCTCGCCTTCCGGGGCGGGTCGCTGACCCGCCCCGGCTTGACCCCTGGGCGTCGAGCGGTGGTACATTCGTAGGCGCCTCGGTGGCGCTCCGCTCATGCTGACACGTCTCAAAGTCACGGGTTTCAAGAATCTCGTCGATGCGGACGTGTCCTTCGGCCCGTTCACCTGCATCGCGGGAGTGAACGGAGTGGGGAAGTCCAACCTCTTCGACGCGATCGCCTTCCTCGGGAGTCTGGCTGACAAGCCCTTTTTCGAAGCGGCCTCCGGGGTCCGTGCGGAGGGAGGACGGACAGATATCCGAAGCCTGTTCCATCGGGCCGGGACGACGATGGCGTCGGAGATGAGTTTCGAGGCCGAGATGCTCATTCCCGAGTCGGGGACCGACGAGCTCAACCAGGATGCCAAAGCCGAAGCCACCTTCCTGCGCTATCGACTGGTTCTCGGATGGGATACAGACGGTCTGAGCCTCAGGAGTGAAGAGTTGGAAGCGATCGATCCGCGGAGGGCGGACGACTTCCTGCTCTTCCCTCATACACCGGAGTGGCGGCAATCCGTGGTTCTCGGCAGCCCACTCCACGGTCGGCTCATCTCGACAGGTATCCAGAACGGTGAACCGTTCGTCAATCTTCGACAGCTCCTCGGTCATCCCTTGCGCCACCATGCCGACCGGCTAACCGGTACGGTTCTGTCGACGGCGACCGCAGCGCTCAACCCGACGGTGGCGCTCGCTCGCCGCGAAATGCAGGGATGGCGCCTCCTCCAGCTTGAGCCCTCGGCTTTGCGGGCTCCGGATTCTTTCAGCTCACCCAGGAGGATCGCCGCGAACGGCGCCCATCTCCCGGCCACGCTCGCCCGAATTGCGGGAATCCCTTCATCCTTCGGTCGGGCTGCATCCCATCAACTCTCCGCGGTGGAGAGAGAGTCTCTGTATGCGCGGATCGCGAACCGTCTTGCCGAGCTGTTCGAGGGGGTCCGCTCCGTGCGTGTCGACGTCGACGAACGGAGGGAGCTGATTCGGCTATTGCTCGACGATCGCGACGGAACGGAGCACGAGGCTCGCGCGCTCTCGGACGGAATCTTGCGGTTCCTGGCTCTGGCCATTCTGGAGAGCGACCCGGAGGCTGTCGGAGTTCTTTGTGTGGAGGAGCCGGAGAACGGCATTCACCCCGAGCGGATATCCTCCATGCTGCGGCTCCTCCGGGACCTAGCGGTCGATCCTACCGAGCCTTGCGGTGCGGACAATCCTCTCCGACAGGTCATCGTCAGCACGCACTCGCCGATTGTTGCGAGCCAAGTCCCCGACGATTCTCTTCTTCTTGCAGCTCCCGAGAGCCGACGACAGGAGGGGCAGAGTTTCTCGGCACCTGTTTTTCGGTCGCTGTCGGAGACCTGGAGGGCTCGGGCTTTTCCTGAAGTCTCTGCCGTCTCTCTAGGAAGCGTTCTTTCCTATCTGAACCCGGTCGAGCCTTCACCGGACAGGGCCGGCGCTCCGGATGCTCAGCGGGTGATCGACCGCGAGGACATTCAGGCTTGGATGCCGTCGCCCACAACCGAAAAGCCTTGAGATCCTTCACCTTCACCCTTCTTTCGGACGGCGCCTCCGATCGGGCGCTGATTCCTGCCTTGGAATGGCTGCTCCGGGAGCACTTGGTGTCGGATTTCCAATCCCAGTGGGCCGACCTCCGATGGCGGCATCCGCCCTTGAGAGGGCTGGCCGACAGGATCGAAGCGGCCCTCACTCTCTATCCTTGCGACCTCTTGTTCATTCACCGCGACGGGGAGGGAGAGCCCCGGGAACGACGAGTCCGCGAGATCCGGGAGTCCCTTCCCGGATCTTCCGCTGTGACCGCGGTGTGCGTCGTTCCGGTCCGCATGCAGGAAGCCTGGCTGCTCTTCGATGAGGCTGCGATTCGTCGCGCGGCTGACAACCCGCAGGGGCGCATGCCGCTCAAGATTCCGGCCTTGGAAAGGCTGGAGGAGCTCCCCGATCCCAAAAAAGTCCTCTGGAGCTTGCTGGCAGAGGCGAGCGGCCTCCGCCCCGGACGCCTCCGCCGGTTCTCGCCGGCTCCCCGAATTCACCGTGTGGCCGAATTGATCCGCGATTTCTCGCCCCTGCGCCGGCTGCCGGCTTTTCAATTGCTCGAAGACGACCTGAAGACTGTTCTCGCGGAAAGAGACGGGCTCTAGAAGCTCCGTCCTCCTCCCCTGGTTACAATCTCCCTACCCTCAGGAGGGACATCCGAATGCGCAGATCCGCTCTCGCCGTCCTTTTTTTCGCCCTGTCGACCGCCCACGCCGCGGCGGCCGTCCCCTGGCTCCAGTCTCCCGCGGTCTCCAAAGACCGGGTCGCCTTCGTGTACGGCGGCGACCTGTGGACCGTGGGGCGGGAGGGGGGTGAGGCGCGGCGGCTGACGACGGCGGAGGGGCTGGAGATCGATCCGGCCTTCTCGCCCGACGGGGCGTGGATCGCGTTCACCGGGGAATCCCACGGGAACTTCGACGTCTATCTCGTGCCTTCGGCCGGAGGCGTGCCGCGCCGGCTCACGTGGCACCCGACTGTCGACCGGGTCGCGGGGTGGACGCCGGACGGCCAAGTGCTCTTCCGCTCGTCCCGGAACACCACCGGCGATACGAGACAGCTTTTCACCCTGCCGGTCACGGGCGGGCTCCCCCGGGAGGTCCCGCTGCCCAAGGCCGAGCAGGGCTCTTTCTCGCCGGACGGCTCCCGCCTCGCCTACGTGCCCTTCTGGAACCGCGGCACCGATCCGGCCTTCTCGATCGCCTGGAGGCGGTACCGCGGGGGCCTCGCCTCGCCGATCTGGATCGCGCGGACGTCCGACTCCGCGGTCGAGCCGGTGCCGCGCACGGACTCGAACGATTCGGACCCCATGTGGATCGGCGACCGGATCTACTTCCTGTCGGACCGGAACGGCCCCGTGACCCTCTTCTCCTACGACCCGGCGGCGCGGAAGGTGGAGAAGGCCCTCGACAACCCGGGGCCGGACATCCTCTCCGCCTCGGCCGGACCGGGAGCCATCGTCTACCAGCAGATGGGGGAGATCCACCTCTTTGACCTCGCTTCCGGGAAGGCGCGGAAGCTCGACATCCGCGTGAGCGGCGACCTCCCCTCCGTGCAGCCGCGCTGGGTCGGCCTGGCCGGAGCGATCCAGTCCGCATCCCTTTCACCCACCGGCGTCCGGGCCGTGTTCGAGGCTCGCGGGGAGATCGTGACCGTCCCCGCCGAGAAGGGGGATGCGCGCAACCTGACCCGCACTCCGGGCGTCGCCGAGCGCGACCCCGCCTGGTCGCCGGACGGCCAGAAGATCGCCTTCTTCTCGGACGAATCCGGCGAGTACGCCCTCCACGTCGTGGACCAGACCGGCCTGGGGGACGTGCAGAAGATCGGCCTGGGCGATCCCCCGTCCTTCTTCTACCGCCCCCGGTGGTCGCCGGACGGCGGCAAGATCCTCTACACGGACAAGCGCCTGAACGTCTGGTTCGTGGACCTCGCCAAGGGGAAACCCGTCCGCGTGGACACCGACACCTACGAGGCTCCGTTCCGCCTGCTCGACCCGGTCTGGTCGCCGGACGGCCAATGGATCGCCTACACGAAGCAACTCGCGAACCACATGCGGGCCGTCTTCCTCTACTCCCTGGAATCCCGCAAGGCCCGGCAGGTGACGGACGGCCTCTCCGACGCCCGCTTCGCCGCCTTCGACAAGTCCGGCAAATACCTCTATTTCACGGCCAGCACGGACGTGGGCCCCACGAGCGGCTGGCTCGACCTTTCGAGCGTGCAGCGGCCGGTCTCGCGGAGCGTTTACGTGGCGGTGCTCGACAAGA
>DATHUD010000232.1:0-12263 GCA_035462575.1 Thermoanaerobaculia bacterium | reverse complement strand
GCAGACGACGTCGAAGCGGCTGCGGACGTCGCGGTCGGCACCCATCGGGCGGAAGACGCCGTCCTCGATGGCGCGCAGGAGCATCGCCTGCTCGTCGAGGCCCAGCTCGCCGATCTCGTCGAGGAAGAGCGTGCCGCGGTCGGCCTCCTGGAAGAGGCCCTTCTTCTCCCGCACGGCTCCGGTGAAGGCGCCGCGCTCGTGGCCGAAGAGCTCGCTTTCGAGGAGGTTCTCGGGCATGGCCCCGCAGTTGATCGAGAGGAAGCGCCGGGTCGAGCGGGGGCTGGCGAAGTGGATGGCCCGGGCGATGAGCTCCTTGCCCGTGCCGCTCTCGCCGTGGACGAGCACGGTGGAGCTGGTGCGGGCGATGCGCTCGATGAGCGAGAAGATCGCCTGCATCCGCGGGCTCTTGCCGATGATGTTGTTGAAGGTGTACTTCTGCTCGAGCTCCCGGCGCAGGTAGACGTTCTCGTCCGCGAGCTCCGCCCGCTCCAGGGCCTTCTGGGCCACGATCTTGAGCTCGTCGACGTCGAACGGCTTCGAGACGTAGTCGGTCGCCCCCAGCTTCATGGCCTCGATGGCGGACTTGGTCGAGGTGTAGGCCGTCATCATGATCACGGCCGTGTGATTGCCGTTCGCCTTGATCTCCTTCAAGAGATCGAGCCCGTTGCCGTCGGGCATCAGGATGTCGCAGAGGACGAGGTCGTAGGAGCTGCGCTCCAGAGACTTCCGCGCCTCTTCGACCGAGCGCGCCGTCTCGACCGCATAGCTCTCGCTCTGGAAGAGCAGAGAGAGAAAGTCGAGGAGACTCGCCTCGTCGTCGACGATGAGCAGAGTGGGACGGGAGCTCATGCGGGGACCTCCGCGGAGACGAGCGTGACGTTCGCTCCGGCCGTGGGCAGCTCGACGGTGATCGTCGTGCCCGCTCCCGGCCGGCTGTCGACGCGGAGCCTCCCGCCATGCTCCTGCACGATCCTGTACACGATGGCCATGCCGATTCCGGTGCCTCCATCGAAGAACGACTGGAAGGGGTGGAAGAGGTTCGCCCGCTGCTCTTCCGACATCCCCCTCCCGGTGTCGATCACCTGCATGCGGTAGCAGTCGCTGTCCAGCCGCCCGACGAGCCGCAGAAGGCCGCCGTCGGGCATGGCCCGCAGGGCGTTCCTCGCCAGGTTCCAGAAGATCTGGCTCACCTGGTCCGGATCGGCGAACAGGCGGGCCGTGGGCGGATGGAGCTCGACCTCCAGCCGGTGCCGCTCGGAGACCTCTTCGCTGTTCTTGAGCAGCTCGAAATTCTCGGCCAGAAGCCGCGCGATGTCGAAGGTGACGCTCGAGCGTTCCCGGGGGCGCGCGAAGCGCAGGAACCCTTTGATGGTGCGGTCGAGCCGGTGGCTCTCCTTCAACAGGATGTCGATCAGCTTCCTCTGCGCGGGATCCCCGTTGACTGAGGTCGAGAGCATCTGGACCGACCCGGAGATCGCCGCGAGCGGGTTTCCGATCTCGTGGGCGAGGCCCGCCGCGAGCTCTCCCACCGCCACCATGCGGTCCTTGATCCGGAGCTCCTCCTGCATGCGCCGCCAGCGGGTCAGATCCTGGAAGATGATGATATAGCCCCGGTGGAGTCCGAAGGCGTCGGCCAGGCGCGAGATGGAAAAGCCGACGTAGCGGGTCTCCCCGTCCAGCGCGAGCTCCAGCTCGGAGCGCATGCGCCCGGTCTCGGAGGCGGCGGTCACGTCCCCCCACTGCTTGGCGGAGAAGAGGCCCGACTGCTGGATCGGCACGCCCACGAGCTCGCTCTCCGGCCGCTTCAGGATCTCCAGGCCCGCGTGGTTGGCGCTCGTGATCACCCCTTCGAGGTCGGTCGTCACGAGGCCGGAAGAGATCGACTGGATGACGTCTCTGTGCACCACCTGGAGGTCGGCCAGATGCTCGCTCTTCTCTTCGAGCTCCCGCTCGGCGCGGGTGACGTTGTGCGCCAGGTAGTAGGTGAGAAGGGCCACGCCGTAGAAGCCGAAGCAGTGGACGGCCAGGCTGTAGGAGAGCCGCCAGACCGACACCGCCTCCTGCGCCGGGGTGGGAGGCGAAAGCCACCCGAAGAAGAGGGCGGTGATCATGGCGCCGTAGAGCAGGAAGGCGACGGAGGCGACCGTGACGCCCGCGCGGCGGCGCAGGAGCGTCGAGGCCACGGCGATCACGATCAGGTAGAGGAGCGAGAACGGGCTCGCGGCCCCTCCCAGGTAGTAGACGAGGCCGGTGATCAGCACCAGGTCGCCGAAGAACTGGATGTACGCCTGGACCGTGGTCTGCCGGCGCAGCAGCCGGAGGAGCGCGATGTAGAGGAGGGTCGCCCCGAACGTGGCCCCCGCGAGGAGCAGGATGACGCGGCCCGGCAGGGTCTCGGGCGCGGGCTCGGGGTGCGCCGCCACGGCCTCGGGTGCCGCGGCCGGCGCAGGGGGCCCCATGACCTCTTCCTGCGGGATCTCCGGCCCCGGCGTGGTCGTCTGGAGCTGGAGAAGCCCGTAAGGCAAAAGCACGCTGACCAGCGCCACCACACGGATGGCGATGTACCAGCGAAGCTGACGCTCGAGAGCGGGCATAGGGAGATCTCCCGCTCGTCCCGCCTTTACCCGATCTTCGAGAGGATCTGGTAGAGCGGCAGGTACATGGCGGCCACGATCGTACCGATCACCGCGCCCAGCACGGTGATCATCACGGGCTCGATCAGCTTCATCAGGCCGGCCACCGCGGTATCGACCTCGTCCTCATAGAAGTCGGCGACCTTGGAGAGCATCTGGTCGAGAGCGCCCGTCTGCTCGCCGACGTTGATCATCTGCACCACCATCATCGGGAAGACCTTGGTCTGGGCGAGCGGCTCGCTGATGGTCTTGCCCTCTTCGACGCTCTTCCGGACCGCCATGATGGCATCCTCGATGATGGCGTTGCCCGAGGTCTTGGCCGTGATCTCCAGGCCGTCCAGGATCGGCACGCCCGAGGAGGTGAGCGTCGCGAGCGTGCGGCAGAACCGGGCCACGGCGATCTTCCGGAGCAGCATGCCGATCACCGGGATCTTCAGGAGCAGAGAGTCGAGGATGCGCCGGCCGTGCGGCGTGTTGTGCCATTTCTTGATGGCGACGACACCCAGGGCGACCACGATGAGGATCAGGAAGAAGTAGTTCGCCACGAAGTTGCTGGCGCCGATCACGTACTGCGTGAGCGCGGGCAGCTCGCTGCCCAGGCCGGCGAACAGTTGGGCGAAGACCGGGATGACCTTCCACAGGATGATCGTCACCACCAGGGCGGCGATGAGGATGATCGACACCGGGTAGATCAGCGCGGACTTGACCTGGCTGTTGAGCTTCACCGCCTTCTCGATGTAGATCGAGAGGCGCTGCAGGATGATGTCCAGGATACCGCCCGCCTCGCCCGCGGCCACCATGTTGGTGTACAGGGCGTCGAACGCCTTCGGGTGCTTCTTCATGGAATCGGCGAGCGACATGCCGGCCTCGACGTCCGACCGGACCTGGATGATGGTCGCCTTGAACATCTTGTGCTCTTCCTGGTCGCCCAGGATCTCCAGGCACTGGACGAGCGGCAGGCCGGCGTCCAGCATCACCGAGAACTGGCGGGTGAAGATGGCGATCCGCTTCTGCCCGATCCCCATGGAGATGCGCGGGATGAGCTTGACCTCCTTGCCCTTCTCGCGGATCGTCGTGATCTGGATCTGCTGGCGCCGGAGCACGGCCACGGCGGCGTCGCGCGTGTCGGCCAGCAGCACGCCCTCCTGGACCTGTCCGCTCCGGGTACGACCTTTCCAAGTAAAGCTCGGCATCGTTCGACTCCTTCCCTGCTACGCCGTCGTCAGCATGTTGGGATTCAGGGCCCCGGGGCCGCGGTTGATCATCTCCTGCAACTCGTCGGGCAGCGACGAGCGCAACAGCGCCGTCTCCAGGGTGATCAGCCTCTTGAAGTAGAGAGCGGCCAGCGCCTGGTTGAAGGTCTGCATCCCGTGTTTGGCCTGGCCCGCCTGCATCATGCCGTAGATCTGGTGGACCTTGTCCTCGCGGATCAGGTTGCGGATGGCGGAATTGGGGATCAGGATCTCCATCGCCATGGCCCGCCCCTTGCCGCCGGCCTTGGGCAGCAGCGTCTGGCAGACGATGCCCTCGAGCACCAGCGAGAGCTGGGCCCGGATCTGCCCCTGCTGGTGGGCCGGGAAGACGTCGATGTTGCGGTTGATCGTCTGCGCCGCCGAGTTGGTGTGCAGGGTGGCGAAGGTCAAGTGGCCCGTCTCGGCGATCCGGAGAGCCGACTCGACCGTTTCCAGATCGCGCATCTCGCCGACCAAGACCACGTCCGGGTCCTGCCGCAGGGCCGAGCGCAGAGCGGCCGAGAACCCGTGGGTGTCGGCGTGGATCTCGCGCTGGTTGACGATGCACCTCTTGTGGCTGTGCAGGTACTCGACCGGATCCTCGATCGTGACGATGTGCTCGGCCCGCTCCCGGTTGATCTTGTCGATCATGGCGGCGAGCGTCGTCGACTTGCCCGAGCCCGTGGGCCCGGTCACCAGGATCAGGCCGCGCGGTTTCTCGCACAGCTTCTCGATGATCGCGGGCAGCCCCAGCTCCCGGAACCCCTTGATCTCATAGGGGATCTGCCGGAAGACGGCGGCGATCGCGCCGCGCTGGTGGAAGATGTTGGCCCGGAACCGGGCGAGCCCCTTGATCCCGAAGGAGAGGTCGATCTCCAGGTTCTCCTCCAACCGGTGTTTCTGGTTGTCGGTCAGGATCGAGTAGGCGAGCTGCTTGGTCTCCGTCGGGGTCATCGGAGGCAGGCTGAGCGGCTTCAAATGGCCGTCCACCCGCACCTGGGGCGGTGAGTTGGTGGTGACATGCAGGTCGGACCCCCCCTGCTCCACCATGGACTTGAGAAGCTGGTTCAACGTCGGCGGCATGCGACGAACTCTCCTCCAGACAAAGCTGACTGCGAAAGCTAGTCCGGAAGTCTACACCATTGAGGGAATAGATGAAAGGACATAAGGTCTCCCGATCCCCCAAACCCGAGTTGCGGTATCGTAATCGGATGAGCGAGCCGGCCAGCCAGCACGAAGAGGAGGTCCTGGGAAAGGCCTACGACGCGCGCCTGATGCGGCGCCTCCTCGCCTATGTCCGCCCCTACAAGGGGATGACCGCGGCGGCCCTCCTCCTGATCCTCTTCTCCTCCGTTCTCCAACTCGTGGGCCCCCTCGTCACGGCGGTGGCCCTGGACCTCTTCATCCGCCCCCCGGAGGAGACGGCGCAGCTTTCCGCCCCGAGCGCCTGGCTGCGCGGCCTCCTCCTCGAGCGGGGGATCGAGCCGGCGGAGGTGGCGGTCTCCGGACTGACCGCGGTGTCGGCCGTCTACCTGGCCGCCCTGGTGCTCTCCTTCCTGACTCTCTACTCGCAAGGGTACGTGATGCAGCTCATGGGGCAGCGCATCATGAACGACCTGCGCCGGCAGATCTTCGCGCACCTCCAGCGGCTGCCCATCTCGTTCTACGACCGGAACCCCATCGGCCGCCTGGTCACCCGGGTGACGACCGACGTCGACGCCTTGAACGAGCTCTTCGCGGCCGGGATCGTGGCCGTCTTCGGCGACGTCCTCCTCCTCACGGGAATCGTGGCCGTGCTCTTCTGGCTCGATTGGCGGCTCGCTCTCGTGGTCTTCTCGATCGTGCCCCTCCTCCTGCTCCTCACCCTCTGGTTCAAGTCCCGGGTGCGCCAGAGCTTCCGGGAGGTGAGAACGCGGATCGCGCGGATCAACGCCTTCCTCCAGGAGAACGTCACCGGCATGCCGGTCGTCCAGCTCTTCAACCGCGAGGAGACGGCCTACCGGGAGTTCGAGGGGATCAACGACGCCCACCGGGAGGCCAATGTCCGGTCGATCTTCTACTACGCCGTGTTCTTCCCCGGCGTCGAGCTCATCACCTCGATCGGCCTGGGGCTCCTCCTCTGGACGGGCGGCAGCGACGTGCTGGCCGGCACGGCCTCGCTGGGCGCCCTGATCGCCTTCTTCCAATACGCCCAGCGCTTCTACCAGCCGCTCGCCGACCTGTCGGAGAAATACAACATCCTCCAGGGCGCCATGGCGAGCTCCGAGCGGATCTTCCGCCTGCTGGACACCCCGGCCACCATCGTCTCCCCCGACCGCCCCTACGCACCCCCGCGGGTCTCGGGGGAGATCGAGTTCGACCGCGTCCGGTTCTCCTACAAGCAGGACGAGCCGGTCTTGAAGGGGATCTCCTTCGCGGTCCGGCCCGGAGAGACCCTGGCGGTCGTGGGCCATACCGGCGCCGGCAAGAGCACCTTGGCCAACCTCCTCCTCCGCTTCTACGACGTGGACGGCGGCGCCGTCAAGGTGGACAAGGTGGACGTCCGCGAGTGGGACCTCCCGCGCCTCCGGAGCGGCATCGCCATGGTGCTCCAGGACGTCTTCCTGTTCTCCGGCACCGTGGGCGCCAACATCCGCCTGGGCGAGGCGTCGATCGACGACGAGCGGCTGCGCTGGGCCGCCCGGGAGGTCCACGCCCTCCCCTTCATCGAGCGCCTGCCCGGCGGCTTCGACGCCCCGGTCCGGGAGCGCGGCGCCGGCCTCTCCGTGGGCCAGAAGCAGCTCATCGCCTTCGCCCGGGCCTTGGCCTTCGACCCGGCGATCCTCATCCTGGACGAGGCCACCTCCTCGATCGACACCGAGACCGAGCAGATCATCCAGCGGGCGCTCGAGCGCCTCCTCGAAGGGCGCACCAGCGTCGTCATTGCCCACCGCCTTTCGACCATCCAGAAAGCCGACCGCATCCTCGTCATGCACAAGGGCGAGATCCGCGAGATGGGCACCCACCAGGAGCTCCTGGCCCTGCGCGGCATCTACTACCGCCTCTACCAGCTCCAGTTCAAGGAGCAGGAGATCGAGGGCGGGATGGCCACGGCGCAGCGGATTTCTTGACCTTCCCGCCCCCGGCCCCTATCATCGGACAGCCGGGTCCGCTGTCTTCTTCCTCGTATCCCTGGATTCGCTCCTCGGCAGACCCCCTTTTTTCTTCCGGTCCGGCACGGCTCCTCCGCCTTTTCGCTCCGCGGCACCGCCGCGGGTTCGTGCCAAGCAGTCCGTAGAGGACAGAAAAAGGAGGTCTCGATGAAACGTTCCATGTGGATCGGCCTGTCGGCCCTGGTGCTCGCCGTCGCGATCCCGGCCGCCGCCTCGACTTTCGTGGCTTTGAGCCGCGGAGAGCTCGTGGCGCAGTCGGACGCGATCGTCCAGGGGAGGGTCCTCAAGGTGAGCTCCTTCTGGAGCCCTTCGGGAAGGCTGATCGTGTCGGAGGCGATGATCGAGGTCGAGGAGACGATCGCGGGCCGGGCGCCCTCCGTCGTGGTGCTGCGCACCGCCGGCGGCACCGTGGGCGGCTACACCATCGAGGCCCACGGCTTCCCGAAGTTCGCCGTCAACGACCGGCTGGTTCTGTTCGTCCAGGGGGCCGGCAACCTCGCCAAGGTGACCGGCTACCAGCAGGGGCAGTACCGGATCGTCCGCGACAAGGCCGGCATCGAGATGGCCGTCCCCACCCTGGGTGACGGCGTTCGCCTGCTCCGCCAGGACGGCCGCGCGGGCGAGCTCCCCAAGGCCGTGCGCCTAGACGACTTCAAGGCCGGAATCCGCGCCGAATCTATCCGCAACCGGCCCTTCGAGAACTAGGGAAAGGAAACCTGAGCCATGAAAAACGCAATCGCTTCGCGCGCCCTGGTCCTCGCCGTGCTCTCGGCCCTCGTGGCCGGCTCGATCTCCGCCTATGTCCTCCTCTCCCCGCGGAGGACCTGGGACAACCCGCCCAACATCATCGTCGACAACCGCGGCCTGTCCAGCGTGACGGACAACGACGGCGGTGTCTCCCGCACCGTTTCCGCCATCACGTCCAACCAGGCGTGGAACGGCGCCGGCCAGGGGACCATGCTCACCGCCACCGCCGGCTCGGTCGCCTCCTGGCAGCTCGGCGACGGCCAGGCCATGCTCAACTTCACCGACCCCGAGCGCGTCTGCACCGGCAACTGCCTCGCCGCCACCTTCACCGGCTTCTACAGCTCCCGGGGCGACGGCACCTACCGGATCAATGACGCCGACATCGTGACCAACACCTCCTACAACTGGACCTCCGAGGGCGAGACCGACGGCTGCTCCTCCGAGTTCTTCATCGAGGGTGTCCAGGTCCACGAAGTGGGCCACCTCCTCGGGCTCGGCCACAGCAATACCACCGGGGCCACGATGTATCCCTCCGTCTCCGCCTGCAACAACAACCCGGCCACCACGGCGGCGGACGACAACGACGCCATCGGCAATCTCTACGGATCGACCGGCGGCCCGGTCTGCCTCGCCCGCGGCACCACGTGCACGAGCAACAGCCAGTGCTGCTCGAACCGCTGCCAGATCAAGCGCAACCAGAGCGTGGGGTCCTGCCGGTAACACCCTCCCTCCCCTCTCCCGGCTGCCGGGCCGGGGGAGGGGCCTGATATCCTTCGCCCCCGTGGCGGGACATTTCAAGGACGAGATCCTCGACAAGCTTGCGCGGCGGGTGAACGTCGCGCAGTTCGTGAGCTTCGGGCCGGACCTAGCCCCCCGCTTCGCGTGGATCCGCGGCGTCCCGCAGGGGCACCGGTTCGCCACGGCCGAAGAGGCGGTCACGGCCCTTCTCGCCGCCGCTCCCGAGGGATCGGTCAACATCCGGTGCTACGAACCGGACAATCCCAAGAGCCGGACTTTCCTCTACGGCCTTTCGGGGACCGGAACCGTGCTCGAAGCGCTCCGGAGGCTCGCCGGAGAGGGGCTCACAACCATCGTCAATGAGACGATCGACGTGCACGACGGCGGCGTTTCGGGGGTGGCTTTCGGCTCCGCCCTGGAGTTCGCCCCGGGGGACACTCCGCGCTGCGTCGAAAAGCCCGGCACCGCCTCCTTCCCCCGGGCGATCGGCAGGAAAGTCCTGGAGACCGTCTACGGCTTCTCCCTGGCCCTCCCCGAGGGCACGGCGCAGCGGGTCGAATGGAGCCTTCACCCCCTGCGCCGGGGCTACCGGCACGAGCACGTCACGATCTGGGAGATCGAAGAGCCGGGGTCTCCTCCGACCGCGCCCCAGATTGCCTGGCCCAACCTCTTCAGCCGCCACGTGGGAGACAAGACCTTCGGCCTCCTGGTGGCCGAGGCCCTGGGGCTCCCGGTCCCGCGCACCGTCGCCATTCCCAGGAACCTCGCCCCGTTCACCTTCGGCACCCCCACCTCCAAGGGCGAGACGTGGCTGCGCACCTGCCCGCGCATGCAGGTCCCCGGCCGCTACGCCACCCTGCGCGGCTGGACCGACCCCTATCGGCTCCTCCACGAGGAAGACCCTCAGGGGGACATGATCGCCTCCGTCCTCGCCCAGGACGGCGTGGACGCCCGCCACTCGGGCGCCCTCCTGTCCGGCCCGGACGGCGAGCCCCTGGTCGAGGGGGTCTCCGGCCGGGGGGACGAATTCATGGTGGGGCGCCGCCCGCCCGAGCCCCTCCCCGCCGAGGTCGAAGGCTCCGTCCGCTCCCTCTTCCGCCGCGCCGCCGACACCCTGGGCCCGGTCCGCTTCGAGTGGGTCCACGACGGCGCCCGCCCCTGGATCGTCCAGCTCCACCGCGGCGCCACGGCCACCGCCGGCCGGACGATCTTCCCCGGCAACGCCCTACGCTTCCACGCTTTCGACGTGGCGCTCGGCATCGAGCCCCTGCGCACCCTGATCGCCCGCGTCGAAGGGACCGGCGACGGCATCGTCCTCGCCGGCCGCGTCGGGGTCACCAGCCACTTCGGGGATCTCCTGCGCAGGGCGCGGATTCCGTCGCGGATCGAAGAGCCGGGCTGAGGACCGCCCGTTCCACCTGGGCGAAGGCGGTCCCGAACAGGGGGAAGACTCCCCCCGAGCGGGTACAGCCCCGCACGTTTGTCATACTAGACATTGTGCGTAGTCGCCTACGGAAATCAAGCATCAGGATCGTTCGACCCGAGGTCTAGGTCAAGCTGCGTGTTGGGCTCCGGGAACGCTCGGCGAAACGCACGCTCGAACGCTGTCTTGTCGGGCACGGAGTTCCCGATCCCGACCACTTGCCACAAGTGCTGGCGAAAGGCGGGTAAGCCGATCTCATCCGTGAGGAACTGGAAAAACTTGTGCCGACGCCCGCCGCCAACGTAGACAACGGGATTTTTCTCATCGAGATCTTTCAGGATCGCGCCGTTACTGTTGGCAAGGGGATGGTAGACATACTTCCGGATGAACTTGCCAAAGAAGCCGGGGTGCTTGAACGACTTCGGGTTTTTCCGCTTGAGCCCATAGAGCCGATAGATCATGTCGAAGAACCGGTCCGGAAACTCTTGCTCCCACTGGCGCAACTCTTCCTGAACAAACGCCTGAAAGAGCTTCCGATACTCTTCCTTGCGCAGATCGGAGATGTACCCCGTAGCCTCGTCGATCAAGGCGATGATGCCAAGCTTCGCCGATGACCGAACGATGACCTCAGCCTGAATAGCTAGGAACGCCTGGGATGGCGCAAGTTCATTGTTGCGCTGCGCCTGGATGAGCGCCTCGCAAATGTCGATGAGAACGGTCGCCTCATAGCCGTGACCAAAGGTGCGCTTCGCGCCATTCCCCGGATCCAGGGCCAAAGGATTGAAAACAATGGGATTATCAATTTTCGCGCGCAGTTCTTCGCCTAGCGCGGATCCTACCCCCTCCCTGGAGATCATCTTCTTGAAGGCATTGCCGCCCGAGGACTTCAGGCCAAGGGCTTTGGCGATGCCTCTCTTGTGGAAGACGCGCCGCCCGTCGTCGAGGTGAAAGCAGTCGAGCGAGATCTCGCCGATCAACAACTCACCACGTCTCTCTGCGGTCGGGACTCGTCGGGGATCGGAGACGGTGACGGCGCGAGGACTCCATCGGGCCGCTGCCGCTTTGCGAGCGATATCGGCGCGCTCCTCGCGGGAGAGACGCTCGGCGCGGCCTCGCCCTCCCTTACTCTGCGGTGTATCAGGCTTCTCGGTGACGTCTGGGTCGCTCATTACCTCTGCCTCCTTGCAAAAGATGCTTGCTGACGGAGACAAGGTAACATGCTTGCTGACGCCTAGCAAGCATGAACATGTCGGCAACCCCTATTTATGCTTGCTGGACCATCGAGCCGCCGCCGCCTTCCGGGCGCTTTCCGCCCGCTCCTCGGACGTCATCTTCGCGGCCCGGGCCGCTCCCCCTTCGCTCCTCCAAGCTTCCCCAGGGCGACGGCGGCGGGGTTCTTCTCCCGCTCTGGCTCGCAGGGCGGAGCTTCGCCTATGGCTTCCTGGAAGACTTGGAATGCCAGCTCGTTAGGATCGCGGGGCCTGCGTGGGCGCTTAGGCCACTCCCCAGGGTATGCGTATTGCAGCGTTTCTCTGACAGAAAGGGGGCGACAACCATGGGAAAGAGCGCTGACAAGAATCCAAGCGTGCGGAAGCAGCAGAAGGAGAATCCGTCGGTCAATCAATCTAGAGGACGCACCGCCAGCGACACCGGCACGCCAAAGGCGGCCGATAGAGAGAGGAACGTCGGGCATAAAAATGCTGAGGAGCACAACAGGACGCCCAAGGGCAACCGGGGGTGACAAAGGCAGGGCGCTCCCGAAAAGGATCGCCCCGCCAGAAACTACTAGGCGTAGGGAAGGATAGGAGCGGGATTCCCGGACGGCTCCGAACCATCCCCCCGGACCCACAAGCGCGCAAGCTCTGACGCGAGCGCCTTGCACTCCCGACGCGTAGTGACCGTTGCGAGGATACGGCCGGTGGGGACGTACACCAGCGAGTGACGGTGCGCTCCTGCGTACCGAGGGATTCCGGCGGGGGTGCCGTAGAACTGGCCGAAGGGGGGCGAGAGACGCTTGGATGGGAGCGAAGGAAGGACGTTCCCCCCTTCAGGGGGAACGGTATACCAGCAAAATCAACGGTTTAGCGGCGGATTTCAAACTAGGACACTACCCACTGGGTGGAGCCGTCCACCCGCTCGGTGCAGGCGTCTACCCGCTCGGTGCGGCATCTCTCCCCAACGGGTAGGAGCCCGTACCTACTGGGTGGAGCTGTCCACCCGCTCGGTGGAGCCGTCTACCCGCGCGGTGCGGCCTCTCTCCCCATCGGGTGGGAGTCCGTACCTACTGGGTGGAGCCGTCCACCTGCTCGGTGGAGCCGTCTACCCGCTGGGTACGGCG
>DATHUD010000231.1:0-4905 GCA_035462575.1 Thermoanaerobaculia bacterium | reverse complement strand
GGTGACCGCGGGGCAGACGGTGGCCCTCGTGGGCAAGACCGGCTCGGGCAAGAGCACGCTGATCTCGCTCCTCCCCCGGCTGTTCGATCCGCCGGAAGGGACCCTCTGGGTGGACGGCACGGACGTGCGGCGGATCCCGCTCGCGCGCCTGCGCCAGGCGATCGGCATGGTCCCCCAGGAGAGCTTCCTCTTCTCGGCCACCCTCCGCGAGAACATCGCCCTCGGCCGCCCGGACGCGACCGAAGCGGAGATCCTGGAGGCCGCGCGCCTCGCGAGCCTGGAATCGGACCTGGCCCTTTTCCCCCAGGGGCTCGACACCGTGGTGGGGGAGCGCGGGATCACGCTTTCGGGCGGCCAGAAGCAGCGCGTGGCCCTCGCCCGGGCGCTGATCCGAAGGCCGCGCATCCTCCTCCTGGACGACTCGCTTTCCGCGGTCGACACCCAGACCGAGGAGCGGATCCTCAACAATCTGAGGACCGTTTTCGAGGGACGTACGGTCTTCCTCGTCTCCCACCGGATCTCGACCGTCAAGGAGGCGGACGTGATCCTGGTGCTCGAAAACGGCCGCATCGTCGAGCGCGGCACCCACAACCAGCTTCTCGCGGTCGGCGGCATGTACGCCGATCTCCACCAGCGCCAGCTCCTCGAAGAGGAGCTCGCCGCGGTATAGCCTTTCGGACAGGAGGAGACTTCATGCGGGTCGTGATCACCGGCGGGTCGGGTTTGATCGGGAGCGAGGTGGCCCGGGATCTGGGAGGGGCGGGACATGAGGTCGTCATCCTCACCCGGGATCCGGCGAAGGCGGGGCCGCTGCCTCCCAACACGCGCGCCGTGCGCTGGGACGGCAAAACGGCGGAGGGCTGGGGCTCTCTCTTGGACGGAGACACAGGGATCGTCCACCTCGCGGGCGAGGGCATCGCCTCCGGGCGCTGGACGTCCGAAAAGAAGCGCCGCATCCGGGACAGCCGGGTGGATTCCGGCAAAGCGGTGCTCGAAGCGATTCGCCAGGCGAAGGTCTTGCCCCGGGTGCTTCTCCAGGGTTCCGCCGTCGGCTACTACGGGCCGTGCGGGGACGAGGCCGTCACCGAGCATCACGCCCCGGGTGGAGACTTCCTGGCGGACGTCTGCCTCGCCTGGGAGGCCTCGACCGCCGAGGCGGAGGCCCTGGGCGTGCGGCGGGCGCTGCTGCGCACGGGGATCGTGCTCAGCAAAAAGGGAGGCGCCCTGCCCAAGATGGCGCTCCCGTTCCGCATGATGGCGGGCGGCCCGTTGGGCAACGGCCGCCAGTGGGTCCCCTGGATCCACATCGCGGACGAGGTCGGGGCGATCCGCTTCCTCCTGGAGCACGAGGACGCCCGGGGAGCGTTCAATCTTTCCGCCCCCAATCCCCTGAGGAACCGCGACTTCTCCCGCGCCCTGGGCAAGGCCCTGAAGCGGCCGGCGTTCGCCCCGGCGCCCTCCTTCGCCCTGCGCGCCGTTCTGGGCGAGATGGCGGACATGCTCCTCGAGGGGCAGCGGGCCGTGCCCCAGCGGCTGCTGGAGGCGGGATACGTCTTCCGCTACCCCGAGGCGCTCCCGGCTCTGCGCGACCTTCTGGATTGACGGACATGGTCGAGGCCATCCGCGAGGGGGACATCCCCGGCGTCCAGCTCCGGCGCAGGCAGCGGCTCGCGCTCCCGCCGGAGGCGGCCTGGGCCTGGCTCACCGAGCCCGCGAAGCTCTCGCTATGGCTCGCCGAGCGGGTGGAGATCGAAGCCGGCCCGGAGGCCACGCACCCCCACCTGCACCTCTCCGGCACCGCGCCGCGCGTCGATCCCCCCGCCGCCCCCTGGCGCGAGCGGGGGCGCACGTTCGAGATCGCCCCGCCCCGCCTCTGGGTCCTCTCCTTCGAGCGGCTGGACGCCGGCTGGCCCGCGGCCACGCGCCTCGCCTTCCACCTCCACCCCGCCCCCGGCGGCGCCGAGGTAGACGTGCTCCAGCACGGCTTCCAGCGCCTCCCCCTCTCGGTCGGCCTCACCATCTGGGAGAGCTACCGCACGCGCTGGAGGACGGCGCTGGCGAAGCTGGCCGAGATCGCAGTCCCCGAAGTCTAGGCTGGGAGTCTTAGGCTGGGAGCGTCGGCATCCTGCCGGCTTCTAATCCTGCTTTGTCAGACTGCGGCCGAGCCCCCTACCGGGCCCTCACCACCCCGGCCCTCCTCTCCCAGCCTCCCGTCCACCCCCGGGAGAGGAGGGAGACAGCTTGAATCCGTGCTGGGTGGGGGCGCCCTCTCCCGGGGGTGGACGGGAGGCTGGGAGAGGGTCGGGGTGAGGGTTTCGGGGTGGGGGGCTGTAGTCTCCTGACAAAGTAGAACTACTCTGCTTTGATGTCCGCCCTGCGTGAGCTCCGCAAACCCATCCGGGAGATCCGCCTCTGCCGATTTGCAGCAGCCTGCCCCCATTTTGCTGCAAAAACCGGAATCGATGCTGCAACAACCGGCTTCCATGCTGCAAAACCCCGGATCTGTGTCTCCGTCTGACCCGAGAATGCTGCAAGTCAGAGTGAGATCCTCGTCCTCATCTCGGTATTTGCAGCATTCACCAGATGAAATGCTGCAAAGCAGAGATAGAGTGATGCAAATTCCCGGTATTTGCAGCACTCTAAGAGAATAGGCGCTGCAAACTAGCTCCGGAATGCTGCAAATCCTCCAAGTCTGTTCGCCGTCTTGCCGAAGCTGTCCCTCCGGAACCGGTTGCGGACGGCTCTGATGCGAAAGAGAGGCAGCGTCTTCTCGGGAAATGCTGCAAATTGGGAGGGTTTTGCAGCAAGAATCAGGAAAATTGCTGCAAAATAAGCGGTGCGGCTTCCGAAATCCTGATTCCGGCACGTCTCTGGCGGCTGCTGCAAGTTGCAGGGGGCGAGGCTATGCTTCGTCTTCCTCCGCGAGTCCCGAAGCCTCCATAAGCTCGACGCGATTCCCGAAAGGGTCCGAGACGAACACGCGCCGAATGCCCGGAAGATCCTCCCCGCGCCGGGGCTCGCAGCCTGCCGAGACGAGCGACCGTTCGAGATCCGGCAGACCCGAGACCAGAAGCGCCGGATGCGCCTTGCGCGCGGGCTGGAATCCGGGCTCGATGCCAATGTGCAGTTGCTGCGGTCCGCACTGGAACCACACCCCGCCCCGCGCCACGAGCACCTCCGGCTTGGGGATCTCCTCGAGACCCAGCAAGCCTCCATAGAAGCCGCGAGCGGCGTCTTCGGAGCCTGGCGGGGCAGCGATCTGGATGTGGTCGATCCCAAGGACTTTCATCTCGTTCCCCCATTTCTCTCGGCCGAGATCGTCCGAAAGGCGAGAGCCTCTAACAAAACCCGGCCCAACGGGTCGGCAGAGCCCAGCCCAGGGCTTCTGAGGCTGAAGGCCGATGCCCTGGGACAGGAAGCCATCAAACCCGGCGGCCTGTAAGGCCGCGAGAGCCGGACGGGGTAGATCTCTCCATAGAGCTCTCGCGACCTTTCAGGCCGCACTGGGATGCCGCCCTTTTTTCCCAGGGCATCAGCTCAAGCGTCCGCTGCATTTGTTGTGGGATAGGTGTCGCGTTCATGTGGCGCGATTGCTCGAGTAGCCATCCAGAGAAACAGTGCAGCACACACTGCGTACGGGACCCTTCTCAACCACCAGTTCGTTTCCATAAGTCGCTCAAGCAGTGCTGGTGAAGCGCCCTGCACGGCAAGTTGCAACTGAATGGGAATCTGGATCGTTGCGGTTGAGACCCAAACAACGAGTTGCAGGAGGATCGCCACCCAGACTGACCAGAGGGGAATCGCGGCTGGCCTGGACCGCAAAAGAACGATCGTAAACACGGTGCCGAGCGCGGCAGGGACGACCAGAAAGGCTATGACTCTGGGTCCAATGAACTTGTGGTAGTTCAGGAACGCGTCATTTCCAATTAGGTGCCAGCTAGGGTAGTTGACGAAACTCTCGACAAAAGCAGCACCGTTGCCATAGAAGACGAGAGCGAAGGCAAGTACGAAGATCCAGCGTGGCATTTCTGACTCCTTGAAGAGTTGCGGACGAGATTGGCGGTACTTGCGACGCCTAACGGAACGGCATTCAACGGCCGGCCGGGCGCCGAGCCGCGTTCAATTCACAAGGACCGTTCCGCCCGGCCGGTCCGTTGCAGTGCGTGGTTATTCAGCGGCCGCGCCGCTGTCACGTGGTCTTCGACAGTTGTACTTCGCCGAACGTCATGAAAACGAGCGCGGTGCCCACCGGACCGCGGTAAGCACCGTTCGAACCACAGATCAGAAACGCTAGGGCAGTGAGTTCCCATGCCTCATCTTCCGTGATTTGGAGCTTACGCGTCGTTAGCTTCGCGTACCCATGCTTCTGTCCGTACGCGAGCATCTTCTTCGCGTCCTTCGCGAGCGCCGGCGCGACTGAAGGATGATCCCATCCCCAGAGCCACGTGCCGTCCTGCGTGTTGTACGACGCGATGATCTGCGCGGGCGCGACAGCTCGCATCCCCTGCGGTGTCGTGAAGACGAGATTGCCGACGTCCTGATCGAGACTCCAATCCGCCTCGCCAAGATGCCACGTGCCATCGTGAGCAGCCGTGACCGCGGCCAGACCGTTCATCGCCTTCTCGATCTCTTGTCGTAACGCCGGTGGATCGGCCGGTCCCTTGTCACCACCAAAGATGCGGCCAAGCAGTCCCATCGTGCTTCCTCGAGGAATCGCCCCCGCTGAACGCGTGGGCGGTGAGCGAGCGGGAACCGCGCTGTTTGCGGTTTCCGTCCGCTCGACCGCCAGGGATACTGGTTTGAGGCCCCCTGAGCCCTGCCGATGCGATAGGCTATGGGCTGTAGGCGACAGAAAGGAGGCCCAACGAGAGTCTACATGAGTCACAATATTGTTCACAACGGCAC
>DATHUD010000230.1:0-19005 GCA_035462575.1 Thermoanaerobaculia bacterium | reverse complement strand
TGAAGCCGGGGCAGGTGCTCGCGATCCCGACCGCCCGCTAGGCCCGCTCCCTTTCCTCCAACGACCCCTCTCCCCGCCGGTTGGCGGGGAGGGTGGGCTTTCTGAGCCTTTTCAGGTCGTCCGGACGGGAAACCAGGATCGGAGAAGGTTGCAGAGGCGGTGGAAGCTTTCGTCCCGGCAACGCTCCAGGCTCACCCGTTTCGCCAGGCGTCCGTAGATCGCGGAAGACCGCTGCAGGCGGACCTCCCTGAGGACTTTCTCCAGGGCCTCCTTGGGCTTTCCTGGCTTGAGATCACCCTCCTGCCACCAACCTTCAGACCGGAGCCATTCCCGGAGTGTCAAGCTGCGGCCGGTCCAACTCAGCTCGGCATCGACCCGCGGAGAATCGCTCCACAGCCAGATCTCCAACTCGGGATCGATGACCACGCCCCCGGCTCGGCCTTGCCAGCCTCTGGCGGAGAGACGAGACACCACGTCCTCCTCGACCTCCGCCGCGGAGCGATGTTCCTGACCGCAGCCTTCCAGATCGAACAGAACCAACGCGTGGCCAGCTCGACGACAGTAGGGCTCCAGGACGGCAGGGCTCTCATGAAAGCAGCCGGCATCCCGGCGAGGATGGACCAGGATCTGATGACGGACCGGAGAGATCCCCAGGCTCTCCCTTCGGGCGGAGAGAAGGCTGTCCAGGGTTTCCCGCTCGTCCTTGCCGGGCACCAGGACGACGAGATCCAACGGCTCGCCCGCCGTCATCCGAGAATACCCGTGGCGAAGAGGGTGCCCAGGTCGGTCGACCGTTTCCAATCCTTCAGATTGGGGTGCTCGCTTCCCCGCACGATATCCGTAGCACCCTTGCCGTCCTGGGCGAAGCAGAGGACCTGCTCCGGCTCCGCCATGGCGAGAAAGACGGGAGAGTGGGTCGCGCAGAGGATCTGATTGCCATAGGCCGAGGACAGGGATTGAAAAACCGTCTCCACGGCCTGGGGATGAATCCCGTTCTCGGGCTCTTCGATGAGGTAGATCCGTCCGGCCCCTTCGAGATACCCGACCAATGTCAGAGCGAGCAGGCGCAAAGTCCCGTCGGACACCGTCCACGAAGGAGCCTTGAGACCGTTCTTATAAGTAATCCGCAGATAGCGATGACGGTCTTCCTCCCGCTCGACCGTTTCGATGTCTTCGATGTCGGGAAGCGCCGTTCGCACGTGGTCGAGCCACCGCTCGAAATGTCGTCCTCGTTTCCGGAGCTCCTCGATGGCCCAAGGCAGATTGGAGCCGTCCGGCTGGAACTCGGTCGGGCTCCCCGGGGGCGCAGGACGTCGCATGGCCTCGCTGTTGAGGACCAGCAACTGCACTCCCTCCATGAGGAACCGCTTGATCCAGATGGCTACGGGAAACCGCTCTTCATCCTCGGGGAGATTGGCCAGGGCCAGCTTCTGTGGTCCCAGCCGGAAGGGATTGTTCCAATCGGTCGTCTCGGAAAAGAAGTAGTCGTTCCCTGACTCCGGCGTCTTGGCTACGACCTTCTTCCAGCCCGCCGGCGCTCGCTGGCCCTCTGCCGAGATGAGGCTCTCGGCGGGCTCGGGAGGAGCTGGAAAAAACTGTGGGTGGACAAGACGCCCCGACGGCTTCATCGACTTGAGCCACAGGGTTTCTCCGAGGATCGAGAGCTCGCGTTGACTCCCCAGGCCGATCGCCAATTCGTATCGGGCCCTCCTGGAACCGTTCTGCGGAAGCCGCGCCAGTCTCTCCAGGGGAACTTCCACCTCGACCGCGAGCTCCAATCGAGCGCTCGGGTCTCCCATCCAGACCAGGTCGAAGAAGTTGGGAGCCCGCTCCCGGATCGCTGGTGCCAAGCCCGACTTCAGGAGATCGCCGATCAAGCCGACCACATCGAGAAACGTCGACTTTCCGCTCCCATTGGGACCGACCAGTACTTGAAAGGGCTCGATCTCCTGACGGACATACCGCAGGCAGCGGTAGCGGAGGGCCTCAATGCTGCGGATCATCGGATTCCAAGTCCTCTGTTTTCAAGTCCCCGTCCCGTCTCTCGGGCGAGGGCCCAAGGCGCCCCCCATACTAGCCCAGACCGAGGGCTCACTCCCTGAACACCCGGTACGCCGTGATCTTCTGCTGGAGCCCCTTCAACGTGAACTCCCCCAGCGGCTCGGTGGGGATGGCTCCGCCCAACAGGCGGTGGGTTTCAGGTCCTAGAACGACGTCCCCGGGGCGGGCGACGTAGGCTTCGAGGCGGGCAGCGACGTTTACGGTATTGCCGAGGACGGTGTAGTCGACGCGCCGGGCGCTGCCGATGTCCCCCACCACCACCGGACCGCTGTTCAGGGCCACGCGGGCGGCGAAGCCGCGGAGGCCGCGGGAGGCGAGGTCGGCGTTCCAGGCGTCCAATCCTTCCTGGATCTCGATTGCGGCGCGCGTGGCGCGCAGGGCGTGGTCGGCCTGGGCGACCGGGGCTCCGAAGAAGGCCATCACGCAGTCGCCGATGAACTTGTCGAGGGTGCCTCCGGCGCGGAAGATGGCCTCGACGGAGAGGTTCAGGAAGGCGTCCAGAAGATCCGCCACGTGCTCGGGCGCCGAGCTTTCGGCAAACGAGGTGAAGCCCACGAGGTCGGCGAAGAGGACGGTCGTCTCGGCCATCTGGAGGCGCTGCATGCCATTATCCCCGGCGTTTCCGCGCAGGACCTCCTCGATGACCCCCGGGGAGTGGTAGCGCTCGAGGCGGCTCCGGACCTGCCGCTCGAACTCCGCCTGCCGCGCGTAGCGGATGCGCTCGATGGCGACCGCCGCGTAGTTGGCGAGGGTCGTCAGCACGTCGAGATCCCGCTCGCCGAAGGCTCCGACCTGGACCGGGGAGTCGACCTGGACCACGCCGATGATCCGGTCCCCGGACCACAGGGGGGCGCACATGGCGGAGCGGATCTGGTGGAGGCGGATCGACTCGCCGCCCGAGAGGCGCTGGTCGGACTGGGCGTCGAAGGTGATCAGCGCCACCCGCTCGCGCATGACCGCCCGCAGCATGGTGCGCGAGACCGGGACCTCTTCGGACGGCCGGAAGGTGACCCGGTCCTTGACGCGCGAGATCTCGCAGAGCAGCTCGCCGTCCTCGCCCGACAGCAGGATGAACCCGCGGTCCACGGAGAAGGCCTCGAATGCGAGGTCGAGCACGCGGGCGAGCACCTGGTCGACCGAGTCGGCCACCAGGAGCTCGCGGGCGAGGCGAGTCAGGAACCCGAACATCCGCAGGGTCCAGTCCTGATCGCCGGCCTCCGGCCTGACCGCCGCGAAGTCGGCCAGGGGGCGGATGATCGTGGCATTGCCCAGGTCCGGCAGGTCGGGCTCGGACACCGGCCGGACCGGCGCGGGCTCGGCCGCTTCGACGAGGAGGGAGAAGGAGCCGACGCCCAACCGGTCTCCGGCGTGGAGCACGGCGCGCTCGACCGGCACGCCGTTCACCTCGACGCCGTTGGTGCTCTTCATGTCGTGGAGGACCCAGCCGTCGGACTCGCGGCGGATCTCGGCGTGGTAGCGGGAGACGGAGACGTCGGACAGGACGACGTCGTTGTCCGCGCCCCGTCCCAGCCGCACCTTCCCCCCGCTCAAGGGGACGAGGCGGTCCTCACCGTGGACGACGAAACGCAGGCGCAGCATGGAGGGAGGTTACACGGGTTCCGTAAGCGTGCCCAGCAGGCTCTCCGCCTCGTCCAGGTTGAAGCGCCCGCGCTCGGCAAGGCTCCGGAAGGCGCCCACCACGCGCGGGCAGAACTGGGTGCCGGCGCTGGCCAGGATCTCCTCGAACGCCCTCCCGGGAGGCAGGCCTTCGCGGTACGGACGGCTCGTGGTCATGGCGTCGTAGGTGTCGGCCACGGCGATGATCCGGGGCACCAGGGGGATCTGCTCGCCGGCCAGGCCGTCCGGATAGCCCCGGCCGTCGATCCTCTCGTGGTGGTTGCGCACGCCCAGGAGGATCCTGGGGTTCGCGAGGTGCGAGACGATCTCGGCCCCGAAGAGGGTGTGGCGCTGCATGACCTCGAATTCGCCCTGGTCGAGCGGGGCGGGCTTGCCCAGGATGTGGTCCGGCACACCGATCTTTCCGATGTCGTGGAGGGTGGCGGCGAGCCAGAGGTCCTGGAGCTCTTCCCGGGAGAGCCCCATCTCCGCGCCCAGGAGCATGGAGTAGCCGACCACGCGGCGGACGTGGCCGCCCGTGTAGGTGTCCTTCTTCTCCAGGCTCTCGGCGAGCGCCGTCACCATGTGGAGGAACTGGCGCTGCTTCTCGGCGTAGAGGCGGGCGCTCCGGAGCGGCGGAGCGAGGATCGCGGCGAACAGGCGCATGCGCCAGACGTCTTCGCCGGTAAAGGCGTCCCGGCCCACCGGGTTCAGGAGCTGGAGCACGCCGATCACGCGGCCGTGGGCGAGGAGAGGCACGGCGAGGAGGGCGCGGGTGCGGAACTCGCCCGCGGAATCCCCGTGCCAGCGGGGGTCGGCCGCCACGTCGTTGACCACCTCGGGCTGCCCCGTCGCGGCGACGCTCCCCACGATCCCCTGCCCGACCGGCACCCGGAGCTCCCGGATCTCCCCCGCCGCCGTGCCCCGCACCACGCGGAAGAAGAGCTCCTCATGCTCCTCGTCCAGCTCCCAGATGGAGCTCGTCTCGGCGCGGCAGACCTCCTCGGCGTTCTCCAGAGCCATCTCGAGCACGGTCAGGAGATCGAGCGTGCCGGCCAGGCGGACGCTGATGTCGAGCAGGGCCTCGTACTCGGCGAGGCGGCGGTCCGGTTGGAACGGCTCCAGGCCCGACGGCAGATCGGCGGCGATCATAGGTCTCTCCCGACTTCACCAACGACGCGAAGGGCGAAAGGCCCTCAGGCGCTCAGGGCTTCGAGCTCGTGATGCAGGTCCACGATCGAGCGGTACCGGGCCTCCGGATCCTTTTCGAGGCACCGCAGGATGGCCGCCTCCAGCCGGGGCGGGATCTCCGGCCAGTGCTGGCTGGGCGGCGGCGGCGGCTCCCGCAGGTGCTTCAGGATCACGTCCATCGTGGTCGCCCCCGTAAACGGCAGGGCGCCCGAGAAGATCTCATAGAGGACGATGCCGCAGGAGTAGACGTCGGCGCGGACGTCGGCGTCCTTGCCCTGGAGAACCTCGGGTGCGATGTACTGGGGCGTGCCCACGATGAAGCCTTCCTGGGTCTGCCCCGGAGTCATGCGCTTGACCGGCCGGGCGATGCCGAAGTCCATGAGCTTGGCGTTGCCCGTGGGCTCCAGGATCAGGTTCTCGGGCTTGATGTCCCGGTGGAGCACGCCCACGGAGTGGGCCGCTTCGAGCCCGGCGCAGAGCTGCTTTCCCAGGCGCAGGCCCGCCGAGTACGGGAGACGCTTCGTCTGGTCCAGCAGGTAGCGCAGCGTCACGCCCCGCACGTACTCCATGGAGATGTAGGGGACGCCCTCGATCTCCCCGAAGTCGAAGGTGCGGAGCACGTTGGGGTGGGTGATCTTCCGCGCCAGCTTGAGCTCGCTCTTCAACCTCTCGAGCTGGCCCTTGTCTCCCCAGAGGTCGCGCTTCAGCATCTTCAGGGCGACCAGGTCGTCGAGCTCCCGGTCCCGCGCCTTGTAGACGACCCCCATGCCGCCCGCGCCGAGCACGGTCAGGATCTCGAACCGCTGCCCCATGAGGGCGCCCGGAGCGATGCCGGTGAGCGTCGCCGCCCCGGCCACGGTGAGCGTCGCGGTCTGTCCCTCGGCGATGCCGCGGGCGTTCGCGACCCGGGCGGCCATCTTCGGGCTCACCACGAAGAGCGGCTGCGGCGAGATCACCCCCCGGCGGGGGGCGAGCCGGAAGCCGGCGGCTTCGAAGGACTCCCGGAGCTCGTCGTGGACCTCCCGGGCGAGGAGGAGCTCGCCCGGCGTGGCCTCCCGCAGCAGGCTTTCGAGCTGCTGGACCGGGAGCCCCACCACGGCGCGGTCGGTCTGCTCGCCATACACCACCGGCCCGGTGACCGCCTTGCCGGCCGCGAGCGCCACGACCGGAGCCTCGGCTTCCGAGACCAGCTCGCCGTCGCTCGTGCCCAGGATCTCGGAGGCCGCGGCGAGCGCCCGCTCTCCCCGCCCCTTCCCCTCGAAGCGCGCGAGCACGCGGTGCCCCGACACCGTCTCGATCTGCCCCCGCTGCCCGGCGACGGCGATGCGGATCCGCTCGAGCTCCGTGCCGACCCGGTCGAGCACCCCCTGAGGATCGCCGTTCACCATCACCCGGGCGAGAGACCGCAGCTCGGCGCCCAGGAGCAGCACCTCGCGGGTCTGCGGCTGCCCGGCCACGGCCTTGGCCTGGGCGGGCTCGGGGAGGTTTTTGGACAGCTCGGTGACGTACGCCTCCATGTCCCGCTTCTCGCGCAGATCGGCCAGGAGCTCGCTGAAGGCCTGGGCGAGGCGGCCCACCTCGTCGGTCCGGCCGGTCTCGATCTTCTGGTCGTAGTCCCCCTGGCGCGCGGCCTCGGCCGCGGCCATCAGCCGGCGCACCGGCCGCAGCGTCCGCCGCGTGAGGACGAAGGCGAGGAGCGGGGCGAGCAGAACGGCCGCGACGCCGGCCGCGAGCAGCACGCTCTGGATCTGCTCGTAGGCCGCGAGCTCCTGGGCGAGGGAGGCGAGCGCGACCGTGGCCCCCACGGGCTCGCCCTGGGCGTCGCGCAGCGGCTCCTGGAGGGCGAGCCACGGCTCGTCTTCGAGCTCCACCTCTTCCCGGGCCATGGACTTGCCGGTCCGCATGGCCTGCCCCATCGCCTTCTCGCTCGAGTCGAGCGCCGCGGTCAGGCTGCGGACGATGGGAGGCGAGAGTGTCGTCGCCATCACCGCCGGCCCGTCCTCGCCGTTGGCCACGAAGGCCACGTCCGCGCCGCTCACCCGCTTCACCTCCAGGGCCGAGAGGTCGTTGATGGCGAACCCGGTCACGAGGTAGCCCAGCACGGTGAAGTCCTTGGCGATCGGCACCGCCACGGCGTAGTAGAGGCGGTCGCCCTCCTGCCAGACGCCGGAGGCCTCGAAGTCGGTGAGCGCCTTGGCCACGAGCGGGCGCCCCGACAGGTCCTGCCCCGTGGCGTTCGGGTTGTCCGTGCGGGCCGCCACGCGCCCCCGGGGCCCGAGGAGGATCGCGAAATCGAATCCCAGGTCCTTCTGCCCTTCCGACAGGGCGTCCAGGAGCGAGACCGTGTCCATGGTCTCGGTGGCCTCCTCGTAGTAGGCCACGAGGCTGGGGTTCGAGATGAAGAGCCGGGAGATGAGCTTCAACCGCTCGTAGCGCTCGGCCTGGTAGGTCGCCTGGACCGATGCGCTGCTTTTGAGCGACCCGGCCGCGGCCTGGCTCGCGATCCGCCGCAGGAGAACCGAGGTCACCGCCACCGCCGCCCCCACCGAGAGGGCGATCAGGAGCGAGGTGACCAGGAAGATCCGGGTCTCCAGCGACAGGCCGAAGCGGCGGTTAGTTGTTGTAGCGGTCACGTTGAGACCGGAAGTAGGACTGTCCCGATTTATTGAGATGGGGCGGAATCAGAGGCTTCACCACCTCGACCCGCACCGCGACCGGCTTCCCGCCCGGCACGTCGACCTCCATCGTCCACGGCTCCGCCTGCTCGTGCCACACCGTGAGCTTCCCCTTGCCGCGCGGCAGGCCGGTGAGCACGAACTCCCCCGTGGGGCCCGGGGAGACGAAGAAGGGGGTGTCGAGCACCAGGAGGCTCGCCGCCATGTCGTGGTGGACGTTGCAGTAGACCCGCACGAGGCCGGGCTCCTCGAAACGCTTCTCCTTGCCCGGTCCCATCCGGTAGAGGCCGAGGTCGAACTTGTTGCCGCCGGAGACCGAAAACACGTTGTGGAGGATCGGGTCCTGGTTCGGGAAGCGCACCCGGCTCCCCCTGGGCACCGCGAGCACCCGCGGGGTGAACTCCTTTTTCCGGGTCACGATCTCGAACGGCGCCTCGGCGGCCCGCACCGGAGGCGGGGAGGCCGGCTCGTAGTAGACGACCGCCTGCTTGACGTCGCTCCCCCGCGCCGGCCCTCTCCCCCCCTTGGCGAGAAGCTCGACCTTGCCGCGGAGCTCCTCCGCGGAAGCGGGGAGGGAAAAGAGGACGAGCAGGAAGAGGATCTTCTTCACTAGATCCTCCACCTCAAGGTCGACAGGAGCTCGTTGTTGTCCCGCTCCGCTCCGGAGCCCAGGGTGAAGGTGTTCTCCGCGTACTCGACCGTCACGTCGATGCCGTTGAACAGCCCCAGGCGCACGCCGTAGTCGAGCTTCTCCCAATCCCAGGCAAGGCTCGGCGCGGGGCTCAAGGGGTGGCTCCGGAAGTCGTTGTCCAGCTTCGAATAGCGCACGGCCGGGGAGATGAAGGTGAAGAGCTGGCGGTCGTCCACGGCCCAGACCAGGGGGAGGTCGAAACGCCAGGCGATCTCGCCTTCGAGGCCGGTCCGCCCGAGGCCGCCCAGGTCCTGGTCCACGTACTGGCCGAAGAACGAGAGGCCGCCCAGGTAGAGCCAGACGTTGCCGCCGAATTCCTTCTTCTCGTCCCCGGTCACGGCGAGCGGCGTGAGCCCGCCGGGGCCGTCGAGCAGGTCGAGGTCCCCGCCGTAGAAGGTCCCTTCGAGCTCCACCGTGTCCGCGAGCGTCCGCCGGTAGGCCCAGGCGAGGACGTCGAGGGCGTTTCTCCCCGACTCGTCCGCGAAGCGGGCACCTAAGCCCCCACCCAACTCCAGATCGCCGTCCGTGTCCAGGTCCTCGATCTCGGCGTCGTAGAGGAGGACGACGCCGGTCTTGAGCTCCGGGTCCGGGTTGGCGCGCAGCAGGGCGTTCGTCCCGTTGTCGCCGGCGAGCGCGTTCGGGTCGCGCAGGAACACGGGGTTGCCCTGGGTAGCCGTGAGCTTCCCGTAGAGGTGGCGGCCGAGGCTCACGCCCAGCTCGGCGCCCGCGTCCTCGAAGCGGTTGAAGGCGGTCGAGACGAGGCCGTAGCTTTCGAGGTGGCGGTCGTCCTGCCGCTCGAACTTGGGGAATTTGCCGACCTTCAGGTACACGCCGGTCCGCGGCGCGAGCGTGGCCGGATCGGTCTCGACGCCGAAACGGACCCACACCTCGTCCACGTCCACCTTCTTGTCGGTCGAGGTGGGGTTTCTGTCATAGAGGTCGATGAAGTCGATCTTGCCGTGGGCCGAGAGGCCGTCGCCCCAGATGGCGTCCACGAAGAGCGTGGCCGTCGAGACCTCGAAGTGCGAGCCCTCGTCGACGGTCTCCTCGAACCCCTGGGTCTGCCCCGGCGGGAGTTGCGAAGGGTCGAAGGGGAACCGGACCGGAAAGCGGTTCTCCTCGCTATTCCTGAAGTTGGCCTTGGCCTCGAGACCGAAGTCCAGCCGCGGCCGGAGCGAAGCCTCCTCCGGAGCGGCCTCTTCCTCCGGACCCTCCGCCGGCTCCTGCGCCGCCCCGAGGGGGCCGGTCAGGCAGAGAGACAGCACCACCCACCACACGTTCTTCCACACTGCAGTCTTTCCCTGCACCAGCATCGAAAGGAACCTCCCTTGGGACCTGCGGATCTAGGCGTAGCTTAGAGGCAAGCCCGCCGTCCGTAAAGAGTGAGAGCCTTTTTCAGAAAGACGGAAACGATCTGGAAACTTCTGGGGAAGGATACGCGGGAGGGGGGCGGGCTGGATGGGCCCTCACCTCCCCGGCCCTCCTCTCCCACCACCCCATTCCCCCTCCCTGGGAGAGGAGGGAGCTGAATTCAGAGATGCTGTCTCCCCTCTCTCCCAGGGAGGGCGGGCGGAGTGGTGGGAGAGAGGGGCCGGGGGAGTGAGGGCCGGGTGGGGGGCTTCAGCTCTACGCGTACCGCTGCCGGCGCGAGCGCAGGTGCCGGAACAGGAAAACCGCGCCCAAGACCCACAGGGGCACCGTCATGAAGCCCATCCGCACGGGCTGGTTGAGCAGCCCCTTCACCTTCGCTTTGCTCAGCTTGGCCATCTCGTCTCCTCTCACGGCCCGGGGGCCGGTTTTTTCCTGGGTTGTGCTGCCGAGGGGGAGGTCTGTCCTCCTTCCCGGCTCCTGGCGCACTTGAAAGTGCAAGGAGGGTGCCACTAAGACGCCGTGGAACGCCGCCGGTTGTATGGGACAATCGGGGGGACGCCCTCTTTTTGCTGGGACCAACTCACGCTGGTGTAAGGAGACCTACGGGTGATCTCGTCCGAAGACTTCCGCAAAGCGCTGCGCCACTTCCCCGCCGGGGTCACGATCGTGACCATGAAAGGCGGGGACAAGATTCATGGATTGACCGTCTCCGCGTTCGCCTCGGTCTCGGCCGAGCCGCCGCTCATCATGGTCATCATCGAGAACCGCCACCGGGCCTACGCCATTCTCGAGGAACAGGATGCGGTCTTCGCCGTCAACATCCTGGGCGAAGAGCAGTTCGAGCTCTCGAACCGCTTCGCCTGGGTGAAGGACGAAGACCGCTTCGCCCTGGGGAACTGGTCCACGGCCGAGACCGGCGCGCCGGTGCTGACCGACGCCCTGGCCTGGCTCGACTGCCGCATCCACGCCCGCTATCCCGCGGGGTCGCACACGATCTTCGTGGGCGAAGTCCAGGCGAGCAACGTTCCCCAGGAGGAGGCGCCGCCGCTCATCTACTGGAACCGGGGTTACAGAAAGCTCAGGCTTCACGAGGAGCCGCCCGCGGAGTAGAGCGCCTCTCCGCCGCGGAGAGCGCCTCGAACCCCGCCCATACGAGGAGCCCGATGACACCGCAGCCGTACCAGAGCGCCTCGGGCCCCAGGTTCTGGTAGACCCAGGTGCCGGCGAGCGGAGCGATCACGTAGGCGGTCGCGAAGGAGAGATTCATGAGGCCCATGTAGCGGCCCACGCTCCCCGCGTCCGCCCGGTTCGCGATCACCCCCGCGATGATCGGGAAGGCGAGCATCTCCCCCACCGACCAGATCAGAACCGTGAAGGCCGCGTACGCGAAGCCCCGCCCCAGGGGGAGCAGGGCGAGGCCGAAGCACAGGAAGAAGGCCCCCAACCCCGTCATCCGGAGCGGATCGTAGCGCGACACCCGGTGGACCAGGACCATCTCGAAGAGCACGATCACGAGAGTGTTGACCGCGAGCGTCAGGCCGATCCGGTCCTCCGAAAAAAGGTAGAGATCGCGCAGCGACAGGGTGTACGTGCTCACGACCTGGAAGGTCACGATGTTCATGACGAACAGGAGGAAGAGCATGACGAGGAACGGCCGGTCCCCCCATGGCGAGCGCGCCGGGGCCACGGCGGCCTCCGCCGCCGTCTCTCGCGCGGGCCCGAGCGGCGCGAGCCAGAGCAGGCCGGCCGCCAGGAGGCAGGTCACCCCGTCCACGACGAACAGCAGGTCGTAGCTCCGCAACGCCAGGAAGCCGCCCACCGTGGGTCCCAGCGTCATCCCGAGGTTGATCGCCAGCCGGTAGAGGGCATAGCTCCGGGTCCGTTCGGCCGGGTCGCTCGCCCGGGCGAGGGCCGCGGCGTTGGCGGGCCGGAAGGTCTCCCCGGCGACGCTCAGGAAGACGATCGTCGCGAGAATCGCCGGCCGGCTCTCCATCCGGCCCAGCGCCAGGAAACCCAGGCCGGTCAGGATCAGGCTGCCGATCATGATCCGCCGCGGATCGAAACGGTCGCAGAGCCATCCCCCCAGGAACGAGGCGGCCATCGCCCCCAGCCCGTAGAGCGCGAGCATCTGCCCGGCCCCGGCCGTGGTGAATCCCCGTTCCTGGGTGAGGTAGAGGGCGAGGAACGGCAGCACCATCGTGCCGGCGCGGTTGATCAGCGAGGCGATGGACAGCAGCCAGACCGGGCGGCTCAGGCCCGCGAAGGCTTCCCGGTAGGAGGCGGCGATGGCGCGGAGCATGAGGTGGATTCCGGATCGGAGTCTTTAAGGGTTAGGATCGCTGCGGGCTCGAAGACTTCCATTTTAGACGAGGAACGACGATGCGCCGGAAATCCATTCTCCTCCTCCTGCCGCTCTTCGCCGTCCTCGCGGCCGCCGCTCCTCCTCCCTCCCGCGAGATCGCGATCACCTTCGACGACCTCCCCCTGGGCGGCCCCGAGGTCGGCCTCCCGCGCCTGCGGACGATGACGGCGGCCCTGCTCGCCACCCTGAAGCGCGAGGGGGTGACCGCCGTGGGGCTCGTCAACGAGAGCAAGCTCTACCGGCCGGGGGAGATCGACGAGCGCACGGCCATCCTCAGAGACTGGCTGGAGGCCGGACACGAGCTCGGGAATCACACGTTTTCCCACCCTTCCTTCTACGACACGCCCCTGGCCGCCTTTCAGGAGGACGTGATCCGCGGCGAGACCGTGACCCGCATGCTCCTCGCCGAGAAGGGGCAGAAGCTCCGCTACTTCCGCCACCCCTTCCTGCGCACCGGCCCGACGCTCGAAACCCGGGCCGCCTTCGAGAAGTTCCTCGCGGAGCGGGGCTACACGGTCGCCCCCGTCACCGTCGAGAACGCGGACTACGTCTACAACGCCATCTACACCCGGGCGAAGACGAAGGGCGACGAAGAGACGATGCGCCGGATGGTGGAAGGTTATGTGCGCTACACCGAGGCGCAGCTCGACTTCCAGGAGGGCGTGGCCCGGAAGCTCCTCGGCCGGCCCCTGCGCCACGTGCTCCTGCTCCACGCGAACGAGCTCAACGCCGATGCTCTGGACGAGGTCCTGGCGCTCTTCAAACGGCGCGGCTATCGCTTCGTAACCCTGGAGCGGGCGCTCGAAGACGACGCCTACCGTCTGCCGGACACCTACGCCGGACGGGCGGGGGTTTCCTGGCTGTTCCGCTGGACCCGCTCCCAGGGCGTCCCGATCGACTGGTCCCAGGAGCCGGAGCCGCCGGAGGAGGTGCGGAAGATGTACGAGGCGACGCTGGGGCGGTGAGGGCGACCGGCTTCAGCCGGTCCGCTTCCCCATGAGGCCGGCGAAGTCCACCAGCCGCGCCGAGTAGCCCCACTCATTGTCGTACCAGGAAAGCACCTTGACCACCCGGTCCTTGAGGACCATGGTGCTCTCGGCGTCGACGATGGACGAGTGCGTGTCCCCGACGATGTCCTGGGACACCAGGGCTTCGTCGGTCACTCGCAGGATGCCCTTCCACCGGGGCTGCTCTGCGGCCTCGCGCAGGGCGGCGTTGACGTCGTCCGCCGTCACGTCCTTCCCGAGGAGAGCGACGATGTCGCAGATCGAGCCGTCCGGCACGGGCACCCGGAAGGCCATGCCGCCCATCCGTCCCACGAGCTCGGGGATGACCTTCTCGGTCGCCTTGGTGGCCCCGGTCGTGGTGGGGATGATCGAGAGCGCAGCGGCCCGCCCCCGGCGGCGCTTCCGGACCGGCGTATCCATCAGCGCCTGGCTGGAGGTGTAGGCGTGGACGGTGGTGAGCATCAGGTGCTCCACGCCGAAGGAGTCATACAGCACGCGGGCCACGGGGGCCAGGCAGTTCGTGGTGCACGAGGCCATCGAGACGATGACGTGCCGGCCAGGATCGTAGCTGTCGCTGTTGGCCCCGAGGACGAAGGTGCCGTCCACGTCGTCCGAGGGGGCCGAAATGATCACCCGCTTCGCGCCGCCGTCCAAGTGGGCCTTGGCCTTGTCCCGCGAGCGGAAGGCGCCGCTGCAGTCGACGACGATGTCCGCCCCCAGGCCGCCCCAGGGGATCTCGGCCGGATTCTTCTTGGAAAAGAAGGGGATGGACCTGTCGTCGACGATCAGGCTCTTGCCGTCGTCCGAGACTTTCCGGGGGTACCAGCCGTGGACGGAGTCGTACTTCAGAAGATAGGCCAGATCCCCCAGGTCCGCGAGATCGTTGATCCCCACCACTTCGAAGCTCCCCCGGTCGAGGAACTGCTTGAAGGCGCACCGCCCGATGCGCCCGAAACCGTTGATACCGACGCGGACCTTCCTCGCTCCGTCGCTCATCCGTCCTCCTTCCTCTATTTCACCAACAGCACCGGGCATCTCGCCACGATGGCGACCCGGTAGCTGAGCGTACCGATGCCCAGGGCGGGGTGCTCGCGGTCCACCTTGTGGGAGGAGAGGATGAGGAGGTCCATCTCCTGCTCCTCGGCGTAGCGCACGATCGTCTCCGCGCGCTTGCCGTAGACGATCTCGTGGCGGACGCGGACGTTCGCCTGGGTGAGCTTCTCCACCATCGTGAAGAGCCTGGCCGCGGCCCGGGCTTCCAGGCCGTGATAGAAGCCGGCCATCTCCTCGAACTCGATGTGCTCGATCGTCTCGATGACGTGCAGGAGGACGACCTCGGCGCCGTCGTTGCCGGACACGATTTCGATGGCGCTCGTCAGCGCGGCGTCGTTTTTTTCGGTAAAGTCGACGGGAACCAGAAGCTTGCGGAACATGGGACTCCCTCCCTGGCCTGACAGCCGGGACCATCATGTCTACCGGTCGAGGAGGGTGTCAACCACCCGCCGGGGTGGCTCGCTCGCTTGTGAGCGTTCTCTCAAGAAGGCCGAACGAATCATGCCCCAACGGCTGTACCTTTTTGCCGACGAATCCGGCAACTTCGATTTCAGCAGGAAGAAGGATGCAACCCGCTACTTCATCCTGGCATCGGCCACGCTACCGGACTGTTTCGAAGTCAATGCCCGAGTCAGCGAGCTCCGGCACCAGATGGCCTGGGAAGGCCATGATCATCCGGGGCCGTTCCATGCGGCCAAGGATCCGGCTCCCGTTCGAGATCGAGTCTTCAACCTCATCCAAAGCTTGGACGTACGGGTGGACGCCGTCATTCTGGAAAAAGCCAAGGCCATGCCCCATATCCGGCTCACAGACGAGCTGTTCTACCAGCACGCGTGGTTCTACCTCATGCGGTACGTCACTCCGCGGCTCTCGTGCGACGAGCTGCTGGTGGTGACGGCGTCCCTGGGAAACAAGAAGAAGAAGCGTGAGGCGTTCTACGACGCGGTCCGCGATGTCATGAAGCAGGTGGGCAGCCGGATGACCTACAAGACAGCGTGTTGGGACGCGAGCTCGGATTCCTGTCTACAGGTGGCGGACTACTGCGGCTGGGCGATTCAGCGAAAGTGGGAGGCGGGGGATGCAGGACCGCATGGCCGGATTACGTCCAAGATCCGAACCGAGTACGACCTGTTTGCCAGGGGTACGGCGCTGTACTACTGAAGAAGAGAGAAGGGAAAAACAGTAGGCTGACTATCTACCCGAGGGCAGAAGAGCATTGTGGTACTCGTGTCGCCAGCCACCTTATCGGGAGACAGAATACCCTGCGGATACGCCGGTTGTCAAGAGAACGCCCTCAGAAGGCGCGCCCCACCTATGGCTCGGGGCGGGGCGCGCAGTCACGGCGGGAACAAACGCTTAGAATCCGGCCTTCAGCACGAACCCGTCGAAGGGCCCCTTGAGGTTCACCTGGAAGGCCCCGCCGGTCGCGAGGTCGGTGGAGGTGGTGGCTCCAGCCACGTAGAGGAAGCGGGAGCTGTCCATAGCGGCTCCGGAGGCCAGGTCGTTACCGCTCGCCACGACGGTGAAGGACGAGGCGGTGTTGGTGCTCGGGATATAGCGGGCCATCCAGACGTCGTAGATCCCGTTGCCGGAGTGGCCGACCGGATAGAGCCGTCCGGCGTCGTCCGCCAGGAGCTCGGCGACGATCTGGCGGTCGCTGTTGCCCAGGTAGGTCGCGTAGGAGAAGCCGTTGAAGGTGGTGTTGATACGGGCTAGGTAGGCGTCGGACTCGCCGTTCAACGTCCTCCGGACGGCGTTTTCAGGAGTCCAAAGGCCGGACGAATACGTCGTGCTGGCCACCCAGACGTTGCCCGACGGATCGACGGCCAGACCGCCGACGTGGTCGTTCCCAGCTCCGGCGATGGCGATCTGGCCCTGAAAGGCGCTGCCGGCAGCGGTCAGACGGACCACGAAGGCGTCGTAATCGAAGTCGGTGGCGTAGGGATCCGAGGTGTAGCCATCTCCCCCGAAGATCGCCCGGCCGGAGCCGTCCACGGTCACAGCCGAGCCGGCCTCCCAGTCCACGCCGCCATAGTACGAGGCGTAGAGGACGGTCCCGTAGCGGTTGAGCTTCGCCACGAAGGCGTCCGAGCCGCCGCCGAAGAGCGGCTGGGCCGCGTTCTTGACCGGGAAGTTCCCGGACGGGTAGCCCCCGGAGTAGGTGGTGCCGACCACGTAGGAGTTCAAGGAGGCGTCGAGGGCGATGTCGATGCCGATGTCCGTGTCCGCAGGGGCCTGGAAGATGTGCTTCCACCGCAGATTCCCGGCGGCGTCCACCTGGGCGGCGAAGGCGTCCAAGGGATTACCGGGGCTCAACTCGTCCGTGGTGCCGGTGATGTAGGAGCTCCGGTTGGAGTCGAGGGCGATGGCATTGGCCCGCTGGAAGCCGGGGCCGCCCAGGTAGATGGACCAGTCGATCCCGGAGCCGTCGAGGTTGAACTTGGTCACGAAGGCATCGGTGCTGGCCGGGTCTGGGTCGGCCTGATGGGGGCGGGTCGGAAAATCCGTCGAGACGGTATAGCCGCACGCGTAAGCCTGCCCGTTGGGCGTGACCGCGACATCAAAAGCCCACTCCGAGCTCGTGCCACCCAGGTAGGAGGCCCAGACGAGCTGCGGGTCGATCACGAGGGGCAGCGCCGGATCGTAGGCCCCCACCCGGAAGCCCACGGCGCCGCCGTCCAGCTCGAAGCTACCGGCGACCTTCCGGCGCTCGCCACCCACCTCCTGATACAGGACCGGTGCGGGCTGGACGAGCTCGCCGCCGGCCAGGCGCAGCCGGAGGTCGCCCGCCTCGTCGATCGCGAGGTTCTCCGCTCCCTCGAAGCCGAGGCGGATGCGGCCGGGATCGGCGCCGGGAGCGACCACGAAGTCGTATTCGAGCCGCTCTCCGTTGCCGTAATAGACGAGGTCGATGCCTGGATAGACCGCCCTGGCCCGCACCCGCGCGTAGCGGGGCACGTCTTTGATTGGCTGTTCCACCCCGGAAAGGCGGGCGTAGTGGCTCTTGCCCGGGAGGATCTCTTCGGCTTCCAGGGACTCGGCCGGAGCCGCGCCCAGGGGCCGCATGCGCAGAACGCTCCGCTGCTCGCCGGACGGGAGGGCGAGCACGGCCTCCTCCCGAGTGAGGAACAGGGCATAGCCCGCGCCGCGGGCGAGGTAGCGCACCTGCGGATCGCTCTGGCCGAGGTTGGGCTCGAAGGCCAGGGGCGCGCGCCCGAGGACCGAAGCCGGGGGCATCTCCGCGGACCGCGCCGCGCCGGACGCGAGCAGAAGGGCCGACAACAGGACCAGGGGACGACGGACGATTTGAGACAATTTCATCGCTCTCTCCTTCCATCCAGGAAAAGGTTCGTACAGCCTGGGGACAACGGAGAAGAGAGAGGGCAAGGCCGATGCCGGATCGTAAGCCCTTGATTTCGTTGGATTTCCTCTAAAAGGCCGTCCCGTGGAAGGAACGGGTGCGGGGAGGGGGCTCGTGGAGAGTCCCGGAAACGGGACCGGACGCAACGGAGTGATACAGTGATGGCGCTATGACGGAGGAGAGGTCCAAGCCGGTCGTCGCGATCCTCAACAACAACGAAGACCTGATCCGGATGCTGTCCGACGCCGTGAAGGAGGCGGGCTGCAACGTGGCGTCCGTGCGATTGGTGGACGTGCGCGCCGGGAAGGTGGATCTGGAACTCTTCGTGAAGGAGCACGACCCGGACGCCGTGATCTTCGACATCGCGCTCCCCTACCGGACAACCCTGTCGATGCTCGAAGACCTGAAAGCCACGGGCGTGCTCGCGGGCCGGGGGCTCGTGCTCACCACACCCAACGCCCGCGCCACGCGCGACCTGCTGCGGGTGGACGCCTTCGAGATCACCGGCCTCGCCGAGGAGATCGCGGTGGTCGTCCGGGAGGTGCTCCGGGTCGCGCGCCGGCCGGAGAAGCGGTGATCGCCTCTACTCCTCCTCCACCCACTTGGTGACGGTGTAGCGCCAGAGCCGGACGTCCGGCGACCAGAAGCTCCGCGACAGGCCGGCCTTGAGCTTGAGCTGGCCCAGGAAGTCCCGGGGATCGGGAAGCTGCCCCCAGACCTGGGGGAGGAAGGTGCTCCGGTGCCCCCCAAACTCGAAGATGATCCCGTCGATCTCCGGCCGGAGGACCGCAAGGGCCTCCGCCTCCCCGGAGAAGACGACGGGCTCCGGGGCGGAGAGGAGCGACACCTCGACCCGGAGCTCCGGGCACTCCGCGCATTCGACCGGCGGGAAGCGGTTGTCGTGGAAGGCCGAGGCGCGGGCGTTGGCGCGCACGTCTTCGTAGAGAGGGCGGTAGGCGCGCACCGAGCCGACGCAGCCGCGCAGCGCCCCCCGGCGCATCAGGGTGATGAAGCAGGCGCCGGGCTCGAAGAGCCAAGGGTCGTCCCACGCCGCGGCCGCCCGGAGCCCCAGGGCTTCTTCGATGCTCTCGCGGGCAATCCCCACGAGGACGCGGCCGCGCTCACGATCGCTCATGGAAGGCGAAGGCTCCATAGCCCACCACACGGGAGCGGTCGCCGGCGGTGTCCCCCGAGCTCCGGAGGTCCAGAAGCTCGGCCGTCATCTTGAGCCGGCGGGCGGTTTCCAGAAGGCCGTTGATGGGCACTGCGCCGCAGGCCTGCCTCCCGTGGAGGGGGCCGGCCAACCCCACGATCTCCGAGGCGGTCTCCCGGTCCACCCGGCGCGCCTCGTCGTAGGGAAGGTAGTGCGACAGGTCGGAGCTGACGACGACTGCCGTCTCCGGCCCTCCCCACAGCGTCCCCAGGACCTCGGCCACCTCTTCACCGCTCGCCTCCCCCACCGCGAGCGGCACCAGGGTGAAGTCGTCCCCGAGGAGCACCTGGAGGAACGGGATCTCCACCTCCAGCGAGTGCTCCCGCGCGTGCGCCTCGGCGATGACCCGCACCTGCGGCAGGCGCAGCGCGTCGCGCGCTCCCTCGGGATCGACCGTCACCTG
>DATHUD010000229.1:0-4589 GCA_035462575.1 Thermoanaerobaculia bacterium | reverse complement strand
CCCCCACCTCGCCCCCTGTTGCCGGAGGCACGGGTGTCGTGGGCGCCATCCCGGCCCGTTACGGGTCGGCCCGACTCCCCGGAAAGCCGTTGCTCCCGATCGCCGGACGGCCGATGATCGAGCACGTGTACACCCGGGTGGCGCGGGCGCGGGGGCTCGACCGGGTGGTGGTGCTGACGGACGACGAGCGGATCGCCCGGGCCGTGGAGGCCTTCGGCGGCGAGTGGGAGATGACACCGCCCGACTGCTCGAGCGGCACGGACCGCATCGCCTGGGCGGCGCGGCAGTGGGACGCCGCCGCGGTGATCAACATCCAGGGGGACGAGCCGCTGATCGACCCGGAGGCGATCTCGCGGGTCGCCGGGCACCTGGCCGCGCACCCGGAGGACCCGGTGGTCACCCTGGCGACGCCGGCCGAAGCGGACGAGATGGGGAACCCGAACGCAGTGAAGGTCGTGCTCGCACAGGACGGCTCCGCGCTCTACTTCAGCCGTTCGCCGATCCCCTACCCGCGGCAGGAGGGCGCCGCCGCCCCCCTGAAGCACCTGGGGATCTACGGCTACCAGCGGGAAGCCCTGCTGCTTCTCGCCGGGCTCCCCCCGACGCCGCTCGAGCGGAGCGAGTCGCTGGAGCAGCTCCGGGCGCTCGAAAACGGCATCCCGATCCGCGTCCTCGTCCTCGAGCGCGGATCGTTCGGCGTGGATACGGCGGAGGATCTGGAACGGGTGGAAGCGATCTTGCGATCTGGAACGGCCTGACCAAGGAGAGACCATGGCGACCAAATTCATCTTCATCACGGGAGGCGTCGTTTCCTCCCTCGGCAAGGGAGTGGCCGCTTCATCCGTGGGGGCCATCCTGGAGGCGCGGGGCTTCTCGGTCACGATGATGAAGTTCGACCCCTACATCAACGTCGATCCGGGAACCATGTCCCCCTACCAGCACGGCGAGGTGTTCGTGACGGACGACGGGGCGGAAACCGACCTCGACCTCGGCCACTACGAGCGCTTCACCCACACGATCACCTCGAAGCGCCACAACTACACGACCGGCAAGATCTACGAGTCGGTGATCAACAAGGAGCGGCGGGGCGACTACCTCGGCAAGACCGTGCAGGTCATCCCCCACATCACCGACGAGATCAAGGAGGCGATGCGCCGGGTGGCGGACGATCACGACGTCGTCATCGTCGAGATCGGCGGCACGGTGGGCGACATCGAGTCGCTCCCCTTCCTCGAAGCCATCCGCCAGTTCCGCCAGGAGATCGGCCGGGGCAACGCGGTCAACATCCACCTGACGCTCGTCCCCTACATCGCGGCCGCCGAGGAGCTCAAGACCAAGCCGACCCAGCACTCGGTCCGCGAGCTGCGCGAGATCGGCATCTCGGCCGACATCGTGCTCTGCCGAGTGGACCGCGCCCTTCCCGAGGAGATGAAGAAGAAGATCGCCCTCTTCTGCAACGTCGACCCCCGGCAGGTGATCGCGGCGCGGGACGTCTCGACGATCTTGGAGGTGCCCCTCATGTTCTGTCGCGAGGGGCTGGACGACGTGGTGCTGGAGCTCCTGAACCTCCCCCACTACGACCGCGACATGTCGCGCTGGGAGAGCCTGGTCTCGCGGGTGAAGAACCCCAAGAACCGGGTGCGGGTGGGGATCGTGGGCAAGTACGTGGCCTTCCCGGACGCCTACAAGAGCCTGAACGAGGCGCTCCTCCACGGCGGCATCGCCAATGACGCGGCGGTCGAGCTGGTCTACATCGACGCCGAGGAGATGGAGGGCGGGAGCTGGCCGCACAGCCTCTTCGAGGTCGATTCGCTCCTCGTGCCGATCGGCTTCGGCCAGCGCGGCACCGAGGGGAAGATCCGCGCCATCCGCTACGCCCGGGAGCACAAGGTCCCCTTCTTCGGCATCTGCCTGGGGATGCAGTGCATGACGATCGAGTACGCCCGAAACGTCTGCGGCATCAAGGACGCGACCTCGTCCGAGTTCGACCCGGAGACCGAGCACGCGGTCATCTACAAGCTGCGCGACCTTCTGGGGGTCGAGGAGCTGGGCGGCACCATGCGCCTGGGCGCCTACCCCTGCAAGCTCAAGGAGGGGAGCCTCGCCCGGAAGATCTACGGCGCGCCCGAGATCAGCGAGCGCCACCGCCACCGCTACGAGGTCAACCAGAAGTACATGCAGACCCTGATCGACCACGGCCTGGTGATCTCCGGGCTCTCGCCGGACGGCAAGTTCGTCGAGATGGTCGAGCTGCCGGACCACCCGTGGTACCTCGGCTGCCAGTTCCATCCGGAGTACAAGTCGAAGCCCACGGAGCCGCACCCGCTCTTCGTCTCCTACATCGCGGCGGCGCTCGCCCATCAGCAGCGGCGGGAGCACGGCGAGCCCGCGGCGGCCACCGCCCCGAAGGTCCTCTCCGAAGGGCCGGGCGTGACCGTGGCCGACTCCCATCCGCCGGAGGTCCCCTCCGAGGTCCGGGTGCAGGGCTGATGGCGGTCCGTTCCGTGGAGCTTGCGGCCGGCGTCCTGGCCGGCGGGGACTCCCTGCCGGTCATCGCCGGCCCGTGCATGATCGAGAGCGAGGATCTGGCGATCGACGTGGGCCATACGCTCGCGGCGATGGCCGAGCGGCTGGGCGTGGGGCTCGTCTTCAAGTCCTCCTTCGACAAGGCCAACCGGACCTCGATCGGCAGCGTCCGCGGCCCCGGCCTCGAGGAGGGCCTCCGGATCTTGAAGCTCGTCCGGGAGGAGACCGGCCTGCCGGTCCTGACCGATGTCCACGAGCCGCACCAGTGCGGTCCGGCGGCCGAGGTGTGCGACGTGCTCCAGATCCCCGCGTTCCTCTGCCGGCAGACCGACCTCGTGGTGGCCGCCGCCGCGACCGGCCGGGCGGTGAACGTCAAGAAGGGGCAGTTCATGGCGCCGGACGACATGCGCCGGGTGGTCGACAAGGCCCGGAGCACCGGCAACGACAAGATCACCGTGACCGAGCGGGGCGCCTCCTTCGGCTACCACAACCTGGTGGTCGACATGCGGAGCTTCTCCTGGATGCAGGAGGACGGCATCCCCGTGATCTACGTCGTGACCCACTCGCTCCAGCTCCCCGGCGGCGGCGAGCAGAGCGGAGGGTTGCGCCGCTTTGCCGAGCCGCTCGCCCGGGCCGCGGTGGCGGCGGGCGCGGACGGCGTGTTCCTGGAGGTCCACCCCGATCCCGACCGCGCTCTGTCGGACAGCGCCGTCCAGCTCGACCCCGCGCGGGCCGAGCGGCTGCTCCGGTCCTTGATCGCCCTGCGGAAGACCCTGGTGGATCATGCGGACTGACGCCCTCCCCGCCCAGGCTCTCCGCTCGGCTCGCGAGGTCGCCGCCGAGGTCCTGGAGACCGAGGCCGCCGCGATCCGCGGGCTCCTGCCGCAGCTCGACGAGCGCTTCGACCGCGCGGTCGAGCTCCTGCGCGGCACGACCGGCCGGGTGGTCTGCACCGGGATGGGCAAGAGCGGCATCATCATGAAGAAGATCGCCGCGACCCTCTCCTCGACCGGCACGCCGTCGCTCTTCCTCCACCCGGCCGAGGCCGTGCACGGAGACCTCGGCATGATCGTCTCCGGCGACGTGGTCCTCGCGGCCTCCTACTCGGGGACGACCGAGGAGCTGATCCGGCTCGTCGAGACCCTGAAGCGCCTGGGCGTGCCTCTGGTCGTGATGACGGCCTCCGCCGTTTCGCCCCTCGCCCGCCACGCCGACGTCCACCTGCCGGTGGCGATCGACCGCGAGGCCTGCCCGCTGAACCTGGCCCCCACGGCCTCGACGACCGCCACGCTCGCGATGGGCGACGCCCTCGCCATGGCGCTCCTCGAAGCGCGCGGATTCACCCGGGAGGACTTCGCCCTTCTCCACCCCGCGGGCCAGCTCGGCAAGCGCCTGTTGAAGGCTGAACAGCTCATGCACGCGGGCGACGCCCTCCCCGTGGTGACGACGGGCACGCCCATGCGCGAGGCGATCTACGAGATGTCCAAGAAGGGGCTGGGGATCACCGCGGTGATCGACGGCGACGGCCGCCTCGCGGGCTGCATCTCGGACGGCGACATCCGCCGCCTCCTTGAGACGGACGACGGAGAGATCTTGAAGAAGACCGCCGGGGAGTGCATGACGAAAAACCCTCGCACGATCGCCGGCGACGAGCTGGCCGCCGCAGCCTTGAAGACCATGGAAGACCACCGCATCACCTCGCTCTTCGTCTGCGACGCGGCCGGCCACCTCGAAGGCGTGGTCCACCTTCACGACCTCTGGGGATTGGAGCTGTTCTAAGTGCCCACCCTATCGAACGACGACATCGCAGAGCGCGCCCGGAGCCTCGAATGGCTCCTTCTGGACGTGGACGGCGTGTTCACGGACGGCAAGCTCGTCTATGGAGCCAAGGGCGAGGACTGGAAGGTCTTCGACGTCCGCGACGGGTTCGGCACCCGGCTCCTCCAGCGGGCCGGGCTCAAGGTGGGCATCCTCTCCGGGCGCGGCAACGACGCCCTGGAGGCCCGGGTCCACGAGCTCGAGATGGATGCCCTGATCCGGAACCGCTCGGACAAGTCGACCGC
>DATHUD010000228.1:0-7156 GCA_035462575.1 Thermoanaerobaculia bacterium | reverse complement strand
GGGTGATCGAGATCTCCTCGCCCCATTCCTGATAGAGGGCCTGAAAGGCGCTCCGGCCGCCGAAGCCCGCCGCGCCTTTCGCGTTGTCGAACCGGAGAGTGAGGTCCACCCCCGGGACGGCCGGGGTGATCGAGTCCCCCCGGCGGAAGGCGTTGAGCTTCCAGCAGGTGCCGGCGAGCCGGAGCGTTCCCATCGCTTCTCCCGTCAGGCCCTTTCGAGCATCCGCGCGACCTCCCGCAGCGAGGATTCGAGCGAGCCCTGGATCCAGCCGGGAGTGATCGAGACGTGCTCGCCGGCAAAGTAGACGGAGCCCTCCTCCCGCTTCGAGAGCTGGAAGTGCCGGCTCAAGTAGCCCGGCGTCGTGATGGCCAGGGCTCCCTTCGCCCATTCGCTCCGGTTCCAGCACCAGGCGAACGACTCCTTGAAGCGGGTGGCCGGCTCCCTGAGACGCTGCGGAAAGCTCTGCAGGACCCTCTGGACCGGGTCCCGATCCGCGCAGGCCTGCTCGGCCCCTTCGGTGAGCGTGTAGGCGGCGAGGATCGTGCCCGGCCGGTCCGCTTCGGCCGTGGCCAGGCCCGCTTCGCCGACAGGAGCCGGGAGGCTCTCGCCGGTGTAGAGGCTGAACAGGCCCGGCAGCGTCCTTCCGTCGTAGGTGACCGCGGTCAGGCCCGCCGCCTCTTCGGGCAGGGCATCGCCGCAGGGGGCGGGCGTGCCGTCGGCGGGGAAATAGGCCTGGCGCGGGATCAGAACCTTTCCGTCCGGCTGGTCGCTCACGAAGCGGCCGCCGAGCGCCTTGAAGGGCTCCTCCTGCCACCAGCGCCGGTCGTAATTCAAGAACACTTTGGACGAGGGGACGTAGGGAAGGGCCCGGATGGCCTCCATCTTCTCCGGGGAAAAACCGGAGATCCGGAGGTGGCGCAGGACGCTGAACGGCAGCGTGCAGAGGAGAAAGTCGAACGGCACGGGCACGGCCGGCTCGTCCGTCCGGGTGTTCTTGACCAGCACGGTGCCGCCCTGGTTTCCCTCCCGGAGGATCCCCAGGATCCGGCAATCGAGCTGGATGGTATCTGGCAGGAGCTTCTTGACGAGACCGTTGGTCAGCCGGTCCATCCCCTCCTTGATCTCGCAGAAGATGCCTTCACTGCCGGCCTGCGCGAGCTCATCTCGGAGGATGGCCGCAAAGGACCAGTCCCAGCTCGCCTTGAGGGACAGCCCCCGGCCCAGGAGCTCCAGGGCGGCCTCGGAAGCTCCCCCTTCTTTGAGCACCTGGAGCCAGGTCTTCGCATCGAAGGCCCGGAGCTTCGGACGGCTGAAGTCTCCCGCGAGGAGGGCCTGGATCTCGGCCAGGGTGAGCTGCTTGAAGATGGGCTCCATGTAGAGCTGGAGCAGGGCGCCCAGGGCCTCGTCGCGTGGCTTGCCGGTGACGGCCTTCTGCTCGGCGTCGTTGAGAGCATCGCAGAAGAGAGCGAGAATCTCGGAGGGGAAGGCATCCGTGGGAACGAACCGGCCCCTGACGTCGAAAAACCGGGTCGTGTTCCAGAAGCGTCCCCAGTCCTTCGGGCCCAGGCCCGCGACCTTGGCATAGTGATAGGTGTAGTCGTGAGCCCTCGGCACGCGCATGGCCCCGCACTCGCCGCGGGCGCCGTTGGCGAACCGGTGGGTCAAGACCCGGCCTCCCACCCGGCTGGAGCCTTCGAGGATCTGCACGTCATAGCCGAGCTGCTGCAGCTCGTAGGCCGCCGCGAGGCCGGCCATGCCGGCGCCTAAGATGAGGAATCTCCGTCCGGTGCGGTGCGGTGCGTTCTTGATCCGGTCGACCGCCTTGCCGACGGGGACCCAGTAGTCGGTGCCCTGGGATTCGTGCGTGCTCATGGCTTGATCTCCACGTACTGCATCATTCCGCGGTCCTCGTGATCGAGGATGTGGCAGTGAAGGACGAACTTGCCGTCGAAGACCTCGTAGCGGGACCGCAGCGTGAGCGGCTGGCCCGGCTTGACGAGGATGGTGTCTTTCCAATACCGGCGGATCACCCGGCCCGAGGAATCCTTTTCCAAAACCTCGAAGGGGTTCACGTGGATGTGGAAGGGGTGGTTCGCCAGCTTGGATTCGACCTTCCACTCATCGGCCTTGCCGAGCTGGAGAGACCGTGTGCTGCCGGGGAACTCCTCGCCATCCACCGTGAACTTGTTGTTTTCGATGTTGAAGATGACGCTCTGGATCGGCCGCCCTAGCACCTCCTCGTCGCGGACGCTCGGCAGCCGGAAGCGGGAGACCTGCGCGTTCGTCGGGAGGCGCATGTCGTTGACCGCGCCGGAGACGACGATCACCGCGAGGATCTTCTGGCTCTCGGCCTCGGCCAGGAGCGACTGTTCGGCGCTGGTCGGCTTGTCGATCAGGTAATAGGTGCCTGGGCGCTGGGCCTTGACGAGGAGGTCGGCCCGGTAGCCGGGCTGGAGCTCGACCGTGGTGCGCGGCGCGACCTCGCCGGTGGGAAGGCCGTCCAGGGCGATCTCGTGGAGCCAGCCCGGCAGCGCGGACGAGGACGGACCCGTCGCCACGCCGGCGAGGATCGTCTCGCGCACGCCGCCGTGGATCATGCGCCAGCGCTGGACCTCGCCGGGCTGCATGTGGATGACCGGCTGGACCTCGCCATTGATCGTCGTGGCCTGCCAGGATTTCGGCCATTTGCCGTTGCCGAACAGGTTGAAGCTCTCGACCTTGCCGGGGTCCGCGGAGGTGCAGGGACTTTGAGGATCGGTCTCCCGCGCCTTGCAGGTGTAGGGAATCTGCTGGAAGACGAGGATCCGCTCCTCCGCAGCCCGGATCTCCGGCACGAGATCCAGGCCGCCCTCCACGATCAGGGCTCCCACCCCGCTGCTCCCCACCTGGATCGCGGTCGAGCCGTGAACGTGCGGGTGGTACCAGAAGGTGCCGGCGGGGTGGTTCTTGGGGATCTGGAACTGGAACGGGTAGGAGCAGCCCGGGAGAACCTCGCGCAGCACGTTGTCCGCCGGGTCCTTGGGCGAGACGTGGAGGCCGTGGGTGTGGAGGTTCGTGGTGTTGAAGGTCGAGGGCGAGGGCTCCGCGCCGAGCGCGCCGTTGACCATCTCCACGTGGTGGTGCTCGAGGGCCGGGCCTTCCTGGCAGCGGCACGGGGGCGTGAGGCAGGGAAGCTGGTTGTCGAGCCAGACGTTCAGCACGTCTCCCGGCTTGACCCGCAGCGTCGGGCCGACCAGCCGTCCGTCGTAGGAGCGCAAGGAGACGGTGTCCTTCCCGATCCGGTTCAGGCTGTACTGAAGCCTCAGGTTGACGTTCATGGTTCCGTTGCCCGATCGGAGCGACTCAAGCTCGGGCAGTGGCGACGGCGCCGTGGGGACGGCTTCAGAGAGCATTTCCACCTGCGCGAGGGCAGGCAGCGCCGTGCCCAGCGCGAGGGCGGCGGACAGCAGCCAGCGAAACGTTTTCAACATGGCAATCCTCCTCAAGATCCGATCGAAAAATCATGTTTCCGGGACGGCAGCGGGACGCAGCGCGACCGCGTCGAAGGCGACGGCTCCGGCTCCCCGGGGGAGCGCCGTCTGGATGATCGAGCGGGCGGGATAGGGCTGGGAGAAAAAGCGCTGGTAGACGCCGTTCATGACGTCGAAGTCGCCCAGGCTCTGAAGGTAGGCGGTCACCTTGGCGACGTCTGCAAGCCGGCAGCCGCCGGCCTCCAGAATGGCCGCGATGTTTTTCAAGGCCTGCTCCGTTTGGGGGCCGATGCCATTCGGAAGCGTCCCGTCGGGCCTCAATCCGCCCACGGCGGCGGTGAAGACGAACGGTCCGGCGACGTTGCCCTGGCAATAGGGCCCGATCGGTTTCGGGGCGCGGTCGGTGTAGATACACTTCCTCTCTTGCGTGTCCATGGCTCTCCTTTCGGGGTTCGTTCAGTCTCGAGCACGGGGCAAAAGGGCAAGGCCCGTGCCAGACCGGACACCGGGGAGAGAGGAGGCCCGGCGGGACGTCCGACACGACGAGAGGCGGGTTTCGACACGACGACGGACCGGTTTCGACACGACGGGGCGGGTTTCGCCCGGGAACGCCCGGGGAAAGCGGCTACTGGCACAGCGATTGCGCTACGCTGCTGGCATTCGATCGCAATCCAGAAGGAGGGATACCATGAGAGAGACGACGAGCGCTGTGGCGGAGAGCCCCCGGGCCGAGGTTTCGGATCTGGAGATCACGGGGGTCGCATTCGAAGGCAACGATCCTTGCAAGCCTCTGTATCCGAGCTTGTACAAGGCGTTTCCGCACGCGGGGCTCGAGCCTGCCTTTCAGATCGATCCCAGCATCCCCTCGCTCTCCGTGGAGATCAGCCTGGCGGAAGACTCGGAGGTCGTGATGGTCCAGGAGCGGGACGATCCCACCAGGCCGCTGTGCCGGGTGTTGAACGAGCCCTTTTACAAGCCGGAGATCGTGTTCCTGGGGGGGGCGCAGAGCTGCCTCCTCACGTGGAAGAGCCTTCCAGGCGCTCCGAAGACCCGGGTCTTCCGGATCTACTGCCAGCCGAAGATGGGTGAATTCACCGACGAGCAGAAGATCTATGGTGGGATTTTTCTGGCATTCACCACCCATGAGACAGGGAACATGGGAAAGGAGATCCCGCCTGAACCGGTTTTCAACGAAGATCCCCGGAAGATCTATCTGACCGGTGCCGACGCTGCGCACCGGCCGGTCTACGAGCTTCACAGCGGGGTGCACCCGGTGAATCCGAAGATCGAGCAGGAAGTGGCCTACCGGATTCGTGCGAAAAACGAGCTGCCTTTCGAGATGCTTCTCGCCATCAAGGCCGCCGTGTGGGAGCCTGATCTGAGGTTCTTCCAGCCGATGGAGCTCAGCCATGCGCCCCAGAGCCCCACGCAATCCCATTTCTCCTGGAAGGATTACGACATCGCCAAGGTCACCACGTTCCACGCGGTCCCGAAGCTTGCGGCGGAGAAGGGAGAAGAAGATCTGCCCTCGGGTTGGACAAGATCGGAATATGAGGCTGCCCTGGCAGACATCGGCGTCGACCCCACGATCATCCAGCCGCCGAAGTGCGACCCGGTCTACGGCGTCTGCGCGCCGGACGGGGACTACGCGCCTAGGACCGGGGCGCGATGAGCTTCTGAAACTCGGGCTCCGTCCGGAGGGGATCGAACCAGGGGAGAAGGAACCAGGCCGGGGCCTCGAAGCCGAGGTCCCGGGCGCGCTCGGCGTTGACCAGGGCGGCGGTCTCGTCGCCCACGAGGGCGTAGACGATCGAGGCTTCGAAGGCCACCTGCCCGTTGCCCGGAGCGAGGCGGAGGGCCTCCTGGACCGCGGCCACGGCCTCCCGGCGCTCTCCGAGATGAGCGAGCGCCTGGGCGCGCACGGTGAGAATCTGCCATTCCTCTTGCGAGGGGTCGTTCCCGGAGAGGGCGAGCACCTCGCGGAAGAGAGCGCCGGCTTCGGCCTTTCGCCCCTGGAGGAGCCGCGCCTCCCCCAGGTTCAGAAGGAACAGATAGTTGCGCTCGGCCCGGACCGCCTCTTCGATCGCGCGGGCCGCGCCGTCGTAGTCGCCGAGCAGCATCCGCGCGAGCCCGAGGTTGACCTTGAGGCCGGGATCGGAGGCCCGGGCCGCCAGCGCTTCGTAGAGCGAGGCGGCGCGGGCGGGATCGCCGTTGGTCAGCTCCAGCGTGGCCAGGAGCTGGCGCCCCTGACGGTTGTCCGGGAACCTTTCGAGGAGCTGGCCCAGGGTCTCGCGGGCGAGCGCGATCTCTCCCTGCCGCCAGGCGAGGTGGCCCAGCTCCTGGAGCCGCACCCAGGAAGGCTGGCGCTCGACCGCGGCGCGGGCGGCGGCCAGAGCCTCCTTCGGCCGGCCCCGCCGCTCGAGGAGGCGCGAGCGCAGGTCGAGCCCGCGGACATCTCCCGGGACCCGCCGCTCGAAGCCGGCCAGGAGGGCCTCGGCCTCGTCGAGGCGCCCGGCCAGGAGCTCGACGTAAGCGTGCCGGTACCCGACCTCGGGATCTCCCGGGGCCCGCGCCTCGGCCTCGGCCAGCAGGGCGGACGCCCGGGCGAGGAGGCCCGCGTCCCTTGTCGAGGAGAACTGGTTGACGAGGATCGTCGCCTCCAGGAGATAGGCGTCGATCAGGTCCGGCGAGCTGCGGCGCACGGCCGCGAGCCGTTCGAGCAGCGGCCCGGAGCCTCCGCCGGTCCCCTCGACCAGTGCCCGCCAGACCGCCAGGTATTCGGCGTAGTCCTCAGGAGCGACGCGGAGCCCGGGAGCTCCGGGCCGCGCCCGGCGCTCCGGATAGGCCTCGCGGAGGAGGACGGCGACCGCCCGGGCCGCGGTGAGCGGGTCTTCCATCGGAACCCGGATCTGCCCGCTCCACGTGGCGGCGCCGTCCGTCCCGCGCAGCCGGGAGACCTCGACGGAGCACGAGCGGGCCTGGCAGGCGAAGGAGGTTTCGATCACCTCGTCCGCGGCCACGGCCCGGGCCACGGCGGCCGGCTTACCGGAGACGGCGTCCACCTCGGTCGTCCCCCGGGGAAAAACCCCTTCGAAGGAGGTGAGTGTGCTCTGGAGCGCACCGCGCAGGGTGAACGCCAGGACGGCGCTCTCCTCCCCGCCCGTCTCTTCCTGCGCCACGGGCGCGAGCACGGCCACGGAGAGAGGCGTCTGTTCCCGGCGCAGAAGCAGGAAGGCCGCCGCGAGGATGATCAGCGCGGCGGCGGCGATCCCCAGGACCCTCGTCCTCCTCGATCTCACCGGCCTGGAATCGATCGCAGGGGTGGGGCTTGTCCCCGCCCGGGCCGGGGTCCGTTCCGCCGAAGTCGCCGGAAGGACCGTCGCCTCCCCGGTCTCAAGCCCGCTCGGAGCGAGCCTCCGCAGGCGCTCGACGACCTCCCCGGCGTCCCGGGGGCGGAGCAGCGGGTCCTTCTCCAGAAGATGATCGATCAGCCCGGAAAGATCCGGAAGGAGCCCGGGGACCACCTCGTGGACCGGGGGAGGCCGGTGGTTCAGGATGCGCTGGGCCGTGGCCGAGCCGGTGTCCGCCAGGAACGGGGATTTGCCGGTGAAGAGCTCGGTCAGGAGCACTCCGAAGGAGAAGAGGTCCGTCCGGGCGTCCACGGGATCGCCGCAGACCTGCTCGGG
>DATHUD010000227.1:0-4292 GCA_035462575.1 Thermoanaerobaculia bacterium | reverse complement strand
CCGCACCGAGGAGCGAAAGCAGGACGCTCTCGGTCAGAAGCTGGCGGACCAGGCGACCCCGGCTCGCCCCCAGCGCGACCCGGATGGCCCAGGCGCGCCGCTTGGCCACCGCCTTGGTCAGCAACAGGCTCGCCACGTTGATGCAGGCGATCAAGAGGAGAATGCAGGCGCCGACGCTCAGGATGACCATCCCATTGCGCAGCTTGCCGAACCAGAAGTCTTCCAGAGGCACCACCGCGGCCCCGAGCCCCTGGTTGCTGTCGGGGAGCTCCTGGGCGAGCGCGGCGGTGACGCCGTTCATCTGCTCCTGCGCCTGCTCCACCGTGACGCCCGGCTTCAGCCGTGCCGCCCCCGCGACCCAGCGGATGCCCCGCGACGTCACGTAGGCCGGGAGCGGGGGCAGCATCGACGGCACCCAGAGGTCCGCCAGGTCCGACAGCCCGCGGAATCCCTGGGGCCCCACCCCGACCACCTCATAGGATCTGCCACTGATCTGAAGCTGGCGGCCGACGATCCCCCGGTCGGCGCCGAAGGCATTGCGCCAGAGGTCGTAGCTCAGCACGACCACGAAGCGCTCCAGAGGGTTTAGATCCTCGTCCGGGTTGAAGAAGCGGCCGAGGGAAGGCTTGAGCCCCAGCATCGAGAAGTAGCTCGCGTTGACCAGCTCGCCCGAGAGCCGCTGCGAATCCTGCCCCCGCTCGAGGTTGAAGGGGAGGCTGGCCCACACCGACACCTCCGAAAAAACCCTGTTTCGCTCCCGCCAGTCGGCGACATCCATCTGCGCCAAGGGCCAGGGCGTGACCTTCTCGCCTTTATCCTCGAAGCTGCCCTGGAGGATGACCAGTTGTGCGGGATCCTGGTAGGGAAGCGCCTTGAGCAGGACGGAGTTGACGACCGTGAAGATGGTGGCCGCGGCACCGATGCCGAGCGTCAAGGTGAGGATGGCAGCGACAGAGAAGCCCCTCTCGACCACCAATTGCCGCAACCCGAATCGCAAGTCCTGCCAAAATGTCTGCATGGAGTCATCTCTCCGGTCCGTCGAGGGTTGTTGAGCTGCAGTGCCATCTCCGGAGAGCCTCAGCCAGGAGATCTTCGATCGGCGCCTCCTAGTACTTGGTGCGGGCAATGACCAAAAGCGAGACGATCCTTTCAGTATCTCCGGCAGCTCCAGAGCCAGCCCTGGGCGAGGATATTCAAAACATAGCTTAATGTCCATATCTTCGACCGGACGCCGTGGGGGCGACGCGCGGTCCTATTCCTAACACTCCGCGAGCGGGCGATCCGGATCCAGGACGGCGGCGGCGAGGATCCGGAGGAAGCGCTCACGCATGCGGACGACCCTCTCCTGATCGAGAATGTCGCGGTTGTACTTGAAACGTCCGGCGAGCCGGTCCGATTGGGTGAGGAACAGGCTCAGATCCTGACGGATCTTGCCGGTGTCGAACGGCAGATGGACGGCCTTGACGTCGCACAGAGCCGGCTCGGCGGCCGGTAGCTTGGTGAGCTGAAACAGGATCCGAAACGTAGCGAGCCCGCCCCGGTCTCCGTTCTCGAGGAAGCTCATCCCTTCCATCACCGGCTCGTAGAGGATGTCCGGATGCTCGTGCGCCGCGAGGGTCACATCCCGCACCCGTTCCAGGAGATCCCGGAAGGTGCGGGCGCCCGACAGCCGTGTGCGCAAGGGAAGCCCGGCGTAGAAATTGCCGATCAGGCTCTCGATCTCGAACTGATTGCGGTTGGCGAACAGACACGTAACGACGAGGTCGTCCCCCCCTGTCTCCTGGTGCAGCAACGCCTCGAAGGCCGTGAGCAGCATCATGAACAGGGTCACGCAGTGCTCCGCGGCAAATGCATCGAGCCTTCTCTCGAGCTCCTCCGGAACGGCGAACGCCTCGATACCGGCTTCGAAGGTCCGCCGGGCGGGCCGCGGACGACCGCCGCAGAGATCGAGGGGCACGGCGCCCTGGAGATGCTCGCGCCAGAAGGCCATCTGCCGCGCCAGGGTCTCGCCCGCGAGGGTCTGCCGCTGCCAGCGCGCGAAGTCCTGATACTGGGCCGCGAGCGGCGGCAAGGGAGAGGGTCGCCCTCTGCGGAATGCGCCGTAGAGGATCGACAGCTCGCTCGACAGGACGGACTGGGACCACCCGTCGAAAGCGACGTGGTGGACGGTGAAGAGCAGCACGCTTTCCCTCTCCGAGCACCGGAAGAGGGTCAGCCGGAACAGCGGTCCGCGCTCATAGTCGAAATGCGACCGCCCGTCGAGGGTACTCCAGCGGCGGATCTCCGCCAGCCGGTCGTGGGGGGCGGCTTGCTCCAGGTCGACCACGGGAAGCCGGACAGGGACCGTGGGGTGGACGACCTGGACCGGCCCTTCCGCCTCCTCCTTGAAGCTCGTCCTCAGAACCTCGTGCCGATCGACGATCTCCTGCAGCGCCCGCCGCAGGCATTCAGGGTCGAGCCGGCCCTCGAGCTGCAACAACATCGGGATCGTGGAAGCCACGGTCCGGGCTTCGCTCTGCCGCCCCGCCCAGGAGCGCTCCTGCGCGAAGGACAGAGGGGGCGGCCCGCTCCGGTCCTGGCGAAAAGAGGCGATGAGCGGTCTTTGCGCGGCACCGTCCTGATGGCCTTGGCCTTCGATCCAGGCGGCCAGGCCGGCCAGGGTCCGGGCCTCGAAAAAGACCCGCAGCGCCAGCTCGACGCCGAAGATGTCCCGGATCCGAGACATCACCTGGATCGCCAGCAGCGAGTGAACGCCCAACTCGAAAAAGCCATCGTGGGCCTCGACCCTCTCGACACCGAGCACCTCGGCGAAAATCCCCGCCAGCCGCTCCTTGATCACGCAACCGGCCGGAGCGCCTGCCGGCGGCAGCTCCGCAAGCGGGCAGTCCGGGTCCGCGACGACGGCGGCCAGAATCCTGAGGAACCGGTCGCGCAGGAGAACGACCCTGTCCGGGTCGAGCACGTCACGGTTGTACCGGAAGCGCCCGGCCAGCCGGTCCGACTGGGAAAGCGCAAAGTTCAGATCCTTTTGGATCCTGCCGCTGTCGATCGGCAGACGGCTGACGTCGAGGCCAGACCAGGGGTGCTCGGCGGGCGGCAGTCGGTCGAGCTGGAACGTAACGCGGAACGCCTGGAGCCCGTCGCCCTCCTTCAAATCGTGGATCCTCTCCGGATGCTCGTACGCCGCCAATGTCATGTCGCGCACCCGCTCCAGGAGCTCACGGAACGTGCGGGCCCCGGAGAGCCGGGTGCGCAGGGGCAACGCGGTCGAGAAGTTGGCGATCAGATTCTCGACCTCCACGAGGTTGCGATTGGCGAGCATGCAGAGGATGACGATGTCGTCCTGCCCTGTTTCGTGATGGAGCAGCGCGTTGAAAGCCGCGAACAGCACCATGAAGAGCGTCACGCCCCGTTCCGCGGCGAGCCCCTCGAGCCGGCTCGCGATCTCCTCCGGAACCAGGAACGACTCGATGCCGGCCTCGGAGGCCCGGTGGCCGGACCGCGGAAGATCCCCTCCGAGACCGAAGGGCCGGGCCTCCCGGAGATGCTCTCGCCAGAAATTCACCAGGCGCGCCAGCGACTCCCCCCCGAGGGCCTGCCGCTGCCAGCGCGCAAAGTCCTGATGCTGGAAGGCGAGCGGCTTCAAAGGGGAGGGCCGGCCCTCGCGGAAGGCGCTGTAGAGGGCCGACAGCTCGCCGAGCAGGACCGAGCCCGACCAGCCGTCGAAGGCGATGTGGTGGACGACGAAGAGCAGCACGCTTTCGCTCTCCGAGCACCGGAACAGAGTCAGCCGGAAGACCGGTCCGCGGAGGAGGTCGAAGTGCAATCGTCCGCCGAAAAGGCTCCAGAGCCGGATCTCCTCCATCCGGTCGCCCGGAGCGACTCGTTCCAGGTCGACGATGGGGAACAGGATGGGGGCTGCGGGATGAACGACCTGGACGGCCCTCCCCGAGTCCTCCCGGAAGCTCGTCCGGAGCGCCTCGTGGCGGTCGACGACCTCCTGCAGCGCGCGGTAGAGGGAGACGGGATCGAGCGGCCCCTCGAGGCGCAGCATCATCTGGATGGTGAAAGGCACAGTCCGAGCTTCGAGCGGCCATCTCAACCAGAAACGCTCCTGAGCGAAAGTCAGAGGCGGCGGCGAGCTCCGGTCCTGACTGAAAGAGGCGATCGTGGGGCGCTCCTGGGCTCCTTCACTCTTCTGCCGTTTTTGAATCTCGGCGGCCAAGCCGGTCAAGGTCGACACCTCGAAGAGGACCCGCATTGACAGCTCGACACCGAAGACCTCCCAGATT
>DATHUD010000226.1:0-23848 GCA_035462575.1 Thermoanaerobaculia bacterium | reverse complement strand
GGCAACCCGGGTAACGGGAAGGTGTCGAAGGATCCGGGCTGAGTCTCCCGCGCCGGAGCAGCGTCCTTTACACCGTCTCAGCGCGCGAAACGCCGGGGCAGTGTCTCCCACGCTGCCATAGCGTGCCTTGCAGCGCCTCGGCGCGCGAAACACCGGCCCAGCGTTCCAACGCCGGGGCAGTGTCTCCAACGCTGCCGTAGCGCGCCTTGCAGCGCCTCGGCGCGCGAAACGCCGGCCCAGCGTTCCAACACCGGGGCAGTATCTCCCGCGCTGCCGTAGCGTGCCTTGCAACGCCTCGGCGCGCGAGACGCCGGCCGAGCGTTCCAACGCCGGAGCGATGTTTCCGGCGCCGCCACAGTGTTGTGCACGCGGGCTCCGCGAAGCGCAGTCTCCCTTGCGGTCAACGGCGAGGAGAGGGAGAGGGAAAAAGGGCCCCCGCGGAAGCGGGTGGGAGAGGAGTTGATGAAACCGCTCCCGCGAGGGGGACAACCAACCTTCGGGTGCTTATCCTTCTGGCCGCCTCAGGCCTCGCCCACTTCGGGCGAGGTGAGGGGGCTCGTCTCTGGCGCCGGGGCCTCCGGGCATTCGCCGCAGATCCAGTTGACCACGGAGGCGGACAGGGAGAAGGTGGCCGAGAGGGCCCGCTGCGCGCCGTCGCGCGCCGTCGAGTAGACGGCGTCTCCCGCGGTCCGGCTCCCCGCGAAGGTGAGCGAGGCGGCGGTGAGCCCGAAGGCGGCGGCCAGGAGAACGGCTTTCCTCTTCATCTCGAACCTCCCTCCCTGGTGGGGAGCGGCGCCCGCTCCCGTGTTTTCCATGGTGGACAGAGTAGGCCGCCGGGCTCGTAAACGTCCTCAACTTCAAGTAAAACCTTGAAAAGGGCGTAATCAATTTGTAAACGGGGCTCCCATCCCTCCCGGCCCCGGGGGATTTGCCCTAAGATCATGTCGGCCATGAAGATCGGGGCAGGAGTCAAGCGGCGTACCCTGTGGGTGGGTTTCCTGGCGGTGCTGGCACCGCTCCTGGTGCTCCTTTTCCTGCAGTACCGCTGGCTGGTCAAGCTCGACCAGAGCTCGAAGATCGTCCACAAGGCGCAGCTCGCGAGCTTCCTCGAGGCGGCCACGCAGAACGTCGAGTACACCTACAAGGAAAAGGCGCAGCGGGCGCTCGACCTCCCCCCCTCGGTGTTCACCCAGAACCAGCTCGCGAAGGCGGCCCACCAGTTCAAGAAGAAGGGGGTCGAGGGCGCCCGGCGGCTGTTCGTGATGAGCTTCATGCGCGATGGGGAGCCCCCTCTCTATTTCGAGCCCTCCTGCACCAAGTTTTCCACCGAGACCTGGCCTCCCGAGGCGCAGGCCGTGTGGGTGGCGACCGCGCCGTGGCGGACCCTGGCCCACAAGGGGGCGGTCGTCGAGCGCGTGCGGCTGACCTCGGAGGAGCGGGATCCCAACTACCGCATCCTCCTTTTCCCCATCACCGACGACTCGTCGCGCCTGGTCGGCGTGGCGGGGATGATCCTGGACGAGGACTACTTCCGCTGGAAGGTGCTGCCGGAGGCGATCAAGAAGGCGCTCTCGGACTCTTTCGAGGGGGCCGAGCAGTACGAGCCCATCGTGTCGGTCAAGGACGGCAACGGCGACGTCGTCTTCGCCACGGGCAAGCCCGGGGAGGGCGTGAAGATCCGGGAGAACGAGGAGGAGAAGCCGTTCTCGTTCGTGTTCACGGACTGGAGCCTGGGGCTCGCGAGCCGCCACGCCACGCCGGCCCACGTGGCGCGCCGGAGCCTGCTGATCAATACAGGGCTGTCGGCGGCGCTCGCCGCCGCGCTCCTGGGCGGCATCGTGCTCGCGTTCCGCACCGCGTCGCGGGAGATGAAGCTCTCCCAGATGAAGAACGAGTTCGTGTCGAACGTCTCCCACGAGCTGCGCACCCCGCTCGCGTCGATCCGCGTGTTCGGCGAGTTCCTGCGGCTGGGCCGGGTGGACAACCCGGAGAAGATCCGCGCCTACGGGGATTACATCGAGAACGAGAGCCGGCGCCTGACGCAGCTCATCAACAACATCCTGGACTTCGCCAGCATCGAATCGGACCGCAAGACCTACCGGTTCGAGCGGTGCGACGTGCGCGAGGTGGTCTGCGAGACCCTGAAGACGTTCGACGTGCGGCTGCGGCAGAGCGGCTTCTCGATCGTCCTCGAAGGGGGGGACACCCCGCTGCCGCCGGCCCGCATCGACACCGGGGCCGTCGCCCAGTCGCTCTCGAACCTCCTCGACAACGCGGTCAAGTACTCGCGGGACAACAAGGACGTGATCGTGCGGCTGCGGCGGGAGGGCGATTTCATCGTGATCTCCGTCAAGGACCACGGGATCGGCATCCCGCGCGACGAGCAGGCGAAGATCTTCGACCGCTTCCACCGGGTCAGCACCGGGCTGATCCACGACGTCAAGGGGAGCGGGCTCGGGCTCTCGATCGTCCGCCACATCGTGGAGGCCCATCGGGGCAAGGTGACGGTCGAAAGCCGGCAGGGCGAGGGGAGCACCTTCTCCATCCACCTGCCGATCGAGCTCCCCGGTCCCCAGGCCGCCCTCGAGCCCGCCGAGGCTCCCCGGGAACGGCCGTCCGAGGCTTGAGGTAACAAAACATGACGCACGTTCTGATCGTCGAAGACGACGAGGCCATGTCCGTCGCCCTGCGCGACGGCTTCGAATACGAGGGCTATTCCGTGTCGGTGGCCAAGGACGGCGAGGCGGGGTTGGAGCTCGCCACGTCCGCCACCCCCGACCTGATCCTGCTCGACGTGATGCTGCCCAAGATGACGGGCCTGGACATCTGCAAGCAGCTCCGCGGCACCGGCAGCGCCGTGCCGATCATCATGCTGACCGCCCGCGGCCAGGAGATCGACAAGGTCCTGGGGCTGAAGCTCGGGGCGGACGACTACATCACCAAGCCGTTCGGCTTCATGGAGCTCCTCGCCCGCGCCGAGGCGGTGCTGCGCCGCTATACGGCAGGCAGCCAGCCCGCGGCCGCCCCGCCCGACGTCTACCGCTTCGGAGACGTGACGATCGACTTCAAGCGCCACGAGGCCACCAAGGCCGGCGAGCCGATCGATCTCTCCCCCCGGGAGTTCCAGCTCCTCGCCTACTTCATCGAGCACAAGGGCGAGATCGTCACCCGGGAGAAGCTCCTCGACGCGGTCTGGGACTACAACGCCATCCCCTTCACCCGCACGGTGGACATGCACATCGCGAAGCTCCGCAAGAAGGTGGAGGACAACCCGGGCGACCCCAAGTACGTGGTGACGGTCCACCGGCTGGGGTACAAGTTCACCGGATAGGGATCCTCGCCTCACCGCCTCCTGTCCCGGCCGGCCGGGCTGTACAATGGCGTCCGGACACCCCAACCCTGGACAGGAGGAACCCGATGTACCGTATCCTTGCCCGACGTGGAACCGCCGCTGCCCTCGTGCTCCTCGCGATGCTCTGGCTCGCCGCGGGACCGGCCGTGGCCGCCCCCGCCGTCTTCGACCCGAACGTCCCAGGGGGAAGTCTCCTCGCGTCGCTCTGGAGCTGGGTCACCGGCTTCCGGACCGCCGCCAGCCCCGGGCCCTCCGTCGAGAAGACCACCCTGGGAGACGACCCGGACTCCGGGACCACGACGCTCGACGATCCGGGGAGCGACAAGGGGATCCTGATCGACCCCAACGGCCTGCGCTGACTTTGTGCGAGAATTGCATGATCGTTTCTTTTGTTTGGGGAGAATGATGATGAACGGAGCGCGCACCGACCACCATCCGAGCCCGACCGACCTGGAGCGCTTCCTGCTGGGCGAGATGAACGCGCGGGAGGCCGCGCCGGTCCTCGTCCACCTGATGCGCGGCTGTGGCTTCTGCCAGGAGCGCATGGAGCCCATCACCTCGGTGATGTTCACCCCGGGGCGCAAACCGCCCCTCCCTTCCCAGGCGGCCGAGGAGGAGTACGACGAGGTCCTCTCGAAGGCGTTCGCCGCGGTCCGGCAGCACGCGGCCGTGCTCGGCAACGACCCGGCCGCGGCCACGCCGGCCGAGGTGATCTCGTTCCCGCCGTCCCCGGAGCGGCTCCGGTGCGAGGCGCTCCTCGAACGCTGCCGGGAGATCCGGAGCAGCGATCCGGAAGCGGCCGTGATGCTCTCCACCCTGGCGGTGACCCTGGCCGAGCGGCTCGAGGCGCGCGATCCCGAGGCGCTGGCCGACTTCCAGGCCCTGGCCTGGGCCGAGCTCGGCAACTCCCGCCGCGTGGCCGACGATCCCCTGGGCGCCGAGCGCGACCTGGCCGCGGCCCTCACGCGCTCGGGCCGCGGCACCGGCGACCCGCGCCTCCTCGCCCGTCTGATGGACCTGACGGCCTCCCTCTACATCGACCAGCGGCGCTTCGACGACGCGTTCGACCTCCTGGACCGGGTCTACGCCATCCACCAGAGCCTGGGCGACCGGCATGCCGCCGGGCGGGCGCTGATCAGCAAGGGGATCTCGGCGAGCTACGCCCTCGAGACGGAGGAGGCCGTGCGCCTGGTCGGCCAGGGCCTCCGGCTGATCGACGCCGGGCGGGACCCCAAGCTCGCCCTGGCCGCGGTCCACAACGTGATCTCGTTCCTGGTGGACCGCGGCGAGGTGGAGCGGGCGGACGCCCTCCTGGGCACGAGCCGCAGGCTCTACGCCTTCCACGGGGCCCCGCTCGACGCGCTCAAGATGACGTGGCTCGAAGGGCTGATCGCGGCCGGCCGGGGCGAGGCCGCCGAGGCGGAGAGCCTCCTCCGGGAGGCCCGGCAGGACTTCCTCGCAATGGAGCTCCCCTACACGGCCGCCCTGGCCTCGCTCGACCTGGCGGCCCTCTGGCTGGGGCAGGGGCGCACGGCCGAGACGCGGGATCTGGTCGAGGACCTGCTCGCCACCTTCCGGGCGCTCGACATCCGCCGCGAGGCGATCGCCGCTCTCCTCATGCTGCGCGAGGCCTTCCACAAGGACCGGGCGACACTCGCCCTGCTGCGAACCGTGGCTTCCGAGCTGCAGAGGCTGGAACGCGAGCCGGGCCGGACCGCCACGACGGTCTAGCCCTTCGGCTTTCCCCGGGGAGCCTCCTCCTCCTCCTCGTCTTCCGCCCCGCCGCCGGTCTGCTCCGCGAGAGCAGCCCGGACGGCGTTCTGGATCAGCTTTTCGAGCTCCTGGGGCTCCAGGGCCGGGCTCGGCGGCGGAGCCGCCGCCTTGGTGCCCCCGAAGCCGAGCTTCTGGAACCGCCGCAGGAACTCCTCCATCACCACCGCGTCCGAGGACGGCCGGCTCTCCGGATAGAGGGTCTGGAAAAAGACGCTGGGCTCGACGTCCAGCGCTCGAAGAATCGCGAGGATGTGGCGGAATTTGAGCTCCATCCGCCCGGTCAGCACCTGGCTGACATACCCCGGTCCCGCCCCGAGCTTCTGGTCCAGATCCTTCCGGGTCATCCCGGCCGCCTGCATCACGGTCTCCAGAAGCTTCGTCGCCCGCCTGACTTCATCGTCAATCGTCATGCTCTTAATTCTACTGCAACGCTGAATAAAGCCCAAAGAGGCTGGGATTCGAGGACGCGGGTGATGGATCTACGAAATTCAATTTCTCTCTGTGCGACCGGGCCCGGCGGCGAGCGCCTCGCGCAGGGGACCCAGGGGGATCGCCTCTCCGGCATGCCCCCGGTGGCCGGTCACGGTCGTGGCCCGGAGCAGGGAGTTGTAGACCGCCTCCTCGACGGCTTCGACGGCGGCGAGGAACAGCGGGCTCACGGCGTCGTTTTCGAGCTCCAGGACGGTGCGGGTCTTTTCCTTCGGCTCGTGGGGAACGGGGTTCTTCGTGGAGAAGGCGATCACGAAATCCCCGGAGCCGTTGCTCATGAAAGAGCCGGCGCGGCTCAAGCCCAGCACGGCGCGGTGCGCGAGGCGCTCCAGGTTCCGCGGAGAGAGAGGGGCGTCGGTCGCGAGGACGATCATGCAGGAGCCGGCCTGGGCGTCCGGTCCCGGGCCGGCGGAGGCTCCCGGCTCCAGGATCTCCCGGAAGGAGTAGCGGCCGAGCCGCTCTCCGGCCGGGACGCCGTCGATCGTGAGCACGCCGCCGAAGTTGCTCTGAACGAGGGCGCCCACGGTCCAGCCCCCCAGGGCCGGCGGGAGGCGCCGGGACGAGGTCCCGATCCCCCCCTTCCACCCGAGGGCCATGGTCCCCGTGCCCGCGCCGACGCTCCCCTCCTCCACCGCCCCCTCGCGAGCGGCCGCGAGGGCGGCCCGCACGTCGGCCGCGGTCACGTGCCGGCCGCGGATGTCGTTCAGATACCCGTCGTTGGTCTCCCCCACCACGGCGTTGACCGAGAGCACCCCTTCATTGCCCGGCTGCTCCAGGGTCCAGCCCACCACGGCCTCGACCGCGGTGCCCACGGACAGGGTATTGGTGAGGACGATCGGCGTCTCCAGGTTGCCCAGCTCGCGGACCTGGAGGAAGCCCGCCGCCTTGCCGAAGCCGTTGCCGACGTGGACCGCGGCGGGCACCTTGTTCCGGAAGAGGCTCCCGCCGTGCGGCAGGATGGCGGTGACGCCGGTGCGGACGGAGTCGCCCCGCACCAGCGTCCGGTGCCCGACGAGAACCCCCTGGACGTCGGTGATCGCGTTCTGCGGCCCCGTCGGCAGGATGCCCGGCGCGACTCCCAGATCGCGGATCCGCGGGCGCGCCTCCGGTGCGGGAGAGGCGGCCAGCGAAAACGCCAGGAGGATCGGGGAGAGCAGGAGGAGCCGGGCTCGCAGGTCCGCGCGCATGTCCGCGATGATAGCAACCCTCGGCTAGATCCTCTTCAGGTAGAGCACCCAGTCGCCGGCGGCCGGCGCCGGGAAGCTCCTCTCCCCGCCGGCCGCGACGTTGGCCGCGACCCGGAACGTCCCCGTGCGGGGATCGAACCACTTCACGGAGAAGTTGCCGGTGACACCCCGGAGGTCGAGCCGCACGGTGCCGCCGCTGTGGAGGTAGGCGACGTAGGCCGTACCCTTTTGCGCCAGCACGTAGGCGTTCGCCGAGAGGGCGAGCGCGTTGGCCGGGTCCATCCACTCGAAATCGACCTGGTTGGCGAACGTGGAGAGGTGAGCGAGGAACGCGCCCGTGCCCGAGCCCGCGGCGCCCGCGGTGAAGGCCGCCCAGGCCTTCTGGCGGTGGGCGGTGTCTTCGGAGCCCATGCCGAACTCCTCCTGGATCACGGGCTTGACGGCGAGATTGCGGTTGCGCAGGCCGTGGGAGTTGACCGCGCCGTGCCCCACGCTGTTGCCGGCCTGGGTGTCCATGTAGTCGGCCCAGGCCGACGCGGGATAGGAGAAGTCGCCGGGGACGCCGTGGACGGTCGCCATGCGCGCCCAGGGGTTCTGGGTGTGCAGATAGCTCATGTAGGTGTTGACCTCGGTCGTGGTCCACCCCTCCTGCCACTCGAGCGCGAGCACGAACATCGTGTTGACGTAGCCCGAGAGACGGGCCATGCCGTACTCCAGGAGGAGCTTGCGGTCCGCGTCGGGCAGGTCGCCGAAGCCCGAGTCGTCGGCGAAGAACCAGAGGTGGGCCAGCATCCCGGAATTTCGCAGGTTCACCACCCACCGCTCGAACATCCGCCAGCGCGCGAGGTCGAACCGCTGCCTTACGGGCGCCGCGGCGGTCCCCACCCACGGTGTGGTGGACATGCTGCTGTAGTCCCCCCGGTTCGCCAGGTAGACGTTGATCTTGTTGAGCTTCATGCCGCGGTGCCTGTCGAGCATCGCCTGGCGGTTGGTGTCCGTCAGCTTCTCCGAGAACATCGTGTGGGAGTACTGGAGCGGATAGGGCGCCGCGATGTCCAGGAACTTGCCCACCAGATAGACCGGCTCGCCGTACTGGTATTTGAACGTCCGCAGCCGGGCCGGGTTCTCGACCACCGGCCCCTTGCCGAACACGCCCGCGAGCGTCCCCGAGCAGTAGAACGTGCCGGAGAGGGCGTTCAAGCCCGCCGTGTTGCTGGTCGTCGTCCACCGCCACGTTCCGATCTCGTCGGCGTAGACGCGGATCTTGAACACGTTGCCGATCGCGCCGCCCCAGCCGTCGCCGTCGAAAAAGCCGTTGACCGTGTAGGCGCGCCCGGAGGGCGAGGTCACACGGGCCGTCACGTCCACGGCGGTGAAGGGGTTGGGGGTGCCGGAATTGGCGTTGTAGGAGGAGGCGGAGCGGAGCACGATCTCCTGGGTGTCGAAGCGCGTCACGGCCTCGCTCGGAGTCGCGAAAGCCAGGGCTCCCAAAAACAGGAAGAGGGACAGGAAGAGAGATCTCGCCATAGCGTCGTTTTACCTCATACGACAGAGCGCTCTTGGCGCGGTTTGGGAACATCCCCGCCGCGAGCTTCCGGCTCGCGGCGGGACAGGGGACTTTTCGAGGGTCAGATCCTGCCCAGGAAGGTCTGCATCTCCCACCAGGAGACGCTCAGCCCGGGGCAGTAGCTCCGGGGCACGGCCGAGCAGCCCGTGGTGATTCCTTCTCTGTAGAGCTGCTCGATCCAGGCCGCGGCCCAGTGGCTGGCCGGGACGTCCGTGAAGATCTTCCCGGTGGCGGCCGGCGGGTGGTAGCTCCCGCCGTGCCGGGCGCGCAGCAGGAAAATCGCCATCTCCGCCCGCGTCAGGGAGCTCGTGGGGCAGAAACGGAGGGGGGAAGACGCGCACCCCTTGGTCCATCCTTCGCGGTAGGCCTGCTCGGCCCAGGGAGCCGCCCAGCTCGTCGGAAGGACGTCGCTGAAGAGTCCTGTAGCGGCGGGGAGCGCGTAGCTCGTTCCGCGCATCTCGACGACCAGGTAGGCCGCGAGGTGCGCGCGCGAGACCGGGAGCTTCAGGTTCGAAGGCGGCGGCGGGGGCGAGAGCACGGCCGCGCCGGTCCCGGAGGTTTTCCGGAGGTGGAGGACCCAATCCCCCCCGGCCGGCGCCGTGAAGCTCTTCTCCACGCCGCCGGTCGCCGAGCCCGCGCTCGAAAAGACCCCGGTGCGCGGGTCGTACCAGCGCGCCTCGAACGTGCCGGAGACGTTCCTGAGATCGGCCCGCAGGGTGCCGCCGTTGTAGAGATAGAAGACATAGGCCGCGCCCTTCTCCGCCAGAACATAGGCGTTGCCGGAGAGGGCCAGCGCGTTGGCCGGGTCCATCTTCTCGAAGTCGATCTGCTCGACGAACGTGGCGAGAGGCTTCAGGAAGGCGCCTGTCCCTGAGCCCGCGGCGCCCGCGGTGAACGCCGCCCAGGCCTTCTGGCGGTGGGCGGTGTCCTCAGAGCCCAGGCCGAACTCCTCCTGGATCAACGGCTTGACCGCGAAACCGCGGTTCCTCAAGCCGTGGCTGTGGACGGCCGCGTGCCCCACCTCATTGCCCGCCTGGGTATCCATGTAGTCCGCCCAGGCCGCCGTGGGGAAGGAGAAATCGCCGGGAACGCCATGGACCGTCGCCATGCGCGCCCACGGGTTCTGCGTGTGCAGGTAGCTCATGTGGGTGCCCACCTCGGTCGTGGTCCACCCCTCCTGCCATTCGAGCGCGAGAACGAACGTCGTGTTGACGTAGCCCGAGAGGCGGGCCATGGCGTACTCCACGAGGAGCTTGCGGTCCGCGTCCGGCAGGTCGCCGAAGCCCGAGTCGTCCGCGAAGAACCAGAGGTCGGCGAGCATCCCGGCGTTCCTCAGGTTCACCACCCACCGCTCGAACATCCGCCACCGCGCGAGGTCGAACCGCTGCCGGTCGGGAGACGCCGCGGTCCCCACCCAGGGGGTCGTGGAGACGCTGCTGTAGTCCCCCCGGTTCGCCAGGTAGACGGCCATCTTGTTGAGCTTCATGCCGCGGTGCCGGTCGAGCATCGCCTGGCGGTTGGTGTCCGTCAGCTTCTCCGAGAACATCGTGTGGGAGTATTGGAGCGGGGAGGGCGCCGCGACGTCCAGGAACTTGCCGAGCAGGTAGACCGGCTCGCCGTACTGGTACTTGAGCGTCCGCGGCCGGGCCGGGTTCTCGACCACCGGCCCCTGGGCGAACACGCCCGCGAGCGTGCCGGAGCAGGAGAACGTGCCGGAGACGCCGTGGAGGCCCGCCGTATTGCTCGCCGTGGTCCACCGCCACGTCCCGGCCTCGCCGGCGTAGACGCGGATCTTGAACACGTTGCCCACCGCCCCCCCGGCGCCGTCGCCGTCGAAAAAGCCGTTGACCGTGAAGACACGGCCGGAGGGAGAGGTCACCCGGGCCGTCACGTCGACGGCGGTGAAGGGGTTCGGTGTCCCGGAATTGGCGTTGTAAGAAGAAGCGGAACGGAGGAGGATCTCGGCGGTGTCGAAACGGCTCACCGCGAGACCGGCCCGCGGTGTCGCGAGGGCCAGCGTTCCAAAGAGGGCAAGGCACAGAAAGAGCGATCTCGCCATAGCGTCGTCTCCACAACAAGGCGCGTTTGGCGCGGGTTCGTACGGACCCCGAAGCAAGCTTTACGGCTTACAACGGCACGACCACATCGAAGACGGCGCGGACCGTACCATCCTGTAGCGGGCATTTCAAGAGGAAAGTTTACATTCACGTATAAATGTTCGGATTGGCCTTGAGAAGGAACTCTGCTTTACCATGGACGTTTTGTACAAGCGGAGGGTAAAAAACGGATGAACACGCTCTTCTCGGATGTTCGGGGCGCGTTGCGGGCGCTCGTGGGCCGGCCCGGATTCACGGCCGTGGCGGTGCTGACGCTGGCGCTCGGGATCGGCGCCAACTCGGCGATCTTCAGCGTGGTGAACGCCCTGCTGCTCCGCCCGCTTCCCTACGAGGAGCCGGAGCGGCTGGTCTGGGTGACCAACAAGATCCCGCAGATGGGCTTCGAGATGACGGCCGGCGCCGACTACCTCGACTGGCGCGACGGGAGTCGTGCTCTCTCTTCCGTGGCGGCGTTCTCCAGCGCGGACCGGTTCACGTGGAAAGGCGGCGAAGAGCCGGAGCGCCTCGAAGGGTCCCGGGTCTCCGCGAGCTTCCTGCCCACCCTGGGCGTCCTCCCGGCGCGGGGGCGGGGGTTCCGGCCGGAGGAGGAGCGGTTGAGATCCGAACCGGTCGCCGTGCTGAGCCACCGGCTCTGGGAGCGGCTCTTCGGAGGGAAGGGGCAACCCGGCGATCAGCCTCTGCAGTTGGACGACGAGACCTACACGGTCGTCGGCGTGCTCCCCGAGGGCTTCCGCTTCCCCGGCAATCCGGAGGTGGACGTGCTCGTCCCCCTGGCGCTCGACGAGGCGCAGGAGCGCGGACGGCAGCGGATGTCCATCGTGCAGGTGATCGGCCGGCTCGCCCCGGGCATCCCTCTGGGACAGGCGCGGGCGGAGCTCCTGGCGATCCAGCAGCGGTCGGTCGAGGCGGCCCGCCAGGCGGCCGAGGCCCAGCCGGAGCCTCCGCCGGGCCCGCCGCCGGGAGCCCCGAGGGGCGGCGGCTCGCGGATGGAGATCCGCATCGGAGGGGGGCCGGGCCCCGGGGGCGGCGGACCGCGCCCGCGCGGCGGCTTCGAGCTGCCCGAGACGGAGCTCTCCGTCACCCCCCTCCCGGAGCGGCTGGTGGGAGACGTCCGGCCGACGCTCCTCCTCCTCCTGGGAGCGGTCGGCTTCGTGCTGCTCATCGCCTGCGCCAACGTGGCCAACCTGCTCCTCGCCCGCGCCACGGCCCGCCGCCGGGAGATCGCGATCCGCGCGGCGCTGGGGGCCGGCCGCGGGCGGATCGTCCGCCAGCTCCTGACCGAGAGCGTGCTGCTGGGCCTGGTGGGAGGGGCCGCGGGCCTGCTCGTCGCCTTTGCCGGCATCCGCCTGCTCGTCACCCTGGTTCCGGCCGACCTCTGGGGCGGGCTCCTGCAGCAGATCCCGATCGGACTCGACGCTCCGGTCCTCGCTTTCACGCTCCTCCTTTCCGTGGCCACCGGGGTCCTGTTCGGCCTCGCCCCCGCTCTTCAGGCGTCGCGGGTCGACCTCTCCGACCCCTTGAAGGAGGGCGGCAAGAACCGGCCGGCCCGCGCCCGCGGCCTGCTCGTGGCCTTCGAGGTCGCCCTCGCCGTGATCCTCCTTGTCGGCGCGGGGCTCCTCCTGCGGAGCTTCCTGCGCCTGCAGTCGGTCGATCCGGGCTTCGTCCCGGAGAGGGTGCTCACCCTGGGGTTCGACCTCCCCCGCTCCGCCTACTCCGAGCCCGCGCGGCAGCGCTTCTTCTTCGAGGAGCTCTCCCGCCGCGTGGCCGCGCTCCCCGGGGTGGAATCGGCCGCCGTGGCCGGATCTCTCCCCCTGACCGGCTTCTCCATGATCCTGCGTGGATTGACCGTCGAAGGGCGCGAGCCGCTGCCGCCCGACCAGCAGCCGGAGGTGGGGATCGTCGCCATCAGCCCCGGCTATTTCGAAACGATGGGAATCCGGCTCTTGGGCGGCCGGGCCTTTGCCGAAACCGACGGCGAGGGAGACGCGCCGGTCGTCCTCGTCAGCCGGAGCATGGCCCGGAAGTTCTGGGGGGACGCCGATCCCGTGGGCCGCCGGCTCCGGGTCGGCCCGCCCGAAGTCCCCTGGACGACGGTCGTGGGCGTCGTGGCGGACGTGCGCAGCGACGGGCTGGAGGCCGAGCCCGGGCTCCTGATGTACCGCCCCTTCTTCCAGCAGCCGCGCCCTTCGGGCTACCTCGCGGTCAAGACCGCGGGGGACCCCGCGCCCCTCGTCCGCGCCGTCCGCGCCCAGGCTCTGGAGCTCGACCGCAACGTGCCGGTACGCGACGTCCTCACCATGGAGCAGCGGCTCGCGGGCTCGGTCTCCTCGCGCCGTTTCAACCTCGTCCTCTTAGGGCTCTTCGCCGCGCTCGCCCTGGCGCTCTCCGGGATCGGGCTCTACGGCGTGCTGGCCTACGCCGTGACCGAGCGCACGCGGGAGATCGGCATCCGCATGGCCCTTGGCGCCCGGCGGCAGGGCGTGCTCGCGCTCGTCATCCGCCAGGGCTTGACCCTGGCCACCGTGGGCGCCGGCGTGGGGCTCGTCCTCTCCTTCGCCCTCTCCCGCTACCTCCGGAGCTCGCTCTTCGGCGTCACTTCGAACGATCCGGTCACCTACGTGGCAATTCCCCTGGTGCTGCTGCTGGTGGCGCTCCTCTCGTCCTACCTCCCCGCGCGGCGGGCCACGCGGGTGGATCCGATGGTGGCGCTGCGGAACGAGTAGCCGCGAAACGAAACCGCCCTCCCGGACACTCCGGAGAGGGCGGGCCCGCGCTTGGCCGCGGGGTCTCCCTCTGCTAGCCTGCCCGAAATCTTCATGGATTGAATGGCGAGGAACCTCCAATGGTAAAAACCTCCAAGCTCGTGCTCGCGCTCCTCTGTCTCCCCCTGCTCCATCCGGCAGTGAGCCAGACGGCGTCTCTGGTGATGGACGTCGATCCCAGGCCGGACGCGGCGCGGGCGTCCTCGTTCCCCGGCAGCCTGCTCGCGTGGAAGGGCAAGGTCTTCTTCGCCGCCACTGAGCCGGGATCGGGCCGGGAGCTGTGGATCTCGGACGGCGGCGCGACCGGAACGCGGCTCCTCGCCGACTTCTGTCCGGGGAGCTGCTTCTCGCTCCCCCGGCTCCTGGGAGCCACCCGCTCGGCGGTCCTGGGGCTCGCCTACAAGGGAGAGTACGACTTGGACGACCCGTACCTCTGGCGCTCGGACGGAACCCCCGCAGGCACGTTTCCCCTGACGATCGGCGGCGAGCGGATCCCGGTCTCCGACTATGAAGACTTCGGGATCCGGACCGCATTCCTGAAGGATGTCTTTTATTTCTCCGCCTGCGTCCCGGGCCCGGGCTGCGAGCTGTGGAGGAGCGACGGGACCCCGGGTGGGACCCGGATCGTCCGGGATCTCGTACCGGGAGGCGAGGGGGGCCATCCCTACAATCTGACGGTCGCGGGGGACCGGCTGTTCTTCACCACGGACCGGACGCTCTGGGTGAGCGACGGGACGGAAACGGGCACGGTCCCCGTGACGCAGATCCCCTACTCCGTGGGACGGTTCGCGGCCCTGGGCAACAAGGTCCTCTTCGTCGCAGGGGATTCGCTGTCGTCCGGGCAGGAGCTCTGGGTGAGCGACGGCACCGCCGCCGGGACGAAGGAGGTGACCGCCTTCGTGCCCAACGATCCTTTCGCGCAGACCCACTTCCTGAAAGCCCTCGGCGGCAAGGTCTACTTCGCGGCGGACGACGTCGTCCACGGCGCCGAGCTCTGGGTGAGCGACGGCACCGCCGCCGGAACGAAGCGGGTCACGGAGTTCGGCTACTTCGATCCCTTCTTCGTCGACGGCAGTCCTTTCTATGAAGGGGCGGGGCTCAAGAGCTTCGAGCTCGAGCTGCTGGGAAACCGCCTGGTCTTCTGGGCCACGGACGGCATCACCGGCTTCCAGCCGTGGTCCTCCACGGGCACTCCGGAGTCCACGGCGCCCCTATGCCCCGGCTGCTCGTTCAGCAACCCCGACCGGGCCCTCGTGAAAGTCGGAGACAGGTTGCTCTTCACCGGCACCGACGCGGCCCACGGCTCCGAGCTGTGGGCGAGCGACGGCACGCCCCAGGGCACCGCTCTCCTCCAGGAAGCCTGTCCCGGCACCTGCAACGGAGCGCTGTCCGAGCCGGTCCCTCTCCTCGGCGCCGCGTTCTTTGGCGCCGATGCTCCCGGAAACGGACCGGTCGAGCTCTGGAAGAGCGACGGCACCGCGGCGGGGACCCGGCGCTTCGCCGCTCCGGGCCCCTACATCTCCCAGGGCTCCTCTCCCTACGTCGAATTCGACGTCGCGGCGCTCGGGCAGAGGCTCTTCTACGCCGCGTGGAGCAACGCCTACGGGGTCGAGCCCTGGGTGAGCAACGGCACCCCCGCGGGGACCCGCATGGTCGCCGACATCGCCGGGGGCACGGGCTCTCCGGAAATCGACAACCTCGCGACGGACGGAGCCAGGCTCTACTTCAAGGCTTGCATCGATTACACGGCCCGGATCTGGGTCAGCGGAGGCACGCCCGAGACCACGCTTCAGGCGCCTCTGCCGACCTGGAGTTGCAACGATTCCCTCTTCCGGCCGACGGGGGCAGGCGGCGCCCTGTTCGTAGTCCGCCGCGAGTTTGACGGCGCTGAGCTCCTGCGGATCCACCCCGACGGGTCCCACACCCTGCTGACCAAGCTCGAGCTCGAATACAGCATTCTGGAGATGGTGCCCCTGGGCGACCGCCTGCTGTTCGCCGTCTACCCGGAGCCCTCCGAAGGTCCCTACGAGATCTGGACGAGCGACGGCACTCCCCAGGGGACGGTCAAGGCTCTGGATCTCCCTCTCTCCGTTCGCGGGCCCTCGTTCCTGACTCCGATCGGGTCCGAGATCTGGTTCCTCGCCTACGACGAAAACGAAGAGGGCGGCACGGAGGTCTGGAGGACGGACGGCACCCCGGCCGGCACCCGCAAGGCCGCGGACTGCGGCACGAAACGCGTGGTCCAGGACCCGGACTTCACCCGGCTCGGCTCCACGGTCTTCTTCTTCGGCCCGGACGAGGACCACCACCGCCAGCTCTGGAAGACAGAAGGCACTCCGGAGAGCGCCGCCCTCGTGCGCGACCTCGATCCGGAGCCCGGGGAGTACGGCCGCGAGGCAGCTCCGTCCAACCTGACCGCCTGGAACGGAGCCGTCTACTTCTTCGCCACGACGTCGGAGCAGGCCCGGGGGCTCTTCCGCTCGGACGGCACCGCGGCCGGAACGGCCCGGGTCCGCGAGTTCCTCGCGGACGGCTACGACTACGTTTCCTCCTACTTCTTCCCCGAGTCTCTCGTGGCTCTCGGGCCCTCCCTCCTCCTTGCGGCCGACGACGGCGTCCATGGGCGGGAGCTCTGGAAGAGCGACGGCACGGCCGCGGGCACGGTGCTGCTCAAAGACGTCTTCCCGGGCCCCCAGGGCTCCGGCCTGAGCGAGCTCCGGACCGCCGCGGGGAGGCTCTACTTCTCGGCGCACGACGGCCGCCACGGCTTCGAGCTCTGGCGCACGGACGGGACGGCCGAGGGGACCCGGCTCGTCCAGGATCTGGCTCCCCTGGGCGCATCCTCCAACCCGTCGCAGCTCACCGTCGTGGGAGACCGCCTCTTCTTCGTGGCTGATGATGGCGCCTTCGGCCGGGAGCTCTGGGTCCTCCCCCTGACCGGCCCCGTCTGCCCGCCCTCCGCGACCACCCTCTGCCTGGGAAACGGCCGCTTCAGGGCGGAGGTCTCGTGGAAGGACTTCTCGGGCCGCACCGGAAGAGGCCAGGCCACCGCCCTGACCGCCGACACCGGCACCTTCTGGTTCTTCGACCCGGGAAACGTCGAGGTCATCGTGAAAGTGCTCGACGGCCAAGGGGTCAACGGCCACCACTGGGTGTTCTACGGGGCGCTGTCGAGCGTCGAGTACACGCTGACCGTGACCGACACCGCGACCGGCCTCTCGCGCCGGTACTTCAACCCGGCCGGCCAGCTCGCGAGCGTGGGAGACACCCAGGGCTTCGGCCCGCTCGGGGCGTACTCCTCGACCTCCGTGGCCGCCCTCTCCCCGCCGCCGCTCATCGCCGCGACGAGCTCCCCCGCCAAGGCCGCGTGCGTGGCGAGCGCCACGCGGCTGTGCCTGAACGGCGGCCGGTTCGCGGTCGAGTCCTCGTGGAAGGATTTCTCCGGCCGCACGGGCAAGGGCCGGGCGGTGGCGCTCACGCCCGACACCGGCTATTTCTGGTTCTTCGACGCCGCGAACGTCGAGGTGGTCGCCAAGGTCCTGGACGGCCGGCCGGTCAACGGCAGGTTCTGGCTCTTCTACGGCGCCCTTTCGAACGTCGAATACACCCTGACCGTCACCGACACCACGACCGGCAAGGTCAAGACCTACAAGAACCCGAGCAACCGCTTCGCGAGTGTCGGGGACACCACGGCGTTCTGAGGAGCCGAGATCATGAACCGGCGCCTTTCGCGAATCGCGGCTTCGTTCGGCCTTCTCTGCCTTCCCGCCGTGGCCTTGGGCCAAACGGCGACCCGGATCACGGAGATCGATCCACGGGTTGACTCCGCCTCCTCCTATCCCCGGCAGCTCTTCCCCTTTCAGGGCAAGGTCTACTTCGCCGCCGGCGAGCCCAGCTCGGGCCGGGAGCTATGGGTGACGGACGGTCAGGGGACCGGCACGCGCATGCTGGCCGACCTCTGCCCGGGAGAGTGCTCGTCGAGCCCCTCGATCTTGGACGCCACGCGCTCCGTGCTCTTCGGGCTCTCCGAGACCGATCCCTACTCGTCCCACCAGAGGAAGCCCCTCTGGCGCTCGGATGGGACGACTGGAGGGACCTATCTGCTGCCCGACTCCACGGAGCCGGTCCGGATCCCGACCGACTCTGACGAGCCCATCCCCGCCCTCCTGGCAGGCGGCGTCCTCTACTTCTCCGGCTGCGCCGCGGAGGATGGCTGCGAGCTGTGGAGGAGCGATGGCACGCGGGAGGGGACCCGGAGGATCAAGGACCTCGTCCCCGGCTCCGAGGACAGCAGCCCGCGGCAGATGACCGCCGCCGGGAGCCAGGTGTTCTTCACCACCGACCGCAAGCTCTGGAGGACCGACGGTACCGAGGAGGGAACGGTCCTGGTCAAGGAGCTCGCAGGCTTCGACACCCCGCGGCAGCTCACGGCCCTGGGAGGCAAGCTTCTCTTCCTCGCTCAGGCGCAGGGCGACGAGCTCTGGGTGAGCGACGGCACCGCCGCCGGGACCCGGCCGATCACGGACTTCGCGGCTCCCTCTCCCTTCAGCCAGACCTTTTTCCTCGAGCCCATCGGAGGCAAGGCCTGGCTCGTAGCCGACGACCTGACCCACGGCGCCGAGCTCTGGGCCACCGACGGCACCGCCGCCGGAACGAAGCAGGCCACCCAGTTCGGCTACCACGACCCGTTCAACGAAGGCCTCGACCCGGGTGCAATCGAGCTGTTGGGAGACCGGCTGATCTTCTGGGCCAGCGACGGCGTCTCCGGGATCGATCTCTGGTCCACCTCGGGCTCTCCGGAGTCCACCGCCCCGGTGTGTCCCTCCTGCGAGCTCTACACGGACAACCCGAAGCTCGTGAAGCTGGGGGGAAGGCTCCTGTTCGCAAGCGGGGATGGAGAGCACGGGCGCGAGCTCTGGAGGACCGATGGCACGGCACGGGGCACCACCCCCCTCGGGGACCTCTGCCCGGGCTACTGTGACGGCGTGTCGGGGCCGCTCGAAGAGGAGGGCGGATGGGTCTACTTCCGGGGTCGAGAGGGTACGAACGGCACCGGCGAAGCGCTCTGGAGGAGCAACGGGACCCCGGAGGGGACCCGGCGCTTCGCGGACGTTCCTCCGGGAGGATATCCCGGGGTCGAGGTCGCGATCCTCGGCAAGAACGTCGTCTTCACCGCCCGGCCGGACTCCTCCTCCGAAGATCTCTGGGTCAGCGACGGGACGGGGGAAGGGACCCGGAGGTTGACGGGCTTCGCCCGGCAAGGGGGCTCGGCCGGCATCCGGGAAACCCTGGTCGTGGGGGGCAGAACGTATTTCACCGCCTGTGATGGAGAGAGGCGCAGGGTCTGGTGGACCGACGGAACCGCAGGAGGTACCGGAACAGCCGGGCCGGCTCTCGACTGTGACGAGGACGACGGCTTCCCCCTGTCTCCCCTGCTCACCGCCGGCGGAAAGGTTTTCCTCCTGCGGAGCCACTACCCCGGACACGAGGTCTGGCGGATCGGAGCGGACGGCTCCGCCACCCAGTTGACCGTAGAGCCCCTGGAGATCCTCCTGGACTCGGTCGTCTCCTACAAGGATCAGCTCTTCTTCGGGGCCGAGGGAGGCGAGATCTGGAAGAGCGACGGCACGCCGCAGGGGACGATGCGAGTCGTCGACCTCTCCACAGAGATTCGGAGCGTGGCCTTCCTGACCCCGGTCGGCTCCGAGCTCTGGTTCGCCGCGGATAGGAGCAACAGCGGGACGGACGGGCTCTGGCGGACGGACGGGACCCAGGCCGGGACGCATACCGTGCTCGACTACCAGGGGTTCGGCTCCCTCAACGACCCCCAGATCACCCGGTTCGGCTCCACCACCCTGTTCCTCGCGCCCATCCCGACCTCTTCCTATCCCCAGCTCTGGAGGACGGACGGCACGTCCCTGGGGACGGTCCTCGTGCGGGACTTCGACCTGGAGCGCCGCGGGATTGAAGCCCAGGCCGCAGAATTCACCATCTTCCAGGGAGCCGTCTACTTCTTCGCCAACACCGACCCCTCGGAGACCCGCCGCGCGCTCTGGCGCACGGACGGCACGACCGCGGGGACCGTGATCCTGGCGGAATTCAGGGTCCCCTTCTCTTACGCCTTGCACCATACCGGTCTCACCGTCCTGGGCTCCCAGCTCGTCTTCGCGGCCGACGACGGAATCCACGGCACCGAGCTGTGGACGAGCGACGGCACGGCCGCGGGCACCCGCATGCTGCGTGACCTCCTGCCGGGCTCGGCCGGCTCCAGCCCGGGGCACTTCCGGCTGGCTGCGGGCAAGCTCTATTTCTCGGCCACGGACGGCCTCCACGGCTTCGAGCTGTGGGAAACCGACGGCACGGCAACCGGCACCCGCATGCTGCAGGATCTCGCGCCGGAAGGGGCCTCCTCCAATCCCTCCGCGCTCAACCTCCTCGGGAACCAGCTCCTCTTCGCGGCTGACGACGGCATCGCCGGCCAGGAGCTGTGGGCCTTCCCCCTGGAAGGCCCGGCCTGCCAGCCCTCCCCCACCGTGCTCTGCCTGAACGGCGGCCGGTTCAAGGTGGAGGTCTCCTGGCGCGACTTCTCGGGGAACACCGGCGCCGGCCAGGCCGTGGCGCTCACCGGCGACACCGGCACCTTCTGGTTCTTCGATCCGGCCAACGTCGAGGTCGTCGTCAAGGTGCTGGACGGCCTGGGGGTCAACGGCCACCACTGGGTGTTCTATGGCGCCCTGTCGAGCGTCGAGTACGCCCTGACCGTCACCGACACCCGGACCGGCCTTGCGCGCCGCTATTTCAATCCCCCCGGCCTGCTCGCGAGCGTGGGCGACACCCAGGGTTTCGGCCCTCTGGGGGCCCACAACTCGACGAGCATCGCGAGCCCCTCCCCGGCTCCGATCGTTTCAGAGAGCACCGCCTCCGCCAAGGCGGCCGGCCCGTGCGTCGCGAGCGCCACGCGGCTCTGCCTGAACAACGGGCGCTTCGCGGTGGAGATCGCGTGGAAGGACTTCTCCGGCAACACCGGGAGCGGCAAGGCCGTGGCGCTCAGCGGGGACACCGGCTACTTCTGGTTCTTCACGGAAACGAACGTCGAAACCGTCGTCAAGGTGCTCGACGGCCGGCCGGTCAACAACAAGTTCTGGCTCTTCTACGGGGCGCTCTCGAACGTGGAGTACACCCTCACCGTGACCGACACGGAGACCGGAAAGGTGAAGGCCTACAAGAACCCCAGCGGCCGCTTCGGGAGCGTGGGAGACACCGGGGCCTTCTGATCAGGAGGCCGGCTCGGCGATCGCCGGGTCGGCGAGGGCTTCGCGCAGAAGATCCTCGCCGATCACCTCGCGGCGCCAGCCGTCGAGCTCGCGGGGGAGCCTCGGATCGGGCTTCCCCACGGTCAGGCGAAGCAGGGCGTCCAGAGTGCGGCGGGGGGCGAGGATCTCCGGCGGAATGCCCAGGGAGGCGGCTTTCTGCTTCACCAGCTCCCGCAGGCGGTCTTCGAGCTCGCGGATGGCGGGCGAGTACGGAGCGCGCGAGATCCTCGGCGGGAGATCGGACTCGGGCCGTTCCGCGTTCTTCGCCAGGAAATCGAGCCAGGTAGCGGCGTCCCGGTCCGCCTGGCGGAGGTCGAAGGACGGGAGCTTCTGGAGGTCGCGCGCCGTCTTCGGCTGGCGGGTCGCGAGATCCAGAAGGAGCCCCTCCCGGAGCACGAAGTTGCGGGGCATGTCCCGCTGCCGCGCCTCCCTCTCGCGCCAGGACGCCAGGAGCTGGAGCGCCCCCAACTGGCGGCGGTCGAGCCGGCCGGCCCCCTTGATGCGCAGGTAGGCCGTTTCGAGATCCTCCTCGAAGCGGGAGGTGTCGAGCAGGGCCGCGGAGTCTTCGAGCGCCCAGGAGTGGCGGCCGAGGGCGGACAGCTCCTCTTGGAGCCGCTCGTAGAGAGGGACGAGGTAGATCACGTCCTCGGCCGCGTAGGCGAGCTGGGCGGCGGAGAGCGGGCGGGCCATCCAGTCGGTCCGCGTCTCGTCCTTGGGCACCTCGATTCCCAGAAAGGCCGCGACCAGCTTCTGGTAGCTCAGGAAGGCGCCCGCCCCCGCGAGCGCCGCCGCCACCTGCGTGTCGAAGAGCGGCGCGGGCAGCACCCCGAAGGCGCGGTAGAAGACCTCGATGTCCTCGCTCCCCGAATGGATGACCTTGAGGACGGAGGGCGCGCGGAAGACCTCCACCAGGGGGGAGAGGTCCTCGACCGCCAGGGGATCGACGAGCCAGGAAGACCGGCCGTCCGACACCTGGATGAGCCCGAGGCGGTGGTAGAAGGTCGAGGTGCGGACGAACTCGGTGTCCAGCCCCAGGACCGGCACCTCGGCCCACCGCCGCGCCGCCTCCGCCAGGGCCGCCTCGGTCGTGATCCGCGTGTAGCGCTCAGAGTCTCCCGTCATGGCGGGGCATTGTAGCGGGTCCCGGCCGCTCCTTGTCAGAAAAGAAACGGCGCCACCCCGACTCGGGATGGCGCCGGAATCATCTCCTACAGCAGCTTGACGACCCGCTCGGCGAGGCCGCCGTCGCCCAGGATCACGGAGAGGTTGGCCTTCTCCGCCACCTTCTCCAGAACCTCGAGCTCGCGCAGACGCATGAGCGTCGGGCTCGACTCGAAGATCCGGGCGGTGTTGGCCTGGGAGCGGATGGCCGCCGTCTCCTCGCGCCGGGTCACCAGGGTGGCCTCGGCGGCCTTCTTCGCCTCGGTCACCCGGTTCAGGATCTCCTTCATCTCACCCGGCAGGATCACGTCCCGGATACCCACCGCGCGCACCTCCAGGCCGAAGGCCGCGGCCCGCGCCCGGAGCATCTCTTCGAGCTGGCGGGCCACGCCGTCCTTGTCGGAGAGCAGCGCGTCGAGGTCGCGGGTGCCCACCACCGCCCGCAGCGCGAGCTGCGCCTGCCGGTAGAGGGCCTGCGCGTGGTCCTCGACCTCGGTGACCGCCTTCACCGGATCGATCACCCGGTAGGTGACCAGGGCGTTCAGGCGCAGGGTCACCTTGTCGGCGGTCATGATCTCCTGGCCGGAGACGTCGGCCGCCTGCTCGCGCAGGTCGACCGGCAGCACGCGGACGTGCCCCTCGCCCTTCCAGAACGCGTGCACGCCCGGCGGCAGCGTCGCGGCGTGGCGGCCGTCCTGGAACACCAGACCCATCCAGCCGGCCGCGACCGTCGCGGCCTCCAGAAGCTCCCGCGCGCCCCGCGCGGCGAGCACCACCGGCAGCTCCGGATGCTCGAAGCGCACCGGCCGCGCGTCGATCAATTCGGCGCGGACCTCATGAAAGGCGGTCCACAGCGCGTGGAGGCCCGGGCCGAGCACGGCGTCGATCCGGCCGTCCACCCACACCAGCGCGCGCTCGTGATCCTTCAAATCGAGCACGAGAGCCTGGCCCGAGAGAGCGCCCGAACGCACGATCACGTCGAGGTCCTTGTGATCGATCCAGGCCCGGCGGACCGAAACCCTTTCGATCCGCTTGCGCGCGAGCGGGTCGGCCACGAAATGCCGGCCCGGAAGGAGCAGGCGCGAGAACACACCGCGCTCGAACAGCAGACCGCGCTCGTGCTCGCGAATACGAATAAAACGAAGCGGGAACAACATTGCACACCTCCTTCGACTCGACTGCGTAAAATCGGCTCCCGGAGGGCGGAGCACCGGCTCCGCCACACCTCGGGCACGGGGCCACGCTTCCTGGCCTCGCCTCCCGCCTTTTCACCGCGCGCCGGTCTGATCGAAACCTTCGTCAGACCCGATTCGCACGACGATCCGGCGTTCGAGCAAAACCCATCCACGGGCCTCAAGGCGCCTTTGCGTGCCGCCGGTCCGCGATCCTCTGCGGCCGGCTGGCGGCCGCGCGGCGTCCGCCCTCCGGAAAGCCCTCGTTGGAGCGCTTTTCAGGCGCGTTGTGGTCACGACGTGGGATTTGAACCCACGACTACCGAGCTCTTGGCTCGGCGCTCTACCCGACTGAGCTAGCCGTGCTTCCATCCCCATCCGCTTTAGAACCCGTGCGCGGAATACACGCCTTCCGATCGCTCGCGCGAGGCGCGTGCACCGCCGGAGCCGGATGGGGCCGGACTCTAAAAATTCGTTTCGCAGCCCCGGAAAGCAAAAAAGCCTTCCGAGGTCTCACACCCCGGAAGGCTTTGAACAAGCCTGCTTTGAAAGCTTTCCTAGGGTGCGGTTCCTCGCTCCCAGCGAGGCTCGAACGCCGTGGCGATTCCTTTGCCGTCAAAGCACGGCAGGACGCTCGGGCGTAACGCGAATGTCTGGTGGAAAGCCTGGGTTCTCATCGGTCGATTCCTCAAAGGGAGAGGGAGCATAGCAGAACGAAAAGGGTTGTCAAGCGTTTTGCGCCAAAATCCGCAACATCGACAGCGGCCGGCTTCGGAGAGATAATTTTCTGGAGCGTCGACCTCATGACACCCTGGCAACCGCGCTACACCCTGACTTCCTCGATCGCCCGCAATCTCATGGAGATCGAGGCGGCCCGGGCCGTCGTCGAGCATCTGTCGCTGCCGGCGGCGGTGCAGTCCGAGCTCCAGCGCCGCGCCCGCGTCCGGTCCACCCA
>DATHUD010000225.1:0-3844 GCA_035462575.1 Thermoanaerobaculia bacterium | reverse complement strand
CCCGGATGGTTCCAAACAGAGACTTTTCAGAAAAGATCTGCGGTGTCAGGTCTCTGACCAGGTCGACCACGACAGCCCCCGATTCGTGCCTCAGAAGGAAGCGTCGGAAGTCGGGCGAGGTGCGTAGGGGCTCGATCGAGGCTCCGACCTCCTGCGCGGCGGCAGTCAGGGCGGAGACCCCTTCCTCCATGCGGTTTTCAGTTGTGAAGAGGTCGAGGTCCTTGGTCTCGCGATGCTTCAGGTAATAGCCCGCGAGCGCCGCGCCGCCGGTGAGAAAGAAGCGGTCCTCCCGTCGGAAGAACGCATCCAGAACCTCTCTCTGCAGATTATTGAGCCGTGTCGAGCTCAAGCCGTCCCTGCCTCTTCCACGCGGAAAGGAGAAACTCCCAGAAAGTCCGGCGGCGGCCCAACTGGCGGGCGAGAGACGGCCAGGAGCGGGCGACTTCCTGCGGGGTTGTGAACCTCCAGACTTCGGTATCCCGGGCCTCGCGCAGGACCTTCGCCAGGAGCCGGGTCCTCTCGGGAAGAGATGCCGTGCGCAGCCGGCTTTCGAGCTCCCGGACAGTCATCGGCTCATCCCAGAGGAAATAGGGGATCGCCTCGGGATCATCGAAATCGGTCGAGAGAGGAACATCGGTCATGGAAAGATGATAGACGACTTCCTCTAGCCTCATGCCCCCGCCACAACGAAGTGCTCCGCCACCGCCCGGCGCAGACGCCCGTCCACCCAGCGGTTCGCGAGGTCGAAGCCTCTCCGGAGGAGGGGGTGTCCCGCGGCGGCCCGCTGCTGGAAGTCGAGCAGGGCGTCCCGCTGGTCGGGGCGGAAGGAGAGCAGGGCGGGGTAGAAGAGGGCGGCGTTCAGGGCGATCCGGTCGCGCATCAGGCGGCGGTCGAGAGCGCGGACGTGGTTTCCCACCTCGGCGGAGGACATGGTGGCGTGCTCCCAGTAGGGGGCCATGCTGCGGAGGTTTTCCATCACCCGGAGACCGAAGCGCTCCCGGTTTTCCGGCCGGAGGAGGGGGACCCCGGCGACCCGGGTGCTGAAGGTGGCGAGGAAGTAGAAGTCCGGCGGGCTCTCGGTGAGGAACCGGTAGGTGCGGTCCAGGGTCTCGGGGGTCTCGCCGGGGAAGCCCACGATGAGGGAGACGAGGCTCGTGAGGCCGTGCTTGCGGCAGTTGCGGAGGGCGCGGGCGTTCGCCTCGACGGTACAGGCCTTGTCCATGTTGTCCAGGAGCTGCGCGTCGCCCGATTCGATGCCGATCTGCACCTGGAGGGCTCCGGCCTCTTTCATCAGAACGACGGTCTCCTCGTCCGCCAGGTCGTCCGCCCGGGCGTAGCAGACCCATTGGACGCGGATGTTCCTCTGGATCAGCAGCCGGCACAGCTCTTTGAGGCGCGGGCGGGGCATGGTGAAGAGGGAGTCGAGGCAGGTGATGGTTTCGACCCCGAGATCTTTCACGTACAGCTCCCAGTCGTCCGCGATCTTCGCCGCGCTCTTCGTGCGGAACTTCGTGTCGTCGAAGAGGTAGGGGTAGTTGCAGAAGTTGCAGCGGTAGGGGCAGCCGCGGACGCTCTCGTAATAGATCATTCGGAACTGTGTGCCGTGGTCCCGGGCGGCGAGGCTCCAGTCCGGTGTGGGGAGGAAGTCGAGGCTCGCGTCCGCCGGCACGCCGCTGTAGAGGAAGTCCGTGGTCCCCTTGCGCACGAGCCTCCCCGCGGCCGGGGGCTCGAGCGTCCGATAATCCGAGCGGATCCAGGCGGCGAGGGAATCGACGAGCATCTCCCCGTAGCCGACCGCGACCACGTCTACCTCGGGCGCTCCGTCCCACTGGCTGTGCAGGATGCCCGCGAGGGCTCCGCCCAGGACGATCCGGTTGTGCGGGCGCTTCAGGCGCCGGAGGATCGGCTCGATCTCGGAAAGGTCGTGGAGGTAGGTGCTCGAAAGGAAGACGCAGGTCGTCTCCGCGAGCTTTTTCTCGACCCCGCGAGGATCGGAGAACAGCTCGTCGAGCTCCATCCGCTCGTAGGGGAGCCCCGCGCGGTGGAGGAGGGTCGCGAGGACCACCTCGGTGAGCGACGGGGGCTCGACGTTTTCCCGATGCTGGAATGTCTCCCGGATCTGCCGGTGCCGAGGAAGACGAAGCATTTCGAGCTTCGCGGCGAGGAGCGGCTCGGCCATCACCAGCTTGACCTTGAGATCGAGCCAGGCCGCCTCGGCAGACCGCCACTGCTCCCACCACTTCCGGGCGGCGAGGAGGAACGAGCTCTCCTTGCCCGTCAGGAGCCCGCCGGTCACGATGAGAACCTTTTCGCTCACGGCCGCCATCCCCGGAGCACCATCCGCGTGCCCCCCTCGGGGAGAATGAGGACGAGCCGGCGCACCGGCCGGGCGTGGTCGCCGGGCAGGAGCGCCAGGTCCGCGTGGCGGAGGATCGTGGAGGTGAGGAGGATCATCTGCCGCATCACGAAGTGCCTGCCGATACAGGTGCGGGCGCCGAACCCGAAGGGGAAGTATGCGCCTTCGAAGGTCCGTCCTTCCAGGAACCGCTCCGGAAGGAAGCGGTCCGGCTCCGGGAAGACCTCCGGGTTCCTCTGCGCGAGGTAGGCGGAGGGGAAGACCCGCGTTCCGGCCGGCACGGTCTCGCCGCCGATCCGCGTCTCCCGCCGCGCCACTCGGGTCAAGTGGACGACCACCGGGCAGAGCCGCATGCTCTCTTCGAGACAGGCCCGCAGATAGACGTGCTCCTCGGTCTCGTCCCGGATCTTCTGTAAAGCCTCGGGGTGCCGGTGGATATGAGCGAACGCCCAGGCCAGGGTGGCGGCGCCGGTGTCGTGCCCGAAAAGCAGGAGGGCCAGAATCTCCGAGACAATCTCGTCGTCGGGCAGGTCCGTCCCCTCGCGGACGATCCGGGCGAGGGCGCCGCCGCCAGCCTTGGAGCGCCGTGCAGCGGTGATCCGCTCCTCGAGGAAATCGGTGAGCCGCCTCCGGTTGCGCAACGCCCGGCCCCAGGCGGTGAGCGGCCCCAGATTCACGTGAAGAGGGCGCAGGAACAGCACCCAGGGGCTCTCGAAGGAGAGGAGGAAGTCGTCCACCCGCCGCTCGGCCCGGGCCGCTTCCTCACGGGAGGTCTCGCCGAAGAGCAGGCGGACGATGGCGCGGAGCGAGATCCGCCGGGCGAGGTCGTAGACGGAGAAGGTCCTCCCCGGGGCGATCTCGCCGAGCGCTTCGCGGGCCGCCGCGATGGTGAACTCGTCCAGGGCTTCGAGGTCCCGGCGGAACAGGGGGCCTACGAGGCGGCGGCGGGCCGCGTGGTCTTCGCCGTCCAGGGTGATGAGCGAGCGGTCGCCCAGGATTGCGCGGAGGGCCGCGATTCCCTGGCCCGCGTCGAGGTCCGGATGGGCCACGATCTCCCGGACGACCTCCGGATCGCCGGTGACGAGCACCCGCCCGGCGAGCGCCAGATCCATCCAGAAGGTCAGCCCCCGTTGCTCCCGGGCCTCGTCCAGGAAGGCGTAGGGATCGCGGAGCCAGCGGACGCTGTCCCGGAGGCTCACGGGTCCTTCTTCCGGTACTTCCTCTCGTAGGCCGCGAGCGCCCGGTGGAAGGAGGAGAGGACGGCCCGGCTCCGCGGGTCCCGGATCGCCGGGAGCTTCGCCCCGAGGGCCGCGATGGCGGCGGCTCCGCGCCGGTGCTCTTCCCGCAGCCACTCCCGCACGGCGGGGGCGGCGAGGTCCCCGTGGGCTTCCCCCAGCACCTCGGCGGGAACGTTGATCAGTCCCTTCTTCCAGTCTTCCGCAAGGTCGCGGACCGGCGAGCACCAGGAGAGGGCGTCGACCAGCTCCG
>DATHUD010000224.1:0-6867 GCA_035462575.1 Thermoanaerobaculia bacterium | reverse complement strand
CTGCCCGAGCCGCGGCCGGAAGGGGAGGACGGCTTCGTGGCTCCCCGGACGCGCGCGGAGGAGCGGGTGGCCAAGATCTTCTCCGAGGTTCTCGGGGTGGAGCGGGTGGGAGTGGAGGACGATTTCTTCGCCCTGGGCGGCCACTCGCTGCTGGCGATCCGGGTGGCCCTGCGGGTCCGCGCCGTCTTCGGGGTCGAGCTGCCGCTGCGGACGTTGTTCGAAGCGCCGACGGTCGAGCTTCTGGCCGTCCGGATCGAGCGCTCGGCATCCATCGGGGACGAGGCCGGGATCTCGCTCTTCGGAGGGGCCGGGCGCGAGGGGCCGCTCCCCCTGTCGTTCGCGCAGCAGCGCCTCTGGCTCATCGATCAGCTCGAGCCGGGCAGCCCGCTCTACAACATCCCGGCGGCGGTCGCGCTGACCGGAAAGCTCGACGTGGCGGCCCTGGCCGCGGCTCTGGGCGAGGTGGTGCGGCGGCACGAGGCGCTGCGGACGACGTTCCCGCGGCAAGCGGGCGAGCCGATGCAGGTCATCGCCGAGCCCGGCGGCTTCGTCCTGCCGCAGATCGATCTCGCGGGGCTGCCGGAGCCCGCGCGCGCCGGGGAGGCGAGCCGTCTCGCCCACGCCGAGGCGCGGCGGCCGTTCGACCTCGGCCACGGTCCGCTGCTGCGGGCGGCGCTGCTCAGGCTGGGGGCCGTGGAGCATACGGCGCTGGTCACGATGCACCACATCGTGAGCGACGGCTGGTCCATGGGAGTGCTGGTGCGGGAGCTCGGGGTCCTGTACGGGGCCTTCGTGGCGCGCCGGCCGAGCCCGCTGCCCGAGCTCGCGCTCCAGTACGCGGACTTCGCCACCTGGCAACGCGGCCGGCTTTCCGGCGAGCTTCTGGAAGCGGAGCTCGCTTGGTGGCGGGAGCGGCTCGCGGGACTGCCGCCGGCGCTCGAGCTGCCGACGGACCACCCGCGGCCGGCCGTCCGCGGCTCGCGGGGGGCGGTCCACGGCTTCACGATCGGCGAGGAGGGCCTGGCCGGGCTCACCGCGCTCTCCCGGCAGCGCGGGGCGACGCTCTTCATGACGCTCCTCGCCGGGTTTACGGGTCTCCTCGGCCGGTATACGGGCGAGGACGATTTCGCCGTGGGGACGCCGATCGCGGGGCGCACGCGGGCGGAGACGGAGCCGCTGATCGGCCTCTTCGTCAACACGCTGGTGCTGCGCGCGGACCTCGCGGGAGATCCGGAGCTCGGACAGCTCGTGAGCCGGGTGCGGGAGACGACGCTCGCCGCCTACGGGCACCAGGAGGTGCCGTTCGAGCGTCTGGTCGAGGCTCTGGCGCCGGAGCGGGACGCGAGCCGGCCGCCGCTGGTGCAGGTGATGTTCGCCCTCCAGAACGCACCCCTGGGCCGGTTGGAGCTGCCCGGGCTCGCGCTCGCCGTCTCCGACACCGCGACCGGGACGGCGAAGTTCGAGCTGACCCTGACCCTGGTCGAGACGGAGCGCGGCCTCGAGGGGAAGATCGAGTCCAGCCGCGACCTGTTCGAGGCGCCGACGGTCGAACGGCTGGCGGGCCACTTCGTGCGCCTGCTCGCGGGGGCCGCGGCCGTCCCGGGGCGGCGCCTGTCGGAGCTGCCGCTCCTGTCGGCGGCCGAGCGCGGGCAGCTCCTGGTGGAGTGGAACGACGCGGCCCACGACTTCCCGCAGCTCACTCTCCACGAAGCCTTCGAACGCCAGGCCGGGCTCCACCCCGGCCTCCCGGCCGTGGTCTCCGGGGAAGCGGTCCTCACCTACCGCGAGCTCGACCGGAGCGCCGGCCGGCTGGCCGGGCGCCTGCGGGCCCTGGGAGTGGGGCCGGAAACGCCCGTGGCAATCTACCTCGAGAGGTCGGCCGCGGTGCTGGTGGCGATCCTGGGCGTGCTCAAGGCCGGCGGCGCCTACCTGCCCCTGGACACCAGCCATCCGGCCGAGCGCCTCGCCACCATGCTCGAGGGGGCGGGCCGGCCTCTGCTCATCACCGAGCGCCGCCTCCAAGGGGTGCTCACCGGCGCCGCCTCGCGCGTCCTCCGGCTGGACGAGGCCTCGCCGGCCGGCGAGGATCCGCCGGCGCCCCCCGAGGTGGAGCGGACCGGTCCCGAGGCTCTGGCCTATGTGCTCCACACCTCGGGCTCGACCGGCAAGCCCAAGGGGGTCTGCTGCACCCACCGTGGCGTCCTCAACCTGCTGGCCGACTTCGAGCGCCGGCAGCCGCTCGCGGCCGGGAGCCGCGGCAGCCTGTGGACCAGCCTGAGCTTCGACGTCTCGGTCTACGAGGTCTTCTCGCCGCTCCTCACCGGCGGCGCCGTCCACGTCGTGCCGGAGGCGGTCCGCCAGGACGGCGAGCGCTTCCTCGACTGGCTCCTCGGGGAGCGGATCGACAGCGCCTACGTGCCCCCGTTCCTGGTGGCCGCGCTCTGCGACCGGCTGGAGCGGACCGGGGGCGCCGCCTCGCTCCGCCGGCTGCTGGTGGGGGTCGAGCCGATCCCCGAGCCGCTGCTTGCGCGGATCGGAGCGCTCTGTCCAGGCCTCGCCGTGATCAACGGCTACGGCCCCACGGAGGCCACGATCTGCGCCACCCTGTACGACGTCGACCCGCGCCGGGAGCGTTTCGGCGATCCGCCGGTCACCCCGATCGGCCGCCCGGCCGCGAATTCCGGAATCTACCTGCTCGACCGCCGGCAGCAGCCCGTGCCGGTGGGGGTCCCCGGCGAGCTGTACATCGCGGGCGCGGGCCTGGCGCGCGGCTATCTGGGGAGTCCCGGCGCAACGGCGGAGCGCTTCGTTCCCCACCCGTTGAGCCAGGCCCCGGGCGAGCGGCTCTACCGCACCGGCGACCTCGCGCGCTGGCGCCCGGACGGCAACCTGGAGTTCCTCAGCCGGATCGATCACCAGATCAAGCTGCGCGGCCTGCGGATCGAGCCCGGCGAGATCGAATCGGCCCTGCTCGCGCACCCGGCCCTCCGCGAGGCGGTGGTCACGGTGACGGCGCCGGCCGGAGGCGAGGCCCGGGAGAACCGGCGCCTGGTGGCCTATGTGGTCGGCGGCGAGGGGCCCGTTCCGTCCGGCCGGGAGCTGCGGGACTTCCTGCGCGAGCGGCTGCCGGGCTACATGGTGCCGTCGGCCTGGGTGGCGCTCCCGGCGCTCCCGCTCAATGCCAACGGCAAGCTCGACCGCAAGGCGCTGCCCGAGCCCCGGCTGGAGGGGGAGGACGGCTTCGTGGCGCCGAGGACGCCGGCCGAGGAGCGGGTCGCGGAGATCTTCTCCGAGGTCCTCGGGGTGGCGCGGGTGGGGGTCGAGGACGACTTCTTCTCGCTCGGCGGCCATTCTCTGCTGGCGGTCCAGGTGGCCCTGCGGGTCCGCTCCGCCTGCGGGGTCGAGCTGCCGCTGCGGACGTTGTTCGAAGCGCCGACGGCCGAGCTCCTGGCCGCCCGGATCGAGCGCTCGGCACCGGCCGGGCACGAGGCTTCGAAGGCGGCCTTCACGCGGGTCCCGCGCGATCAGCCGCTCCCCCTGTCGTTCGCGCAGCAGCGGCTCTGGTTCCTCGATCAGCTCGATCCGGGAAGCGCGCTCTACAACATCCCGGCGCGGGTCGAGCTGACGGGAAAGCTCGACGCCGGGGCGCTGGCCGCGGCTCTGGGCGAGGTGGTGCGGCGGCACGAGGCGCTGCGGACGACGTTCCCGCAGCAAGCGGGCGAGCCGGCCCAGGCCGTCGCGGAGCCCGCCGGCTTCGCCCTGCCGCTGATCGACCTCGAGGGCCTGCCCGGGCCCGCGCGCCGGGAGGAGATGGAGCGCCTCATCACCGCCGAGGTCCGGCGGCCGTTCGACCTCGGCCGCGGTCCGCTGCTGCGCATGGCGCTCGTCCGGTCGGCGGCCGAGGAGCATTCCGCGCTCGTGACGATGCACCACATCGTGAGCGACGGCTGGTCGATGGGAGTGCTGGTGCGGGAGCTCGGGACGCTCTACGGAGCCTTCGCGGCGGGGCATCCGAGCCCGCTGCCGGAGCTCGCGTTCCAGTACGCGGACTTCGCCGCCTGGCAACGGACCCGCCTCTCGGGCGCGCTTCTCGAAGCGGAGCTCGCCTGGTGGCGCGAAGAGCTCGCGGGGCTGCCGCCGGCGCTCGAGCTGCCCACGGACCACCCGCGGCCCGCCGACCGCAGCATGCGCGGGGCGAGCCACGGCTTCGCGATCGGCCGGGAGGGCCTGGCCGGGCTCGCCGCGCTCTCCCGCCGGAGCGGGGCGACGCTCTTCATGACGCTGCTCGCCGGGTTCGCCGCGCTTCTCGAGCGCGCCACGGGCGAGAGCGACCTGGCGGTGGGGACGCCGATCGCGGGGCGCACCCGGATGGAGACGGAGCCGCTGATCGGCTTCTTCATCAACACCCTGGCCCTGCGCCTCGACCTCTCGGGCGCCCCGCCGTTCCTGGAGGTCCTGGGGCGGATCCGGGAGACGACGCTCGCGGCCTACGCTCACCAGGAGCTGCCGTTCGACCGGCTGATCGAGGAGCTGGCCCCGGAGCGCGACCGCAGCCGCCCGCCGGTCTTCCAGGTCGTGCTCGCCCTCCAGAACGCCGCGTCGGGCCCGTTGGCGCTCTCGGGGCTGAACGTCGACGTGGTCCCGCTCGACACCGGGACGGCGAAGTTCGAGCTGAGCGTCGTCTTCAACGAGACGGGAGAGGGCCTCTCCGGGCTCATCGAGTACAGCCAGGACCTTTTCGACGCGCCGATGGCCGGGCGCCTGGCCGGCCAGCTCACGCGCCTTCTCGCCGGGGCCGTGGCCGATCCCTCCCTGCGGTTGCCGGAGCTGCCCCTCCTCTCGGCGGGGGAGCGCCACCAGCTCCTCTCCGAGTGGAACGACACGGCCGCTCCCTTCCCCGAGACGACCCTGCTGCACGAGTTCTTCGAGGCCGCGGCCGAGCGGGCTCCGGAGGCGGTCGCGGCGGTCTGCTCGGGCCGCGAGCTGACCTATGCGGAGCTCGAGGCGCGGAGCAACCGGCTGGCCCGGCTGCTCCGCGGTCTGGGAATCGAGCGGGGCGCGCCCGTGGGGGTCTGGGCCGAGCGCTCGCTCGACATGCTCACCGCCGTTTTCGGCGTGCTCAAGGCGGGCGGTCACTACGTGGCCCTGGACGAAGCCTGGCCCGCCGACCGGGTCGAGTCGATCCTGGCCTCGACCGGCGCCCCCGCGCTCGTCGCCGGCGCCGGTCTGCTCCCTGCCGTCGAGGAGATGCGCTGGCGGCTGCCGGCGCTCGCCGACGTGGTCTGCCTGGGGGTCGCCGAGCCGGAGCCGCCGGCCGAGGCGCTCGACCCGGAGAGCGTGCGCGAGCTGTGGGACTTCGTCGCGGAGCGCGCGGTCGACCGGGAGACCGCGGGCGGCTTCGTCAGCGCCTTCACCGGCCAACCGATGAGCGGGGCCGAGGTCGACGAGTACCGCGACCGCGTCCTCTCCCTGGCCGAGCCCTGGTTGCGCCCGGAGGCGCGGGTGCTCGAGATCGGCAGCGGCTCGGGCCTTCTCCTCTGGGAGATGGCTTCCCGGGTGGCTCAGGTCACCGGCGTCGACCCCTCTCCGCTCACCCAGGAGCGCAACCGCGAACACATGGAGAGGGAGGGAGTCGAAAACGTCGCTCTCCGGACCGGTTTCGCCCACGAGCTGGACGGCCTGCTCGGTGAGGACGAGCGCTTCGACCTCGTTCTCTTGGCCAGCACGGTCCAGTTCTTCCCCGGGCCGCGCTACCTGGAGCGGGTGATCCGCCAGGCGCTCGGCCGGCTCGCTCCGGGCGGCGCGGTGCTCGTCGCCGACGTGCTCGACGCTGGGCGGCGCGAGGAGCTGCGGCGGGCGATCGAAGAGCACCGGGGAGCCGAGGGGGCCGCCCTCGCGGCGCGGCGCCGGGAGCTCTACCTGGACGCGGGCTTCTTCCGGGATCTGGGCGCTTCCGTCCATCTCCGGACCGAGGGCTTCCCCAACGAGCTGCGCTTCCGCTACGACGTGGTCCTCACCCACGCGAAGGAGCGCGGCAAGCGCCTGTGGACCGGCTGGCACGCCGACCGCTGCCCGGCCGCCCGCCTGCCCCGGGTGTGCGGGCCCGGCGACGTCGCCTACGTGATCCACACCTCGGGCTCGACGGGCGAGCCCAAGGGGATCGTCGTCCAGCACCGGCCCGCGGCCAACCTGGTCGACTGGATCAACCGCACGTTCGAGGTGGGGCCGGAGGACCGCGGGCTGTTCGTCACCTCCCTCTGCTTCGACCTGTCGGTCTACGACATCTTCGGGGTTCTGGGCGCGGGCGGCACGGTCCACGTGGCCACCAAAGACGAGCTCGGCGACCCCGGATATCTGGTGCACCTGCTGCGGAGCGGCGGCATCACGCTCTGGGACTCGGCGCCCGCGGCGCTCGTCCAGCTCGCGCCGCTGTTCCCCGGCGAGCCGGACGCTGCGAGCAAGCTGCGGCGGGTGCTGCTGTCGGGCGACTGGATTCCGGTGACCCTGCCGGACCGGGTGCGGCGGTCCTTCCCCGGTGCGCGGGTCCTGGCCCTGGGCGGCGCCACCGAGGCCACGGTGTGGTCCAACTGGTTCCCGGTCGGCGAGGTCGATCCCGACTGGCCGAGCATCCCCTACGGCCGGCCGATCTCGAATGCCCGCTACCACGTGCTGGACGCAGGCTTCACCCCCTGCCCCGTAGGGATTCCGGGCGACCTCTACATCGGCGGCGACTGCCTCTGTGCCGGCTACCGGCGGCCGGAGCTGACCGCGAAGGCCTTCCTGCCCGATCCCTTCTCCGGGACGCCGGGAGCCCGGCTCTACCGCACCGGCGACCGGGCCCGGTATCGCGCCGACGGCAACCTCGAG
>DATHUD010000223.1:0-5105 GCA_035462575.1 Thermoanaerobaculia bacterium | reverse complement strand
TCCACGAACTGCCGGCTCGCGGCGCGCAGGATGTGCTCGCGCGCGATCTCCGGCCGGGCCACGGCGAGCGCCATGACGTCCTGGAGCTGATCGCGGAAGCCGTAGGCGCCGCCCGCCTGGTAGAAGGCCGCGCGCGCCCAGAGCCGGCAGGAGAGGGTCTGGTAGAGCAGCCAGCGGTTGAGCAGGAGGTCCATCGCGCGGTCCGGAGTCCTGACCTGAAGGCTCGTGGCCAGATCGTCCCACGAGCGGATCACGCCGGCCAGGACCTCCTCCGGGTTGGTCTCGCGATAGCGCAGCACGAGGGTCCGCACCTCTTCGATGCTGCCGCCCTGGCCCAAGGTGAAGACGATCTCGGCCCGGGCGCCGGGGAGCAGCTCGACGGTCGTCTGGAGAGCGCCGCAGGGATCGAGGCCGGCGCCCACCCGGCCGGACAGGCGGTCTCCCCGTTCGAGGGCGGCCGGATGGCCGGGCGTGCCGTTGCGGCCCAGGAATTCCGTGCGGTCGCCCGTCCAGGCGGTCTGGAGCCCTCCGAGGTCGGCGAAGGCCACGCGGGTGCCGTGCTCGCCGTTCCAGGCGTTCTGCGCCAGCATCGCCCCGGTCACCGGATCGATCCGGGTCACGAGGAAGGGCGCGGAGGCGCTGCGCGACGAGCCGAGGACCCATTCGACGCAGGCGGTCACCGACAGGCGCCGGGGACGGCGGTCGCGGTTGGTGATCGCGAGGCGGGAGATCTTGACCGGGTCCGCGAGCGGCACGAGTTGCAGCAGCTCGAGCTCGATGCCGTGCGAGGTGTGCTCGAAGCGGCTGTAGCCCTGGCCGTGGCGCGCCACGTAGGTTCCGTTTTCTTCACGGATCGGGAGGACGGTCGGGCCCCCGAGCTGCCCGCTCTCCTCGTCGCGCACGTAGAAGGTCGCCCCGGGCGGGTCGCTGACCGGATCGTTGGACCACGGGGTGAGCTGGTTCTCGCGGCTGTTGCCGGCCCAGGTGTAGCCGGCGCCCGATTCGGAGACCTGGAACCCGAAGCCGGGGTTGGCGATCACGTTGATCCAGGGCGCCGGCGTCCACTGCCCCTGTTCAAGGATCGTCACGTACTCCCGCCCGCCGTCGGCGAATCCTCCGAGACCGTTCCAGAGCTCCAGCTCAGGCCGCGGGGGCGAGGTGCCGGCAGGCAGCTCCTTGGTGGCGGCGGCCTTCGGGACCCGCCGCTCCGCGCCCACGGCCGGCGACCGCCGGCTCTCCCGGCGCGCGATCTGGTCGGAGAGCGAGCCGTTGCGGCCCACGAGCATCGCCCGCGCGGCGGCGAAGAGGGCGTCCCGGGCCTCGGGCGCGACGAGGTCCGAGCGCAGGATGAAGGCCGTGCCGCCGCTGCGGTCGGGCTCGCGCCCTTCCTGGTGGAGATGCGCCCGGCTGGTGCGCACCAGGGTTTCCAAGGCGATCTGGAGATCCTGGACGTAGGAGGCCGCCCGCTCGTTCAAGATCACCAGGTCGACCGGCAGGAGCTTGAGGCGGAAGTACTCGTGGGCCTTGAGGACTTGGCGGACGATCCCCAGGTCCTCGACCTCGTCGATGCGCACCAGGATGATCGGCAGGTCGCCGGAGATGCCGTAGGCCCAGAGGGCGGACGGTCCGCGCGTGTTGCGCTGCAGCATCTCGGCCGGAGGGCGCAGGGAAGGGTCCGAATAGAGGACGCGGTTGGCGAGGCGCTGGAAGAGGCTGGCCTCGTCGGGAACGATGCCGAGATGGCGGAGCTGCACCTGCGCCTGTGTCCAGGCCATCGACGCCGCCCGGTCGAACGCCGCCGGGTCGCGGTACTTGTCGGCCAGATCGAGCGCCTCCCCGCGCGACGGCGCCATCAGGGTCGTGAAGGTGACGCGGGCCGTGGTGCCCGGGGCGACGCGAACCCTGCGACGCAGGCTGAAGACCGGGTCCAGCACCGCTCCGGCGGTGTTCGAGAGGGGACCGCCGTCGAACACCGCCGCCGCGGTCCTCACTCCCTGCCCGCGGCCGAGGAACCGGAGGCGGTCGGTCTCGAACTGGAGCTCTCCGAGGCGGCTTCCCGAGGCGGCGGCGACGTGCGCCGCCCACAGCCGGGGCTCGCTCTGGGACCGCGGCCGGCGCGACGCGAGCAGCGCGCCCGAGGACGGCACGAATTCGGTCTCCACGAACAGGTTCGAGAAGGCGGGGTGGGCGAGGTCGGCGGCGGGAGGGGCGAGCACGACCTCGGCGTAGGAGGTCAGCTCGATCTCCCGCGTCCGGGTGCCGTGGTTGGTGAGCGACACCCGGCGGATCTCGGCCTCGTCCTCCGGAGAGACCACCACTTCGAGGCGGGTCGTGAGGTCCCGGTCGCGGCGGACGATCTCCGCCCGGTCCTCGGAAAAGACGACGTCGTAGCTGTCGGGCTCGGCTCCGCTCGGCTGGTACCCCGCGGACCACACCTCGCCGCTGTGCGGATCGCGCAGGAAGAGGAAGCTCCCCCAGCCGTCGCGGGTGGGGTCTTCCCGGAAACGGGTGACGGCCACGTCGCCGAGGCGGCTGTACCCGGACCCGGCCGTGGTCAGCATGACCGCGTAGCGGCCGTTGCCGAGCAGGTGGCTGCGGGGAATCGACTGGTGGGGCGACCGGTACCGGCGGGCCGCGGCGGGGGCCCGGCCGCCGGCCGGCGCGGCCGCGACCTCTTCGGCCCGCGGCCGGGCCACGGCCACGTCGCGCGGCGTCCGCTCCTGGAGCAGCAGCTCGGTCGCCTGGACGAGCGGCGCGGCGTGGAAGCGGGCCGGCATGGCGCCGTCGCGGTTGACGTCCAAAACATTGCTCAGGGCGAGGAGCGTCATCCCCTGGTGATGCGCCATGTAGGCGCGCACCACGGCGAGCTTCTCCCCCTCCGGCAGCCGGGTGGCCGTGTAGTCGATCGCCTCGTAGAAGCCATGGCGGCCGCGGGCTCCGGCGCTCTCCAAGAGAGCGAAGTTGCGCACCGCGGCCTGCGGCTCGAACATCGCGGCCAGGGCCGTGGCGTAGGGCGCCACCACCACGTCCTCGGAGAGCCCCCGCTTGAGGCCGAGGCCCGGCACGCCGAAGTTGGAGTACTGATACGTCAGCTCGAGGTCGCGCGCGTTGTACGCCGACTCCGAGATCCCCCAGGGGACCCCGCGCGTGGCGGCGTAGCGCATCTGGCGCCCCACCACCAGGCGGCACGTCTGGTCGAGCAGGCTGTGCGGGGGAGAGCGCATGACGAGAGCCGGCATCAGATACTCGAACATCGATCCCGACCAGGAGATGAGCGCCGCGCCCCGGCCGACCGGCGTCAAGGCGCGGCCGAGCTGGAACCAGTGCGCCACCGGGACCTCCCCCTTGGCGATGGCGATGAAGCTCGCCAGACGGGCCTCGGAGGCCAGCAGGTCGTAGAAGCTCGCATCGAGCTCCCCCTCGGCGACGCGGTAGCCGATCGAAAACAGCTTGCGGGCCGGGTCGAAGAGAAAGCCCATTTCCATCTCGGCGAACAGGCCCTCGGCGGCCCGGGCGACCTCCGCCAGGCGGCGCGGGAGGTCTCCGGGCAGCGCCGCCAAGTCCCGCGCGTGGCTCTCGACGCACTCTTCGGCCCGCTCCGCCCAGGCCAGCGCCTCTTTCCAGGCCTCTCCCTGCTCGCCGGCCAGCGCCCGGGTCACGTCCACCACCGCATGGACCTCCTGGGCGAGGTCCGGGGCCGCCTGCCCGAGGGCGGCGTCGACCGCCGCGAGCGCTTCGTCGAGCTGCCGCCGGGTGACCGTCTGGGTGTGGCGGCCCGTGCTCGCCGGCGCCGACTCGCGGATCAATGCAATGGCGTCGGCCACGCCCGCGAGCCCCTGGGAGCCGGTCCGCGGGCGCTCGGCGAGCTGCCGGCAGGACTCCGCGAGCGCCAGGAGGTGTCCGGCCAGATTGCCGCTGTCGACCGTCGAGACGTAGCGCGGCTCGAGCGGGCGGAGCTCGCGCGTTTCGTACCAGTTGTAGAAGTGACCCTGGAAGCGGTCGAGCCTGCTCAAGGTCTCGAGCGTCGCCTCCAGCCGCTCCACAGAGTCCACGGTGCCCAGCCAGCCGAAGTCCCGGGCGGCGACGACCGAAAGGAGATACAGACCGAGGTTCGTCGGCGAGGTGCGATGGGCCACCACCGGCCGGGGGTCCTCCTGGAAGTTGTCGGGCGGCAGCGCGTGGTCCTCCGGACCGACGAAGGTCTCGAAGAAGCTCCAGGTCCGGCGGGCGAGGAGGCGCAGGGTCTCTGCCTCTCCGGGAGTGAGGGGGGCCGCGGCCGCCGGAGCCGGCGGCAGGCTGATCCACCGCGCCAGCGCGGGGGCCAGCCACCAGAGGAGGAGCAGCGGCCCCGCCCAGAGCCAGGTCGCGGGGCGCGGCCCCGCGGCGATCGCCACGAGCCCCGTGGCCACGGCGGCCAGGGCCACCCCTCCGGCCATCCGCCGGTAGAAGCCCCGCAGCTCGAGGCCGAGCCCGATCTTCGCCTGCGCCGCGGTGACCCACTGCAGCATTCCGCGGCCCGTGCCCTGGAGCCGCCCGAGAGTGCGCGCGATCGCATCGGCCATGGCCCAGGCCTGCTGCGCGAGGAAGGCGACCGTCAGCCCCACCTGGGCGACGGCCTGAACGATGTCGGCCGTGACGCCGCGCAGGTGGCTGCGCTTGGAGATGCCGCGGCGGCGCGGGATCAGCCCGAAAACGAGACGGAGGCCCGCGGGCAGGGCCATCGTCGCCAGCACGAAGCTCGTCCACACCGCGGGCGAGGCGGCGGGCAGCGTCCATCCGGCCAGCAGGGTGAGGAAGGCGGCCGGCGCCAGCAGCGTCCGCCGCAGGTTGTCGAGCATCTTGAAGCGGCCGATCGGGGGGATCGGGTCGCGCAGGCGGCCGCCGTCCCGGGTGCGGCCCCGGCCGAAGATCCACGGCAGCAGTTGCCAGTCGCCTCGCGCCCAGCGGTGCTGGCGCGAGGCGGCGACCTCGAAGTGGGCGGGGAACTCCTCGAACAGCTCGATGTCCGTCACCAGGCCGGCGCGCGCGAAGATCCCCTCGAACAGGTCGTGGCTGAGCATCGCGCTCTCCGGCACCTTGCCGGCGAGCGCCGCCGTGAAGGCGTC
>DATHUD010000222.1:0-8069 GCA_035462575.1 Thermoanaerobaculia bacterium | reverse complement strand
GGGCTGGGTGGCGTTGCTCCCCCGCGCGTCCCAGATCTGCAGCCCGCCCATGTACGTAGCGAACAGGAAGCCGTTCTCGATGTCCACGCTGCTGTACAGCGGATGGTTCGAGTCAGCCCGCGGGCTGCCGTTGTACCTCGTGGTGTCCACGATGATCTTGACGGGCTCCAGATCGCCCCAGAGCGTCTGAGGGACCTGAAAGGCCGGGCTGCCCTCGTTGCACCCTTTCTCCGCCAGGGCCATGGGGGGAGAGCACAAAGTGGAGACGACGGCCACCAGTGCGGCGAGCAGGGTGCAGAGGTTTGCAGGGCGGGGGGTGTGACGCATTTCGGTTGTCCTCCTACGCTACGTACTTCCATAACCGGCAGCTCCAGTCGCCTCGCACCGAGGGGCTCACCTCGGCCTGCAAGGCTTCCGGGCGCGAATCACTCGTATCGGCCGGAACTCATATAGAACAGCTTCGATACAACAGAAGGTACCTCACCCCGCAGCCTTCTGCAAGGGGAAACAATGGGGTGAAAGACTTTCTTTGCTGAGCCACTCGGCAGTGCCCCCGGAAACCCGGGCGTATTGCCGAAGGGCCGAGTCGGGGAAAACCGGGTGGGCCCGTGAACGGACCCACCCGATCGATGAAGGGCTTGGAACCTTAGAAGGTCCCGCCGATGGTCACGCCGCCCGGAATCGTCTCGGTGACGGTGTCGAGCTTGATGGCATCGAAGCCGACGCTGAAGCGGCCCTGGGCGTCCATGTTGGTCGTCCACCAGGCCTGCGCCACACCCGGGAACGGATCGCCGGTGATCGTGTGGTTCAGGTTGGCATAGAGCCAGCCGAAGGTGTACGGGATACCGAGGTCGTCGGCGATCACGTTGCCACCCTCGGCGAAGATCCGCTGCGCCTCGAGCGGGAAGCAGGTGTCGTCGCCACCCTGGGCCGGAGAGACGTTGTCACCCCGGAAGCACAGGTCGGTCGCGTTCTCCTGCTCGTCGAAAGCAACCACATCGGTCTGGCCGAGCGGGAACCAGCCCACCTCGCCAGTGGTGCAGTTGTACGGGCCGTTGACGCCCGTGGGAATCGTCTTCGAGTCGCGCCAGACGATGAAGTCCGTGCCGCCGTCGAACGAGCCGCCATTGGCATAGCGGGTCGCGAAGGTGGTGGCGAGAGGCTCGCGGTTGTCGTTGCCCGCGACCGCGGCGTAACGGCCGTAGAAGGTGTAGTCACCCGTAACGAACGGGCAGAGGCCCGCGCCGTTGCCGACGAAGCCGAGGTAGCCGTTGCCCGGCTCGCAAGCCTCGACGTGGACGAGGGTCTCACCCTGGGCGAAGTCCTCGGCCGGGTTCACGTAGAAGTAGTCGCCCCAGAGCACGTTGTCGAACTCGAGGAACGTGGTCGCGTAACCGGCGTCCGACGGGAACGACAGGTTGCAGGAGTTGACGATGTCCACCGTGATGTAGCCACGGGCGATGTTGTCGCCGTAGTCAGCACCCGAGCAGAGGCCACCGAAGACGGCCGTCGACGGACCGCCGGTGTGGGCGGGACGCAGGTGGTTGGTGAGGAACGTCGCCGAGAGCGTCGCCGTCGGGAACGCGTTGTACGGGTTGGCGCAGGGACCGGTCGTGCCGGGGAAGTCCCGGTCGATCGGGGGAGCCGCCTGGGTCGCGCCCAGCGGCGGGCTCGGGCTGGAAGCGTCGCCCGAGTCGAGGCTGCGCTCGGCGGTGCGCGGCAGGATGCCGTTGAAGATGTCACGAATGTTGATCGTCTGGACGTCGAAACCGGTCAGGTAGACGTCGAAGTCCAGGGTCGGAATCGACTTGTCGGTCCAGAACGTGATGTGGGCAACCACGGCCGAAGCCGAGGCGTTGTTGACAGAGAACAGCGTGGTCACGCCGTTCGGATCATCGAGGTCCACCTCGAAGTAGGGAACCAGCAGAGTCGCCGCCGGCACGTCATCAATCGTGCCGATCTCAGCGATCGCCGACCCACCCAGGGCCAGGAGGCCCATCAAGGCAAGACCGAAGGCGATCTTCTTCATTACACAATCTCCTCTTGAAGTCAGTCCGTTACTACACGGTTCTACAAAGTTGAAACCCTTCCCTCTAAAGCTCGGCGGAAGAACATCACCTCCTAGTCAAAGTTTGAAAGTCAACGGCGTCTTTTAGCGACGCAGATCAAGCTCTTGGTTATATCGGTGCTCGGCGGATCTTCCAGGTCTCCCTCAGCTCCGGGAAATCTCCTGCCGCATCGTTTCCCGCTGATATGCTATGGCACGATAGAACGCTTCGCAAGGCCTGTCAAGAGGTTTGTCAACCTCCGATTTTTCCTTCCCCTTCGGCGGACCGGCTCGCCTTCCACGACCGCAGGCTGCCGCCGGAGGCGCACAGGCGCTCTCCGAACGGGGTCATCCCCTCGCCCGCGAAGCTTGCCACCATCTCGTCCCTGCCGTCCTTGTCCAGGTCGGCGAGCTCGATGTGGTAGCCGCGGCAGGTCTCGTCCAGCCCCGCGGCCTCCCCGGCCAGCGTCTCTTCCCGGGTGAACCCGCCCTTGCCGTCGGCCAGAAAGAGCCAGATCCGCCCCTTGCCGTCCAGGGCGGCCAGATCGAGCGCGCCGTCGCCGTCCAGGTCGCCGGGGCTCATCGAGTAGATCCCGGTGCTGCTCTCCTCGTGGCCCAGGGGCCGGCGCTCCCACGTGCCGTCGGCGCGCCCGTAGAGGAGGTCGATCCCCGTCCTCCAGACCTTCCCTTCGAACGAAGTGTAGCCGACGGCCAGGTCGTCGCGGCCGTCCTTGTCGAAGTCGGCGGCCGCCACGGCGCGGAACAGGGCCCCCCCGCGCAGGGCCTCGATCTCCGTCGGCTCCCAGGAGCCGTCAGGCTTCGCGAGGTTCACGATCGCGCGGTACCCCAGGACGTCCGAGCCGGTGACGGCGTCGGTCAACCCGTCGCCGTTGAAGTCGCCCAGGGCGAGGTCGTCGCCGAAGAGCCGGCTTCCCTCGAACGTCTTGGACACCCAGGTGCCGTTCCCCTGGTTCAGGAAGACCCGCAGGCCGCGGGCGCCCTCGTTGATGTTCTTGGCTTCGCCCCCTCCCGGACCGCGCGCGACCGCGAGGCGCGGCCCTTCCCCCATGGCCACGATGTCGGGGCGCCCGTCGCGGTTCCAGTCGACGGCCTTGATCGCCCGCGAGGTGAAGAGCGGGGTCTCCCCCGGCTCCCCCGACGCGCGGAAGTCGATCCCCTCGGTCCACGGCTTGAAGTGGCCCTCGGCGTCCCGGACCATCACGACGATACCGCGCAGGTGGCTCGCCACGGCGAGGTCGTTCACGCCGTCCCCGTTCCAGTCGGCCACGGCGACGTCCCCGTAGTCCATGGCGATCGACGGATAGGTGGCGGAGGACCATGCCTTCCAGTTGCCCTTGCCGTCGCCCAGCAGGATCTGCGGGCGGCTGGCGGTCTTGCGCGCCGGTCCGTGCACGATGTCCAGATGGCCGTCGCCGTTGATGTCGGCGATCTTGAAGCCGTTGCGCCACTGCCCTTCCTTCGGGAGGCCGGCCTCGAAGGGGGCGAAGCGGAGCCGGTGGCTCGCCGGAAGGTCGGCCCGGTAGCTCTCGGCGATCTGCGCCTTCTCCTCCGGCGTGCTGCCCTTGGCCCGGCGCTTCTCTCCGGTCGGGCGGTAGATCTTGATGTAGAAGTTGGCCTCGTCGTAGGAGGCCACGTCCAGGCTCAGGCCATAGGGCAGCCTCACCTTGGTGTGCTCGTCGTTCAGCCACCGGTACCCGCCCTCGAGCCGGGGCACCGGGGTGGTGAAGTACTCGAGCCCCTGTTCGTCCACGAGCCACTTCCCGTCGGGGGGCTCGAGCTTCGCGATCTCCGGGGGCTTCTCCTTGGAGCCGGCCGCCAGCTCCAGCAGCTTCTGTTTCTCAGGATCGACCGGCGCTTCGGGCTTCTTCGCTTCGGCTCCGCCGGCGGCGTTGGCCTCCGGAGCCTTCTGAGCCGCCTCCGCGTCTCCTCCGGCGGTCCGGGGCGACGGCGTGGCCGGCGCGCACCCGGAGGTGGCCAGCCAGGGCCCGAGCCCGAAAGCCAGAAGGAGGAACGGCAGGGAGGGCAAACTACGACGCATGGGGGGAGCTCCTTGTTCAAATCTCGTCCACGAAGGCCGGCTTCAAACTGCGGAACAGAAAAAAGCCGGCGAATAGTAACACAGCCGCGACCACGATCAGGCTCGCCGTCCCCGGCACCCATGCCACCGTCCCGCCCAGGAGGGCCTGCCGGTAGAGCCCCACCAGCGCGGTCAGCGGGTTGAGCTCGATCCAGGTCCGGAAGCGCCCCGGCACGAGCGTCACCGGATAGACGATCGGCGTCAGGTAGAACCAGCCGGTGAGCACCATCCCGAGCACCTGCGCCGTGTCCCTGAAGAACACGTGCACCGAGCCGAGGAGCAACCCCAGGCCCAGGGTGAGAGCCAGTTGGAGGGGCAGGGCGAGCAGCAGGAGCGGCAGGCCGCCCCAGGAGAGCTCGCCCAGGGCCGCCAACGCCCCGAGAAAGATCACGGCGGCAATGGCCTCATGCAAGAGGGCGGCCACCACCACCGCGAGCACCAGCACCTCGGCGGGGAACCGCAGCTTCTTGACCAGGCTGGCGTTGTCGGTGATCGAGGTCGACGCCCGGAGCACACCCTCCTGGAGCGCCATCCACGGGAGCAGGCCGCAGAAGAGGAAGATGGCGAAGTGGTCGGTCCGCGTCCCCACCGGCGAGATCTTCATCACGGTCGAGAAGACGAAGGTGAAGAGCAGCAGCATCCAGAGAGGCTGCACGAAGGACCAGACGAGGCCCAGCAGAGACCCGGCGTAGCGGCCCTGGAAATCGCGTTTGACCAGCTCTTTGAGAAGGAAGAAGTGATGTCGCATAGGCATGTCCCGCAATGTCCCACAGATGGGGAGGCGCATTATGCCCGATCCGCGCCCCGCAGGGAGAGGGAAGAGCCGTTGACAGTCTCGGGGTGCAGGCGTACTATCGCCTTGTATCGCCTCATCTATGCCATTCTGACATAAGAAGCCTATCGAGATCTGCCATCATGGCCGCCCCTGAAAAGATTCGCCAGGTCCAGTTGGTCGGGCGAAAGATCCGCGAGCTTCGCAAGGAGCACAAGCTGACCCAGGTGGAGCTGTCCGCCCGCCTGGGGATCCAGCAGTCGGACCTTTCCCGCATGGAGCAAGGGGAGTACCGGGTCAGCCTGGACACCCTGTTCCGCATCCTCGCCGAATTCCAGATGAGCATCGGCGAATTCTTCGAAGGGGTCGCGCAGGAGTCCATCACCCCGCGCGACATGAGGCTCGTCCAGGACTTCCACTCCCTGCCCCAGGACGCCCAGCGCGAGGTCGAGGACTTCATCGCGTTCAAGCAGGCCCAGGGCATGCGCGAGACCGATTCACCGCACGATGAGTAGGGCGAGAGGACGAACAAAAAGCATGAGCGACCACGCGCAAGGCATCGAGGCAGCTTTCGAGGAGTTGAGGAGCCGCGGGGAGAGGGAGATCCAGGCGGGCCGTCTGGAGGAGGCCGCGGAGATCCTGGACCAGGCTCTCGCCTGGGCCCGGGAGCAGGGCGACCAGCGGCTGGTGGACCTGGCCGTCTGCAACCGTTCGGCCGTGGTGATCGAGCTGGGCCGGGGCGACAGCGAGCTGCCCCGCCTGCGCGAGATCCTCCTGCGCAACAGCGACCCGGCCGGCTGCCGGATCGCGGCGTACAACATCGCGCGGCACTACGAGCTCACCAAGAACTACAAGAAGGCCCTCTTCTACGCCCGGATCACCCGCGACCGCTCCGAATCGCTCGGCCGCCGGGACTGGCTCGCCTCGAGCTACAACCTGATCGGCAACACCCTGCTCGCCGAGAGCTTCGTCGAGCAGGCCTCGGCGGAGTACGAGAAGGCGCTCGGGCTCATCCCGGACGAGCCGAGCGTCGCGCGCGCCCAGATCCTGGACAACCTCGGGTACTGCCGCGTCCTCCAGGGGCGGACCGCGGAGGGCTACACGCTCCTCTACGAGAGCCTGGGCTGGCTGCGCCGGCTGGGTGCCCGGCGCCATGAGATCTCCGCCCGGCTGGACCTCTGCTTCGCTCACCTGGAGACGGGCCGCTACCGGCATGCCCGCCACCAGGGGACGCTCGCCCTCGTCCTGGCCGAATCCCTGCAGGAGCGCGATGCCGTGAAGAACGCCCTGTACCTCCTGGGGGAGGTCGCCAACCTGAGCGAGGACGTGCGCACCGCGCGGAGGCATTTCACGCGCCTGCACCGGGACTTCTACCCCGAGGCCGGCTATCTTCCGGAATTCCTGCTTGCGGTCGACGTCCGCAAGCTTGTCAATCTGCACGCTTGAGGGGGCTGTTCATGAGCAACGACCGGCGAATCTTCGCTTGGGCGATCGGTTTCTCGCTGTTGGCCGCCTCGGCCGCTTTCGCTTCCGAGCGGCAGGCGGTCCTCGGGGCCGACGGCGCCGTCTACGTGGCCAAGACGGGAACCTACGGGCAGCTCTTCCCGGGCGCCAAGGGGACCGCTTCGGACCCCGTCCTCGCGCTCGAAGTGACGCGGCCGGACTCCCCGGTCCAGCGGATCCTGGTCCCCAGCACGGCCAACTCCGAGGTCGAAAAGTCCCCCTCGCTCCTCTATGAGGACCATTCCGAGACCCTCTACCTCGTCTGGCAGAGCGCGATCAGCTCCATCCACCCCATCCTCCAGCTCTCCGGCTTCGATGGGACCAAGTGGTCGGAGCCGATCGAGGTGACGGGCAATCCGTTCGCGCCCAAGACCTCCCCCCAGATGGCGATCACCCGGGACACGTTCGGCGACCTCGACGGCGACGGTGAGCTGGTCTTGAAGCACCGCACGATCCTCCACCTGATCTGGGAGGAGGAGATCGAGACCGGCGGGCTCCTGGAGACCTTCTACACGCCGATCCTCTTCATCGACGGCGTCTACCTGGGCTGGAACCCGGTCTACCGTCTCTCGAGCTTCGACCCGAGCGAAGCCCTGGCGGGCGCCGCGGGGCCGGGGCTCTCTCCCGCCCTCGTCCGCTCCCCCTCGATCCAGAGCGGGCGGGACGGCCGCACCGTCGTCGTGGCGTTCGTCTCCCCGGCCAAGCAGCGGCTGATCTCGCTCGAGATCGACGCGCTGCCCCAGGAGTTCAGCCAGCTCGCGGACAAGGCCCGGTCCCACATCATCGACCTCGGCCGGCGGCCGAATCCACCGCGGGGCCTGAAGGCCATCGCGGACGAAGCCCAGAACCACATCGTCGAGCTCGGCCGCGCGTTCCACACGGAGATCGCCGAGTCGCTGGCCGGCCAGGTGCACGAGAAGATCCTGAAGAGCGGCACGCAGGACCTCACCTTCCTGGGCGGCGCCGCCCGGTCCCACATCATCGACCTCGGGGCCAAGCTGTCGGGACGGGGCCTGCGGAATCCGGCGAAGGCTCTGGCCGTCGAGAGGACCGAAGAGATCGCCCCGACCGCGCCCGGCTTCCCGGCGCCCGAGACGCCCCAGAGCTCCAACTTCATCCAGTTCCGCCTCGCCGGGAGCCGCGCGGTTCCGGACGTGGGGACGGCCTCCGCGGACACGCTCCGGGTGTTCATCTCGGAGAGCGGCGACAACGTCCTGATCGCCTGGCCGGATCAGAACCGCGTCCTCTACCGCGACACCAAGGGAGAGGAATGGAACAAGGTCCGGGAGATCAAGCTGTCGGACGGCCTCGACCTCTCCCGCGCTTACGAGATCCTCGAGCGGCTCGTCCGCAACCGCTGATCCCGCCCGCCGTTGCGAAGGAATCCTGGGGCGCCCTGCGGGGCGCCCTTTTTGCGTCCGTTGCCGGGTGACGACGGAAATGCGCAGCGTACGACGGCTCGTCGCAGGTGACGATGGAAATGCGCAGCGTACGACGGTCCGTCGCAGGTGACGACGGAAATGCGCAGCGTACGACGGGCCGTCGCAGGCGACGATGGAAATGCGCAGCGTACGACGGGCCGTCGTCAGGTGACGATGGAAATGCGCAGCGTACGACGGCCCGTCGCAGGCGACGACGGAAATGCGCAG
>DATHUD010000221.1:0-3196 GCA_035462575.1 Thermoanaerobaculia bacterium | reverse complement strand
GGCGCGAGCGGGCCGAGGACCCGGACGGCCCGCGGACGGTCGTCGTCCGTTCCCAGGCGGGTCCCCGGGTGGAGATCCGGGAGCTCGTGGTCCCCCGGCTCTCCCCCGAGGAGATGCGCTGGGTCGCCGGCCGCTTTCCCGGCACCCTCTCCCGCGTGGAGCTTGCGGCGGGCGAGCCGGGCGCGGACCGGAGGCTGCTCGACGCCTTGCGGTCCCTGGGATGGCCCGATGCGCGGATCGCGGGCCACGCCATCGGCGCCCGGGGATCCCGGCTCACCGTGCGGGTGGATCTCGGGACGCGGCAGGTTCTGGGGGATGTGGAGATCGCGGGAGTCGAGGGCGAGGAGCTCGGCCGGCTGCGCGAGCTCCTTCCTCTGCGGCCGGGCGACCCCGCCCGGCTGGACCGCGTCTCGGCCGGCGCCCTCCTCCTGGAGGACGACCTGCGGAGCCGGGGCTACGCGGACGCGACCGTCCGTTCGTCCGTCTCCCCCGAACCTGGCCAGGCGGGGAGGGTGGACACGCTCTACGAGGTGACGCCGGGGCCGTACTACGAGATCGCCGGGGTCGCGTTCGAAGGGGAGCGGTCGAGCCGCGAAGGACTCCTCGGCCGCGTGGCGGACCTCCGCCCCGGCGAGCCCCTGAGCCCCGCGGCCGTGGACGAAGCCCGGGGGCGCCTCTTCGAGCTCGGGACCTTCTCGCGGGTCACCGCGGACGTGGACAAGGGCGAGGACGGCGAGGCGCGGGTCACCTTCTCGCTCGCCGAGAGGCCCCGCTTCCGGGTCGGTTACGGCCTGCGGACCGTGAGCGGCGAGGGGACCTCGGCCGTGTTGGACGTCGTCGACCGGAACTTCCTCGGCCGGGCCATGACCTTCGGCGCGCGGGGCCTCTATGAAGAGGACGACCAGAGCGGACGTCTGATCCTTTCGACCGGCGGCCTCCTGGGCACTCCGATCTCCTTCGAGAGCTATGCCCAGAGCCGTCGCCGGCGCCTCGAAGACGAGGGCGAGACCTCGGCCTTTATCGAGGACAGCCGCGAGATCGCCTTCCAACTCGCCCGCCCGGTCGGCCGGCGCGGTACCGGCCGCCTCTACGCCCGCTACCGGACGACTCACCTCTACGAGGAGGAGCCGGACCCGTTTTTCCCCTTCGACCTCGAGATCACCCTGCCGTACCTCGGCACGCAGCTCCTCTTCGACAGCCGGGACGACCCGGTGGACGCGACGAGAGGCCTCTTCGCGAGCCTCGATCTGTCGGGGAGCGGCGACTTCCTGGGGAGCGACTTCGACTACGTCCGCTCCTTCGGACAGCTCAACCTGTTCCGCGGCGTGGCCGTGGCCGGCCGGCGCTTCACCTGGGCGCAATCGTTCCGCGTGGGGCTCGGGAAACCGTTCCGGGATCAGGACCTGATCAGCGAGGAGCGGTTCTACGCGGGCGGCGAGTTCTCGGTGCGGGGATACGAGACGGAGAGCCTGGGGCCTCCCCGGCCCTTCGACGACAGAGCGCTGGGGGGCGAAGCCCTCCTCGTCCTCAACGAGGAGCTACGCTTCGCCCTTCCCTTCGATCTGACCGGCCTCTTCTTCTTCGACGCCGGTCAGGTCTGGCAGGACTCGGGGGACTTCGGAAAGGACCTCGCGAAAGCCCTGGGGCTGGGCCTGCGGGCCCGCACCCCCCTGGGGCTCGTTCGCTTCGATGCGGCCTTCCCTCTCGACCGCCGCCCCGAGGATGACAGTTACAAGCTCTACCTCGGGTTCGGGAACGCCTTCTAGCGCTTCACCGCCCGGAGAATCGCCTTGGCGCGCTCGGCTTCAGGAGCGTCGGGCGCGAGCGACAGGAAATTCTCCATGTCGCCCACCAACTGGTCCTTCCGGCCGAGCTTCTCCTGGACGAGGCCGCGGTAGTAGTAGGCGTAGGCGAGCCGCGAGTTCATCTCGATCGCCCGGTTGAGCTGCTCGAGGGCCGCCGGCCAGTTCTCCTGGAAGGAGCGGGTCACCCCGATCTGGTAGGGGATGAGAGCGGAATCGGGCGCGCTGGCGCCGGAAAGGGTGGAGATGGCTTCGTCATACTGCCGGAGCCTCTGCTGGGCGACGCCCAGGTAGTAGGAGGAGTCGCCGCCCCCCTTGGACCGCGCGACCTCCGTGGCCTTGCGGAACGCCGCGTCGGCCTCGCCGCCCTTCCTCTGGCGAAGGTAGACCTCGCCCAGGTAGACCCAGGAAGCCGGATCCGACGGGCTGAGCTCCGTGGCCTTCCGGAGACGGGACTCGGCCTCGCCGTAATTCTTCTCCTGCTCCGAGACCCGCCCCAGGGCCGCGGACACCGGTCCGTTCTGGTCCGCCTGCCCGGCCACCGCCTGGAGCACGGAGCGGGCCTGGCCCGTCTTGTACTCCCAGAGCAGGCGGTCGGCCTGGGAGACCTGCGGCGGCGCCGGCTGCTCCGCCGGCTTCTGGGGCTCCGCCTGCTGGCTCTCCGGGCCCGGCTGATTCTGCTGGGTGCCCGGCTTCGGTTTTCTCGGCTTCTTCGGAGGCTTGGCCTCCGCCACGAGCGGCAGCAGAAGAGCGCCGAGGAGCGCTCCGATCATCATGAGTCTGGGCATCTTGGGCATCGCACCTCTCCTGTTGGGACCTGCTCTTGAGTATAACCAGAGGGCGGGGGGCGAAATGCCCGGGGCCTCCCGGCGAAGCCGGCCCTACTGCTGGCTCTCCCTCCGGATTCCGGAAATCTGCTCCGTTTTCCCGCCCAGCCTGATCTGCTCCGTCAGCCGGTGAACGCCGGTCGAGGGATTGCGGCCCGGTTCCCCGTCCGCTTCGCAACGACGGTCCAATTCATTCGCGCGCGTGACGGCTTCAGAGTACCCGGGCTTGAGGCGGTCGAACGGCAGCGCCTTATCGTAGTCAGGCAAGTGGCGCTTCAGCCGGCTCCTGGCATCTTTCCTTTCCAGGTGGGAAGTCTGCTCCTGGAAGTGCAGCAGCGCCCACAACTCGAAGCAGGGATTGGAGATCGCGAGTTCTATGCCGTTGGCTCGGGCCTGTTGACGGGCATCGGGGAGGTTGGGATGGACGTCAACATCGAAGACACACCAAACCTCATCATAGCGAAGGAAATCGTCTCGTCGTCGACGGGCCTCACGGTCGGCCTCCTTTTTCCTTGCCGCGGCGCGCTCCACAAGGGTCTTGGGAACGGCGCCCCGGTCGTCGACCTC
>DATHUD010000220.1:0-4813 GCA_035462575.1 Thermoanaerobaculia bacterium | reverse complement strand
AGAGAATGCCGCAAGGCAACTACAACCTGGGAGTCGCCCACGGCGTCCCCGGGATCGTCGCCGCCCTGGCCGGGATCGTGGCCGCGGGCGTCGCGCAACCGCGGGCCGGAAGGCTCCTCGAGGAAGCCGTCGCGTGGATGCTCGCCGAGGGGAAGCTGCCTCCCGGTGCCGGGGCGGTCTTCCCGTCCCACCTCGCTCCCGGGGCATCGCCCAAGCCCTCGCGTCAAGCCTGGTGCTACGGCGATCCCGGCATCGCGGCCGCTCTCCTGGGGGCCGCCCGGCAGGCCGGCGAGCCTTCCTGGGAGCGCGAAGCCCTGGAGACAGCCCGGTCCGCGGCAGCGTGCTCCCGGGAAGCCGCGGGCATAAAGGACGCCGGCCTGTGCCACGGCGCGGCCGGCCTGGGCCATCTCTGGAACCGCCTCTGGCAGGCGAGCGGCGAGCCGGTCTTCGCCGATACCGCCCGCGCCTGGTTCGAATGGACGCTCGACTTTCGGCAGCCCGGCCGCGGGAGCGCCGGCTTCCTCGCCCGCGACATGGACGACGACGGCCAGCCAAAATGGGTGGAGGACACCGGCTTCCTCACGGGCACCGCCGGCATCGGGCTAACCCTTCTCGGAGCTCTTTTTCCGATCGAGCCGGCCTGGGACCGGGTTCTGCTCGTTTCGATTCCGTCGCGGAGAGCTTAGAAGGTCTCGTGATGGAGGTGGGACGCGTGCTCTTGCAATGCGCGGGGAATTGCCACAAAGTGCCAAGGAGGGGGCACCATGGCAATGTCGACACGCCGTAAACAACCTGCGGATCGGGAGCTCAAGAACGAGCGTATCGAACTGCGTGTCGACCCTTCGGCCAAGAAGCTCATCCAGCGAGCGATCGCCATCTCGGGGCTCACGGCCGGTGACCTCGCCTACGAGGGGGCTCGCAGAGTGCTCGACGAGCGCGAGCGGATGATGCTCATCGGTGCGGACCGGGATGCTTTCCTCGACGCCGTGATGAATCCGCCCAAGCCGACTGCGAAGCTTCTGGCTGCGCTGAGGCGCTATCGGGAAGTCCTGGGATGACCCATCTCTACAAAGCCTCTGGATTTCGGCGGTTCCCGCTTCGGCCTAAGCGGCTTTTTACGTCCACAGCCGCTGCGGGTTTCCCTGACGCCAAAAAGCTCTAGGCCGCGCGCCCCGCCCGCCCGGAGAGGCGAGGCGCGGGAATTTGAAAGGCCTCCCGTCCGGGGAGGCCGTGGCCCCGGCGGGGAGGTCCGTCGGTTGTCAAAGAGCCGGGAGCGCCCCCGCATCCGGCGCGAGGCGCTCGATCCACTCAAAACGACTGAGTCCATACGGAGGAGTCATACGGAGGGGACATCCACTCCGTCCAAGGCGGTTGCGCGGGCACCACCGCTTCAAGGCTTCTCGGCTTCCTTCTCCAGAGCCTCCAGGCGTGCGTCGAGCTTCGCGTTGACGCCCTGCAACTCGTTGATCCGTGCCTGCTGGGACTTGATCTGCTCGTGCTGCGTCACGGTGTAGAGAGCCAGCTCTTCGATCTTCTCCAGGAGCCGCATCTGGAACTGGCTCAGATTGAGGCCCTGCTCCTTGATCTCCGCCGCGCTCGGCACATTTGGCAGATGCTTCTCCCGGGCCACGAACTCCCCGAGATCCATTTTCCTGCGCGAAGAGCCCCCCCCTCACACCTCGATCCGCACCTCATGGCAAGGTTTTTTCTTGCTCTTCAGGCTCTGGGTCGAGTACAGCGTGCTGTTTTCCTGGAGCGCCGCCTCCAGCTTCTTGCAGGGGACTTCCGTGCCGCGGTCCTTGTGGCCGTGTTTGCCGGCCTTGGTGGAGAGGAGGGTCCGGAGGCGGTCGGGCCGGTTTTGGTCCCCTTTTTTCTTGAAAAGGTTCCAGAGAGTCTTGGGCGTGGCGTTCAGGCTGCCATGGTGGCCGACCTTGTAGACGTCGACCTCGGCGAGCAAGGCGCAGACCTCCTCGCGGTCGCCGGCCGTCTTCAGGACGTACTCCCAGCTTTCGATCTGCGCGTCGCCGGCGAAGAGGAGCTTCTTGCCGCCGACTTCGAAGAGGAGGATGAGGCTCGTGTTGTTCATCGTCTCGTCGAGAATGCGGACGATCTCCAGGATCTGATCGCCGCGGAGGGCCTCCAGCCGGGGGATGAACCAGCGGGTGTTGTCGGGATACTGATCGGGCGGAACCTGGGCGGCGTCCGGAAACAGGGGTTTTGCGGTGGCGGCGGACCGCTCGGAGGCCATCGCCTGGAGGTGCCAGAACTCGGAGGGGTCTTCCTGCCGGTCTTTCCGGATGGCCCTGGACTGCTCCAGGGTGGGAGGGCCGAGGACGCGGACCTTGACGCCGGGCAGGATCTCTTCGAGACCCGAAGGCTCGCCATAGGAGGCGTAGACGTGAGGGCACCGCAGGCTCTGCAGCATTTCGAGGGCGGCCTGGTTGGTGAGGTTCGTTTCGCCGAGAAACTGGAGCTGCCGGGTGGTAGTCTTGAGGGGGTTGCCGAGCCGGTTGATCTCGTAGAGGGCGCTCTCGGCTACCTGGTGCATCTCTGCCAGCATGCCGCGGAGCCGTTGTGCGTCGCGCAGGTGGGCCGGGACCTCGGGAGCGTCCTCCGGCACGTCCGGTTGCTCGGTCCAGGGTTGCAGGACGAGCTTGGGCTCGAGCCCTTTTATGATCCGGCCGGACTCGCCGGCAAAACCGGAAATGTGATCGGCGTGGCGGTGGGTCGCGATCACGGCGTGGAGCTGGCCTCCGCAGGCGCTCTCGATCTGTTTGGCGATCTGCACCATGGAGAGGCCCTCCCTGGGCAGCCCCGTGGTACCGAAGTCGAGGAGGACGTGCCGGACCTCGGCGCCTTCCTCCTCGCCGTAGCAAAACGACAGGAGGAAGCAATCTCCGAAGCCCACCTGGTAGGAGCGGAGGATCACGGACGTCGGTTGGTGAGCCATGTCACCACACCTCCTCGAAATATTGGAGCGAGTCCAGGGCCCGACGCCGGTGCCTTACGGAGAGCCTCCGGTTGAGCGAGGCCCCTTTCTTGAACTCCCCGGAGTCCCACAGCTCCTGGAGCCGCCGGGACTGCCGCCTTTCGGTCAGGCCGTCCTCCGAGCCGGCGAGCTGGTTGGAGATGGCGAAGGCGAGCCGGCCGCGCTCGTCGAAGATCAGGGTCAGGCCGCCCTGGAGCCTGACCAGGGTTTCCGCGGGCATCGCCTTGGGCTTGTCGATGCCGAGCTCGTGGAGCTTTCTGGCCGGGATCTCGAGCTGCTGCGTGCACTCGACCACGGTCTCGCGCAGGATGAACCCTTCGGGGGAGATCCGCAGGCAGGGACGGAGGGTTTCGACGCGGGTGTAGGCGCCCTCGTAAAGGCCGAGGCACTTGCGGTTCTCCCAGACGAAGCGGAAGACCTCGTCGCGGTCCCGCGTCATGGAGTCGAAGTGGGTGCACTCGTGATCGATGTCCCCTCGGGTCAGGCTCCAGATCCCTTTTTCGCTCTCTCCCTTCGAGGCCGGCTCGATCCCGTAGTGCGCAAAGCTCTCCCGGAGCGTCTCGCGGTAGCGGTATTTCGAATCGTCCGGCCGGATCACGTAGTCGGCCGTGAGCAGGGCGGAGAGGAAGTCGCCGAACTCCAAGTGCACGGGCGGTGTGTAGTCCAGGGCCCGGATCGACATGGTGAGCAGGTAATCGGCGGCGTCGGCCGCCTCTTCGGCGATGCGCTCGCGATCGAAGTACATCCCCTCGATCCGGCCCAGGCTCCGGAGCCGCCGGGTCCAGACGCCCACGAAGGCGTTGAGCATGGCGGCGACCAGGATCTCACCCCGGCGGTGCTCCTCGCGGAACCCGCGGGGATCGCGGCGGATGTCCTCGGGCGTCAGGGTGACGGAACGGCGGAGGACCTGGCCCCGGACCAGGGACATCTCTTCGCCCATCTGCTTGGCGAGGCCCAGGAGAACGGATTTGCGCAGGGTGTCGGGCTCCAGGAAATCCTGGTGGATGAGGCCCGCGGGGGTCTGCCGGAATGCGGGCTCCTCCCTCCAACTGCGGTCCAGCATGGCCTTGACGACGTCGCGCAGGGCAAAGACCGAGAGCAGGGCCACCACGTCGGCGAACCCTTCGTGGAAGGCAGCCTGATCCCGGGAGGAGGGCTCGTTGAAACGGCCGCGCAGGCCGTCGATCAGGGCGTGGGTGGCCTCGTGGGCCACCACGTCGTGAGAAAGGCAGGAGAAGACCGGCTGTTTGTCGCGCCCCGGGAAATAGCCGAAGACCAGGGACTCGTCCCGCTCCGAATAGAACGCGTTGGCATCGAGGAAGGCGTGAGGCGCCACCTTGATCTGGTGCGATGGAAAGCCCCAGCTCACCCGCCGCCCGAGGGCGAGCTCGAAACGCCCCAGGATGCGCATGACGATCGCGTAGACGTTCTGGGCATGGAACCGGGGATCGCCCAGGATCACGTCGTTGCCGGGATTCTCGAACAGGGGCGGCTCGCCGGGCCGAGGCTCGAGCTCGGCCGGCTGGTAGAGCGTGCGGCTGGAGCTGTCGTAGTCGATGACGTGGACGCGGTGGCCGCAAGGCCCCGGAGCGAGCCGCTCGGCGGGGATCTCCACCTCCGCGGTCACGATCTTCTCGTGATCGTCGGTGACCGCGGGGTCCTGCGCGACGATGGTCATTCGCCGGGTCTTGGGATGCATCGCCTGGGCCATGAGCCAGCCTCCCTTCTCGGATTCCCTTCAGAAACGAGGGGAATCTTACGACAGGTCGATTTTTTAGCCTGTGGCGGAAGTGAGCGTTTGCGCATGCTATCCTGCCTCGCTAC
>DATHUD010000219.1:0-26766 GCA_035462575.1 Thermoanaerobaculia bacterium | reverse complement strand
GGCGCCGTGGTCGCCCTGTTCGCGGTCCGGGACCGGAGGGCCCGGCCTTTCCTCCTCTTCGGCGTCCTGGCCCTGCTGCTCGCGGCGAAGCTCCTCCCCCTGGCGCACCTGATCCATGCGGTGCCGCTCCTCCGGGTCCCTGCCTACTCCCGGTTTCTTACCGTGGGCTCGCTCGCCCTGTGCGTGGCCGGCGCCTTCGGCCTCGACCGGCTGCTGTTCCGGCGGCAGCCCGGGCGGGAGCCGTCGGCCTGGGTGGCTCTGGCACTGGCCGGGGCGGCGAGCCTGGCGGTGACGGCGGACGGCTGGACGCTCGGTCTCTGGGCGGCGCTCCTGGCGGCAGCGCTGATTGGGAGATGGCAGCCTCGGTGGGCCGTCCTGGCGCTCGGGGCCGTCCTCGTCGCGGACCTCGTGCCGTGGGGGCGGAGCCACCTGCCGGTCGGGCCCCCGGGGCTCTTCTATCCGCGGACGGAGTTCCTGTCGATCCTCGAGAGAGAGGCGGGGGATGGCCGGATCTGGCGCGCGGTCGGAGGCGACTACATGGTCTACCCGTCCCTCCTCCCGGTCTACGGCATGGCCGAGGTGCGCCCGCACAACCCGCTCGCCCCGATGCGGTCCCTGCGGGTGTTGCGGGCCGCCTTCGGGTTCAATCCGTCGATGGGGGAGTACTTTTCGCCGTTCCGGAACCTGGACCACCCGTTCCTGGACTTCCTCGGGGTCCGGGCGGTGGCGACGAGCGTGGGCGCTCCCGCCGGGACGCTCGTGCCGCTCGACGGCGGCCGATACAAACCCTACTTCCTGCTCGGCAATCCCGACGCCCTGCCCCGCTGGTTCCTCCCTTCGAGCGTCGAGGTCGTCGAGCCGGCGGCCATCGAGCCCTGGATCGCCGGGCTCCGGGATCCCGGCCGGGTCGCCGTGCTCCGCGGCGAGGCCGGCTCCTGGCGGCCGGTTTTCCGGCCGGGCGGCCCGCATCCGGTCCGCCTCCTCTCCGGCTCCCCGGGCCGGGTCGACCTCGAGATCCCCCCGGGGGGAGAGACGCTCCTCGCGACCTCCATCCCCTGGTCCGAAGGGTGGCGGGCCCGCTCCGGGGGGGACGATCTCCAGACTCTCACCGTCAACGGCGCCTTCCTGGGGGTCCGGCTGCCGGCGGGGGTGAGCCGGGTCGAGCTGCGCTTCCTGCCGCCGGGGCTCCTGGCGGGGACCGTGGCGTGCGGAGTTTCACTCCTGGGGGTGATCGGGTTGCTGGCGGCCGGGAGACGCCGCGGGGCTATCTCCCGAGCAGGGTCGCCAGGATCTCGACGCCGCGCTCGACCACGCCGGGCGGCGAGGCGGTGAAGCAGAGGCGGACGTGGGTGGGATACGGGCCGAAGCTGGGGCCGGGGGCGAGGAAGAGCCCGCGGTCCACACAGCGCTCGAGGAAGCCCCCGAGCCCGCGCTCGTCCAGGTGGTCCGCCACGTCGAGGAAGAGGAAGGTGCTCCCCTTGGGGGGCTCGAGGCCGAGGCGAGCCGCCACCCGGTCCCCCACCGCCTTGTACTCCTCCCGGGCGTGGGCGATCCAGGCCTCGCCGGGGCCGCCGAGCACCTTGACGGCGGCGATCTGCGAGGCGGTCGGCGTGCTGTAGAAGCTGTGCAGGCTGATCTTCCGGAGCTCGGCCATCGCCTCCGCGGGGCCCACCACGTACCCGCAGCGGTTCCCCGCCATGCCGTAGGCCTTGGAGAAGGAGTGGGCGGCGAAGACCCGCTCCGGGGCGAGCGGCCGGGTGTAGGTGTGCTCGCCTTCGTAGACGTAGTCCTCGTAGACCTCGTCGGCGATGATCCAGAGGCCCTCCGCCCGCGCCCACTCGACCAGGGCCTCGATCCAGGAGGCGGGGATGAGACGGCCGGTGGGGTTGCTCGGCGTGTTCAGGTAGAGGGCGACGGTGCGGTCCGTGAACCGCTTCCGGACGACCTCGACCGCGGTCTCGGGGGAGTCGGCGTTCCCGAAGAAGGGGACGTCCACGGCCACGCCGTGAAAGGTTTGAACAATGCCCGTGATCAGCGGCCAGTGGGGAGCGAGGAGGAGCACCTCGTCCCCGGGCTGGACGATGGCCCCGGCCACCGCTCCCAGGGCGCCGGTCGCCCCGGTCGCGACCAGGACGTTCTCCCGGGCGGTCGCAACGCCCGTCTTCGCGCGCACCCGGGACACGATGGCGTCCAGGAGGGCCGGCATCCCCTGAGGGGGCGCGTAGCGGTGCATCCCCGGATGGTCGGCGACCTTCAGGTCCTCCATGCGGCACCCGGGGGGTGGCTCCATCCAGGTGTCCCCCACGTGAAGGGGATAGACCTCGCCCGGATGGGCCGCGAGGCGGTGAGCCAGGCCGGAGTAGACGGCGCCGGCGATGTCGTCGACAGAGGGCGAAAACCGGGGATAGCGCGGCATTCTGGAAGCTCCCGAAGAGACGCGATCCTACCCCAAAACGCCGCGCCGGCCCTCAGCGAGGACCATCGAGGGCAAGAAAAGAAAGAAGCTTAATTTTCGCACGCCCTGCAAGCAAACCGATCCGAAATGAGGTAACATTTTCCGCCAATCACTTCCGAGAGACCTTGATTGCGAGCTAACCGAAGGACTCGCGTAGCGCTTTCCGGAGCGCTCTTGCTGACCGTGGCGGGCCTCCTGGTCCTCCAGGGGCTGGAGACGTTCCGCGGAGCGGCGAGGCGGCTCGGCTTCGCGCCGGCCCAGGGAGAGCTGGGCGTCCTCGTCGCTTCGGTCGTGCCGGGGCTGCCCGCCGACCGGGCCGGGCTCCGCGCCGGGGACGAGATCCTCGCGGTGGCCGGCCGGCCCGTGCGGAGCGTCGTCGAGTACGAGGCGGCGGCTCGGGGTTTCGCGCGGGGCCGGGCCGTCCCCTTCACCGTGAGCCGCGAGGGTGAGAGCCTGGCGATCCGGGCCGTCCCGGGGATCTCCCCCCGCTGGGGGCTCCTGGCCGTCAATTCCCTGACCACCCTCTGTTATCTCGCGGTAGCCCTGCTCGTCCTCACCCGGAGCGCCGAGGATTTCCGGGTCCGCCTGCTCTTCGGCTTCACGGCGGCCGTGGCGCTGGAGATCGCCCTGCCGGTCAACGCCATCGGCCGCCCCCTGCTCACCGCGGCGTCCTTTTCGGCCTACTACCTGCTGACCGGGCTGCAGATCGGCCTGGAGCTCCACCTGGCATCCCTCATCCCCGAGCGTCCTCTCTGGCTCCGGAAGCGGCCGTGGGTGGTCCCCCTCTACTACGGGATCGGGTTCGGGCTCGGGCTTCTGGGCTGTGTCACCTATCTCGCCGAGGTTCTGGAGACCCGGATCTTCCCCTGGACGTCGGAGCAGACCGACACGGTCCTCCTGGAGATCGGGATCCCGGTCTGGGCCCTGACCGTCGCCGTCCTGCTCACCCTCCAGGCGCTCCACCATCCGGAGCCCCGGGGGCGCCACCAGGCCGGCCTCGTGCTGGCCGGGACGATCCCCTGGCTCCTTTTCATGGTGTCGAGCACGGTGCTGGAACGGCTCGGCTTCCCCCTGCCGCCCTGGGCCGTGGCCCTGGAGTCGTTCGTGCTCCTGGGATATCCGATCTGCTTTTTCGCGGCCATCTTCCGCTACCACCTCTTCGACCTGGAGCTGGTGGTGCGGCGGAGCCTCATCTACACCATGCTCACAGGAACCCTCGTGCTCGTCTTCTACGCCGCCCTGGGGGCGGGGGGGGCCGTCTTCTCCCACCTCCTCGACGGGCGAGAGCCGGTGTGGGCCGTATCGGTCGCCACGCTGCTCCTGGGGCTCCTGTTCGCGCCGCTCCGGAGAACGCTCCACCGGGTGATCGACCGCCGCTTCTTCCCGGAGCGCTACGCCCTGCGCCAGCGCCTCGTGGCCCTGGCGGGCGAGCTCCCCGCGCTGGGGAAGCTCCCCCGCATGGCGGAGCACCTCGTCGCGCGTGTCCAGGAGATCTTCCTCGCCCGCTCCGCGACCCTCCTGATCGCCGCCCCCGAGACCGGCCTCCTGGGTGTCCTCGCGGCCTCGCCGGGGGACGGTGTCGACCCCGAGCTCCTCCTGCCGCTCGACGACCTCGCGATCGACGTCCTCCAGCGGGCCCGGCGGCCGCTCCCGGCGGCGCAGCTCGATCCGGGGAGCCAGGCCTTCGCGCACCTCCTGGAACGGCTCGACCCGGCGACCCTGTTCGTCCCCCTCTTGAGCCAGGAGAAGCTCATCGGCGTGCTGATCGTGGGGCCCAAGCGGGGGCGCAAGGGTTATCCGGCCGAGGAGGTCGACCTCCTGAACCTCGTCGCCCACCACGCGGCCACGGTCTTCGAGAACGCCCGGCTGTTCGAGTCCGCCACCTACGAGAGCCTGACGGGCCTCTTGCGGAGGGAGGCGATCCTGGAGCAGCTCGAGAGGGAGCTCGAGCGGGCCCGGCGCTACGGCCGGCCCTTGACCATCGCCATGGCGGACCTCGACCACTTCAAGAAGGTCAACGACCGCCACGGGCATCTCGCGGGGGACACCCTGCTGCGGCGGATCTCGCAGGTCGTGGCCGAGGGCTTGCGGAGCACGGACTGGATCGGACGCTACGGCGGGGAGGAGTTCCTGCTGCTCCTCCCCGAGACGGACATGGCGGGCGCCGGGGCCGTGGCGGAGAAGCTCCGCTCGCTCGTGCAGCGGACGGTGGTGCCGATCGAGGAAGGCGCGCTCACGCGCGTGACGATCTCGATCGGCCTGGCGTCGCTCGAGGACGTTCTCCCCCGGGACGGCAAGGTCACCGCCCGGGACCTGATCGCCGCGGCCGACCGCTCGCTCTACGAAGCGAAGAACGGCGGCCGCAACCGCGTGCACCCGCTGGTCGCGGTGGCCTGAGCCTCACCGCCGGGGAGATCAGAACGCGAAGATCAGGCCCGCGCTCGCCTCCGCCTGGAACAGACCCCCGGCGTCGTCGTCGTAGCGGTCGTAGCGGTCCTCCCAGTCGGTGCCCAGGTCGGTCCAGTAGCCCCGGCCTTCCAGGCGGAGACCGACGTTCGGGCTGAAGAAGACCTTGGCGCCGGCCCCGAGGCTCACCGACAGGCGGTTCTCGGCGTTGAGCTCCGGGAAGTCGGGCTCGATCCGGGCGAGGCCGACCGAGCCGAGGACGAAGGGACGGACCTGCCCCCGGCCCCAATCGTAGGCGAAGCCGGCGTGGTAGTGGCTCAAGGTCACGTCTCCCAGCTCGATCGTGGGCGAGAGCAGTCCTTCGTCGATGATGAACGAGCTCTCCTGGCGGGTGGCCGAGAGCTCGAGCTTCCAGTTGTAGGAGAGAGGGATGCCGAAGATCACGCCGAAGACGGCGCTCTCCTCGATCTCGGCGTCCAGATTGGTGTCGAAGAAGTCCTCGTCGGAAGCGTCGAACTCGCCGCCCAGACGGTAGCCGGCGAAGGGCGTGATCTCGAATTCGGACGGCTGGGCGAAAGCCAGGGTCGGGAGCAGGAAGGCGAAGGTGAAGAGCGCTCTGCGCATGGTGGTCGTCTCCTTGAAGCGTCTGACGGCCGGAACAGCAAAGGCCGTGCCCCGGTTTTATCACGAGACGGGTGCTACGATCCTTTCCGCGAGGAGCCCGAAACATGGAACCAGCCCTGACCGAAGTCCGGCGCCTGCCCGAAGAGGGGCGGCTCCGGCTGACCTGGAGCGACGGCCACGCCGCCGAGTACGATTACGACTACCTGCGCGGCTGGTGCCCCTGTGCCGGCTGCCAGGGCCACTCCGCCCTGAAGATCCGTTTCCAGGCGCCCCCTCAACCGGTGACCGCCGAGTCGATCAAGCCGGTGGGCAACTACGCCATCTCGATCGCCTGGTCGGACGGCCACGGCACCGGCATCTACCGCTTCGACTTCCTGCGCCAGCTCTGCCCCTGCGAGCGCTGCGGCAAGGTGGGGGGCGAGGTCGACGTGTAGGGGCGGGCGGGCACGGACACACGGACGATCACGGACTGTCATGGACAGAAAACCAGCCTGTCCGTGTCGTCCGTGTCGTCCCTGTCGTCCGTGTCAGTCCGTGATTGTCCGTGTCAGTCCGTTGGGAGCCCCGCCCCCCGAGCGGCGCTACCGCCTCCCCAACCACCTCGCCAGCTCCCCGGGCTCATTCAAGTTCGCGAAAACCTCCTCCGGCCGGCCGAAGCGGGCGAGCTCCTCCCCTTCGAGGAAGCGGATCGCGAGATCGCCCCTCTCCGCCAGGCGATGGGGGCCGAAGAGCCCCCGCGCGACCTGTTCCTCCAGAGCCGCCAGGGCGGCCGGGGCGTAGAGAGCGCAGAGGGGCTCGACCCTGCCGTTCCAGCGGGGGACGGCCTCGTCGAAGCCTTCCGCCGCGGCGAGCTCGGCGAGCAGGGCGACCGGCACGCCCGGGAGATCGCAGGCGAGGACGAGGAGCGGCCGGCCGGGGAAGGCCCGGGCGGCGCCCAGGATGCCCGCCGCGGGGCCCTCTCCGGGGCCGTCCGGGAGCGACAGCCGGCCGGGGAGGCTGCCGCGGCCGGCGTCGGCCACCGCCACCTCGGGGCAGACCGCGGCGAGCCGCGCCGCCGCGCGGCCGGCGAGCGTCTCCCCCTCGAGGACGATCCCCGCCTTGTCGCGCCCCATCCGGCTCGACCCTCCTCCGGCGAGGACGATCCCGACCGGCCTTGCCCTCAGGCGGTCCACCGGCTACCATCCCCCGCGGTATTCATTGGCAAAGGAGCTTCTTCAATGAGACCCAAGACCGCTCTCCTCGTCTGCCTCTCCGTTCTCCTCGGCGTGACCACGGCTGCGGCCCAGACCCGGACCGCGAGCTCGCAAAAGGCCCCGGCCCCGCAAAAGGCCCCGGTCCCAACCCCCACGCACCCGCGGGTCGCCCTCGAGACCTCCAAGGGGAACATCGTCGTCGAGCTCTACCAGGACAAGGCCCCCAAGACGGTGAAGAACTTCCTCGACTACGTCAAGGCCGGCTTCTTCAATGGCACGATCTTCCACCGGGTCATCCCGGGCTTCATGGTCCAGGGTGGCGGCTTCACCCCGGACATGACCGAGAAGCCGACCCGGCCGTCCATCCAGAACGAAGCGGACAACGGGCTCGGCAACCAGCGCGGCACCCTCGCCATGGCCCGCACTCCGGACCCGCACAGCGCCGGCGCCCAATTCTTCATCAACCTGAAGGACAACTCGCCCCTGAACCATACCGCCAAGACCGCTTCCGGGTGGGGCTACGCCGTTTTCGGCCGCGTGGTCGAGGGCATGGAGGTGGTGGACGCGATCGCCCAGGTTCCGACGACGAGCAAGGGGCCGTACGACGACGTCCCGGCCCAGCCCGTCATCATCAAGCAGGCGAGGCTCCTGTCCGCCGCCGCCAAACCCGCCAACAAGAAGTAGCCGCCCGAGGAGGATAGATGGACGCAAACACCGATCGGCCGCAGGTCGCTCTGGAGACCAACAAGGGGAGGATCGTCCTGGAGCTCTACCCGGACAAGGCCCCCAAGACCGTCGCAAACTTCCTGGAGTACGTGAAGGCCGGGTTCTACGACGGCACGCTATTCCACCGGGTGATCCCCAACTTCATGATCCAGGGGGGCGGTTTCGATGGGAGCCAGCGGCAGAAACCGACCCGGGCGCCGGTCGAGAACGAGGCGCACAACCAACTCACCAACGAGCCGGGCACGATCGCCATGGCCCGCACGAACGACCCGCACAGCGCCACCGCCCAGTTCTTCATCAACCTGAAGAACAACTCGTTCCTGAACCACACGGGCAAGAACGCCCAGGGGTGGGGCTACACCGTGTTCGGCAAGGTCGTCCAGGGGATGGACGCGGTCGAGGCGATCGCCAAGGTGCGGACGGCCCCGGGCAGCATCTCCGAGGCCGTGCCCGCCGAGACGATCGTCATCGAGAAGGCGACCGTGGTGGCCTGACCCTACTTTTTCGTGTTCTTGCGGATCAGCACCAGGCAGTTCCACAGCACCTCGAGCTGCTCTCTCCCATGGGGCAGCTCGAGGTCCCGCCAGACATCCCGCGTCGCGGTCAGGAATTCCGTCCAGTCCACCGGGTGCTTGTGCTCGACGATCCGGCGCATCGCGGCGAACAGGTCGGAGACCGTCCACGTGACGGGGCGCTTGCCGGCGAGCTCCAGCCAGCCGTAGCGGAGGGTTCCGGTCCGCCTTCGCGAGAGCTCCTGGTTCTTGTACCGCACGCGCAGGCGTCCCACCTCGGGCAGGCGCTCGAAATCCAGGGGATCGAGCGGGACGCGATCGGAGATCACCTGCCAGTGCTGGGGGATCAGCTCCTCTTTGCGCACCTGCATCACCAGGGCGTCGAACTTCACCACGGGCAGCCCCTCGAAGAGGGCGCCCAGGGTCGGGAGGTCCGCGCCGTGGATCCACGCGCCGATCTCCTCGGGCGAGGGCAAGGCCCGGGCCGGGGCCGCCGCGGCCGCCGGCGCCGGCTTGCCCGGCGCCGCCTGACCTGGCGCCTTGTCGGGTGTCGGGGGCTCTACCGGCGCTTCCGGCTTGAACGTGACTTCGGTCGGTTCGGTCATCGTGCTCTTAGTCTATATCCTTCGCGTCAGGCGCGCAGAACGTTTCGGGCGTGGAGCCCCTTCGGGCCTTCCTCGACCTCGTAGCTCACCTTCTCTCCCTGGTTCAGGGTCCTGAATCCCTCGGCGACGATGGCCGTGTGGTGGACGAAGATGTCCTCTCCTCCGGCGTCGGATTGGATGAAGCCGAACCCCTTGGCGTTGTTGAACCACTTCACCGTTCCCTGCTGAGACATCGGCCGCCACTCCTTTCTCGAAAAACGCGGGCTCCGAACCTCGGAACCCGGATACAGGCGCGCCACGGGAGGGGACCGATGGAACGGCCGCACCTCGCCTCCCAGCGCGAAGAGAAAAAACTTCGTCGAGAAATTTTGGGAGATACTGTCACCGGCGCTTTGAAAAATCAAGCGCTGGCCACGGCCGGCCGAAGGCCGGTCTCAGGCTCTCTCTAGGTGTGCTGCCGGATGGATCTCTTTGGGAAGGGATGGTGCCCAAGGCCGGACTCGAACCGGCACGGGTTGCCCCACACGCCCCTCAAACGTGCGCGTCTACCAATTCCGCCACTTGGGCCCAAAGAACACGACTGCATCTTACCACTTACCATGCCCCGGGAGAGGGATCGCCCCGGAGCGAGGAGCGCCTGCTACTGCTGCGGACCGCCGTCCGCGGGAGGAGCCGCCGGAGCGGGCGCGGCCGGAGCCGGAGCCTGCTGCTGCGGGGCCGGAACCGGCTGGGCCGGAGCCGGGGTGAGCGGCGTGGCCTCTTCCGCGACCACCTTGCTCATCACCGAGGCGCCACCCGGGCCGGCCTTGCGGATGCCGATCGCGAGCGTCGTCAGGGTGAAGATGATGAACGAGCCCACCGTGAGCTTGTGCAGGAGCGTGGTGGCGCTACGGGCGCCGAACGCCGTCTGCGTGCTGCCGCCGCCGAACACGGACAGGTCCGCGCCCTTGCCCTGCTGGAGCAGGACGACGAGGATCAGGAAGATGCAGACCAGAACGTGAATCGTATACAGCAGAGCGGTCAAAATCACGGTCGAAAACCTCCGGGTGTCCCTCGCGGGACGTTCAATCAGAACCACGTATGATAGTCAGGAATTTCTGCGGGTCAAGACTCGCGCCTCCCACGAGGAAGCCGTCGAGGTCCGGTTGGGCGATCAGGCCGGGGGCGTTGTCGGGGGTAGCGGACCCTCCGTAGAGGATCGGCACGGCCCCCGCCCGGTCCCTCAGGAGCTCGCCCAGGAGCCCGCGGAGGAACGCGTGGGCGTCCTGGGCCATCTCCGGCGTCGCCGTCTCGCCCGTGCCGATGGCCCACACCGGCTCGTAGGCCAGGGCGAAGACGTCGGGCGGAGATGCCAGGGCCGCGCGGAGCTGGCGCTCCAGCACCTCCATCGTCCTCCCGGCCCGGCGCTCGTCCCGGGTCTCCCCCAGGCAGATCATGGGCGTCAGGCGGTGGCGGACCGCGGCGGCGACCTTGGCGGCCACCAGCTCGTCGGTCTCGTGGTGGTTCTGCCGCCGCTCGCTGTGGCCGCAGAGCACCCAGGCGCAGCCGGCGTCGCGGAGCTGGGCGCCGGAGACATCGCCGGTGTGCGCCCCCTTGTCCTCCGGGTGGAGGTCCTGCCCGCCCACCTCGACCTCGCTGTCCACCAGCTCCCGGACCACCACCGGGATCAGGGGGAAGGAGGGGAAGAGGACGACGCGGACGTCGACCGGCGGCGGAGCGGCCAGACCCCGCTTGATCGTCCGGCAGCACTCGGCCGCGTCCGCCTTGAGGAGGTTCATCTTCCAGTTGGCGGCCACCAGGGGCCGGCGGCCGGCGCTCACTTCCCGCGCTCCAGCACGGCTACGCCGGGGAGCGTCCTCCCCGCGAGGAACTCGAGCGACGCGCCGCCGCCCGTCGACACGTGGCCGATGCGGCCGGTCACCCCGGCCCGGTGGGCCGCGGCCACGGTCTCGCCGCCGCCGATCACCGAAAAGCCGGGGCACGCAGCGAGCGCCTTCGCCACCTCGGAGGTCCCCTGGTCGAAGGGGGGCTTCTCGAACACGCCCAGCGGCCCGTTCCAGAACAGGGTCTTCACCCGGGCGATGGCCGCCGCGAACGCCTTGCGGGTCTCGGGGCCCACGTCCACCGCCTTCATCCCGGCGGGGATGGCGGAGGCCGGCACGGTCCGGGCGCCCGAGGGGTCGTCCAGGCTCGCCGTCACCACCACGTCCGTGGGGAGGAGCACCTCGAGGCCGCGGGTCTTCGCGTGCTCCAGGATGCCCTTCGCCATGTCCAGCCGGTCCGGCTCGTAGAGGGAGCCGCCCACGTCGTGCCCCTGGGCCGCGAGGAAGGTGTTGGCCATGCCGCCCCCCAGGAGGAGCATGTCCAGGCGGGGGAGGAGGTTCTGGAGCGTGTCGATCTTCCCCTCGATCTTGGCGCCGCCCAAAAGCGCCGCGAACGGCCGGTCCGGCTCGCCCAGGAGCCGTCCGAGCGCCTGGACCTCCCGGGTGAGGAGGAGCCCCGCCGCTTTCTTCGCGAGCCGCTCGGGGATTCCCACGATCGAGGCGTGGGCCCGGTGGGCCGCGCCGAAGGCGTCGTCGACGTAGACCTCGGCCAGGGCCGCGAGCTGGTCCGCGAAGGAGGGGGCGTTCTTCTCCTCCCCGGCGTGGAAGCGGAGGTTTTCGAGCAGCACGACCTCGCCGGGGTCCATGGCGCGGATCACGCCCTCGGCCTCCGGGCCTACGCAGTCGGGCGCGAAGCGGACGCCCGAGCCGACCAGGCCCCGCAGGTGGTCCGCCACCGGGCGCAGGGTGTAGCGGGGGTCGCGCTGCCCCTTGGGGCGGCCGAGGTGAGAGGCGAGGATGACGACCGCGCCCGCCGAGGTCAGCTCGCGGATCGTCGGCATCGCCTCTTCGAGCCGGGTCGCGTCCAGCACCTTGTGGTCTTCGGAGATGGGGACGTTGAAATCCACCCGCACGAAGACGCGTTTGCCGTTCAGGTCGCCCAGGTCGTCCAGGGTCAGAAGCTCGGTCATGGGGCCCTCCCTCTCGTCACTCTACCTTAAGGAATTTGGGATGCGATTCGCGCGAGGAGGTCCGCCAGCCGGTTGGCGTAGCCCCACTCATTGTCGTACCAGGCGACCACCCGCGCGAGGCGGTCGCCCGCGACCTGGATCAGGGGCAGGTCCACCACCGCCGAGCGGGGATCGTTCACGAAGTCCGAGGAGACGAGCTCCTCTTCCGTCACCCCGAGGTAGCCCTCAAGCCTCCCCCGGGCCGCCTCGCGGAACGCCTGCCGGATCGCCGCGGGCGTCGCGTCCCGCGTGAGGTCGGCCACCAGGTCCAGCATGGCGACCATCGGGGTCGGCACCCGCACGGCGAAGCCCTCGATCCGGCCGGAGAGCTCCGGCAGCAGGAGCCCCAGGGCTCCGGCCGCGGTCGTGCCCGTCGGGATGATGTTCAACGCCGCCGCCCGCGACCGCCGCGGGTCCGGGTGCGGCAGATCGAGCAGCCTCTGGTTTTCCGTGTAGCAGTGAACCGTGCTCATCAGGGCCCGCCGGACTCCGAAGGCGTCGTGCAACACCTTTGCCACGAGGGCGAGGCAGTTCGTGGTGCACGAGGCGTTGCTCACCACGGCGTGGCGGGAGAGGTCGAGCCCGTCCTCGTTGATCCCGAGACAGACCGTCGCGTCCATCGGGTCCGCCGGATCGGCGTTGGCGGAGAGGAGGACCGTGCGCACGGACTCCCGGAGGTGCGCCGCGGCCCGCGCCCGGCCGAGGAAGCGCCCGGTCGCCTCGACGACCACCTCCACCCCCTCCCTCCCCCAGGGGACCCGCGCCGGGTCCGGCTCCCCGAAGACGGGGATGCGCCGGCCGTCCACCACCAGGGTCCCGTCCTCGGCGGAGACCGAGGCCCCGAAGGGGCCGTGGACCGTGTCGCGGGCGAGGAGCCGGGCCAGCACGGGCGCGGGGACCACGTCGTTGACCGCCGCGGCCTCGAGCGCGGGGTTGCCGTGCGTCAGGCGCAGCAGGGCGCGGCCGATGCGGCCGAGGCCGTTGATTCCGAAGCGGAGAGGCATTGATTCAGTCGTTCCAAAAGTGTCCGGTGTCCCGCCTTCGGGATTTCCCGCACTTGTAGGAGTGGAAACACTCGTTTCCGCGAGCTCCTGGTTTGGCGGATAATATCCGTCTCCCCGGCTCCGCGGAACCGGGGAGACGGCATCCGGGAAAGCTGGACACTACCTGAATCGAGACCGACCTCAAGGGTCAGGAGGATCACATGGCGGAGATGGGCAAATATTGCAAGGCATACCTGGCGAAGCAGTTCCGGGAGTATCCGGGCTGGAGCGAGAACGCCGCCAACGTGCGCAAGGAGAAGAAGGAAGTCGACGGCAAGGAGGTCGAGGTCGACCGCCAGCTTGACGACGACTCCATCCTCTATCTCCAGGAGAACTACGTCGTCACCGACGGCATCTTCAAGGACCAGAACATCATCTTCGACAACGTCACCGACGAGTGGCAGCAGTTCTGCCATGAGACGCTCGCCTTCGAGATCCCGGTCTACGAGCCGATCGAGATCAAGCAGGCCGAGCCCGCCGAGGCGACGACCGGCACGTCCAACAGCTAGGACGGGCAGGACGGGCGCCCGAAGGGCGTTCGAGGTGTGGAGAGAGAACCCTGCTTCGGCAGGGTTTCTTCTTTTATGCTTCCCTCCGCCATGACCCGCCGCTCGCCCCTCGTCCTCGGCATCGAGACCTCCTGCGACGACACCGCCTGCGCCGTGCTCGACGGGGAGGGGCGCGTCCTCTCGTCGGTCGTGTCGAGCCAGCTCGCGGCCCACCGGCCGTACGGCGGCGTGGTGCCCGAGATCGCCTCGCGGGAGCACCTGTCCAACTGGCCCCGGGTGAGCGGGGAGGCCCTTCAGATGGCCGGCGTCACCCTCCCCGAGGTGGAGGTGGTGGCGGCGACCCGCGGCCCCGGGCTCGTGGGCGCGCTCCTCGTGGGCCTCTCGGTGGGCAAGGCCATCGCCTTCGCGGGAGGCCGGCCGTTCCACGCCGTCCACCATCTCGAAGGTCATCTCTTCTCCCCGTTCCTCCGCCCGCCCGCCCCCGGCTCCGCCCCCGAGCCGGCCGAGCCGCCGCCCCCGCGCTTCGTGGGGCTGGTCGTCTCCGGCGGCCACACCTCCCTCTTCGCCGTGGAGGACGGAGCGGTTCAGACCCTCGGCGAAACCCGGGACGACGCCATGGGCGAGGTGTTCGACAAGGTGGGCAAGCGCCTCGGCCTTCCCTATCCCCAGGGCCCCAGGGTGGACGAGCTCGCGGAGCAGGGCGCCCCCGGCGCCGTCCGCCTCCCCGTCGCCATGCGCGGCGACACCCTCGACTTCTCCTACTCGGGATTGAAGAGCCAGACGCTCCTGGAGATCGAGCGCCTGGAGCGGCGGCTCGGCCACCTCGTCGACCTGGGCGGCGAGGCTCCACCCCCGCGGGAGGTCTTAGACCTTCTCGCCGGCTTCCGCGCCGCCGCCGTGGGCCAGATCCTCGACCGCCTGGACCGCCTCGCCCGCCAGCGGGAGATCGGCCTCCTCGCAGTCTCAGGCGGCGTCGCCGCCAACCGCCTGCTGCGCCGGGAGCTGCCGGCCTGGGCCGGGCGGACCGGGGTCGAGCTGCGCATGGTCCCTCTCGTCTACTCGGGAGACAACGCGGCCATGATCGCCCACGCCGCCCTCCTGCGCCATCTCCGCGGCTCCGGGGGAGACCTCTTCACCGCCGAAGCGGAAAGCCGAATCCCCCTTTAGGGGGAACACGGACGAACACGGACGAACACGGACAGACACGGACCAACACGGACGGTTTCCTGGGTCCGCGAGGTCCGTGTTTCGTCCGTGAAGGTCCGTGTTCGTCGCCCTTGCCCCCAACTCGCCGTCGATCGTTCGGCGAATCCCTCTTTTCCCCGAACTTTCCTGTTGCACCTTCCCCCGCGCAGGCGTATCATCTCTCCCGGGAGGAGATTTCCGAATGATCGACGACATCGACCGCCAGATCCTGACGATTCTTCAGAGCAATGCCCGGATCTCCAACGCCGAGATCGCGCGGCAGGTGGGCATGGCCCCGTCCGCGATCCTGGAGCGCATCCGCCGGCTCGAAGCCAAAGGCGTGATCCAGGGCTACGAGACGCGGATCAACCCCGAAGCCCTGGGGCTCGGCCTTCTGGCGTTCGTCTATGTCCGCAGCTCAGACTTCGCCGGGGAGACGCGGACGGCGGAGCTCCTGGGCGTCTTCCCGGAGGTGCAGGAGGTCCACCACATCGCGGGGGAGGACTGCTTCCTGCTCAAGGTCCGGGTGCGGGACGCGAAGACGCTCGGCCGGCTTCTGCGGAGCTTCTCGAAGACCGGGGCCGTCTCGTCGACGCGGACCACGATCGTTCTGGAAACCGTCCATGAGAACGGCCGGCTCTCGCTCGAATCTCTTCCCAAGGACGAAACGGAGCTGCCGGACCGGGAGCTTCTGGAGGTGTTGCCGTGAGTGAGATCCAGGGGACGCCGCGGGCGTCCATGCTCAAGGTGGCCTTGGCTCTGGCCGCCGTCTATGTCATCTGGGGATCGACCTACCTCGCGATCCTCTTCGCGATCGAGACGATCCCTCCCTTCCTGATGGCCGGCGCCCGGTATCTGACGGCGGGCACCGTCCTCTATCTGTGGGCCCGCTTCCGGGGTGCGCCGCGCCCGAGCCTCGTGCACTGGCGCTCGGCGTTGATCGTGGGCGCCTTCCTGCTCCTCGTGGGCAACGGCGGCGTGGTGTGGGCGGAGCAGTACGTGGAGTCCGGCCTCGCAGCCCTGCTCATCTCGACCGAGCCGCTGTGGATCGTGCTCCTCGTCTGGCTGCGCCCCGGCGGGAAGAAGCCGGGCCTGCGCGTGATCGCCGGGCTGGTGCTCGGGTTCCTCGGCCTGATGCTTCTGGTCCGGCCCGGCTCCGGAGGCGGCGACGTCAACCTCCTGGGCGCGGGCGTCCTGGTGCTCGCTTCGCTCTCCTGGGCCTGGGGCTCGCTCTGGGGCCAGCGGGCGAAGCTCCCCGAGTCGCCGCTCCTGACGACCGGCATGCAGATGCTCGCGGGCGGCGCTCTCCTCTTCCTCGCCTCGCTCGTCACCGGCGAGCCCGGCCGCTTCGAGCTCGCGCAGGTCTCGATGAAGTCGGTGCTCGCCCTGGGCTACCTCGTGGTCTTCGGTGCCATCGTGGCCTTCACGGCCTACGTCTGGCTCATGAGGGTGGCCTCACCGGTCCTGGTGTCGACCTACGCCTACGTCAACCCGGTCGTCGCCGTCCTCCTGGGCTGGGCCTTCGCGAGCGAGCCGCTGACCGCCGGCACCCTGGTCGCCGCCGCGGTGATCCTCACCGGCGTCGCCCTGATCACCACCGCGCAGACGGGAGGGCACAAGCCGGAGGAGGAGCCTCGGAAGGAGGAGGTTGCCCCCTGGGAGAGCGCGAAGGTGGAGCCGGAGGTCTGCGCCACGCGGTGAGGTCAAGAACACGGACGAACACGGACCGGCGCGGACCCACAAGGACAGAGCCGTGTTCGTCCGTGCAGTCCTTGTTTGTCCGTGTTCGTCCCCAGAGTAGAACCGTAAACCCCCAATCAGGGACTCACCAGACGAACAGAATCCCATCTCCCCTCGGGCGGGAGGCCTCCAGGCCCCCGCCCTCTTTTTTTTACCGCTTCACCTCCAACCGCCCCTCCTCCGGCAGCAGCCGGATGCCCGCCTCGTCCACCTGCTTGCGGAAAGCGGCGACGTCGGTCTCGAAGAAGCGGTTGAAGTCTTCCAGCACCTGGGCCGCCGCGGCTTCGGCCTGGCGCAGGTACTCCAGGTGGGTTGCGCTCGGGGGTGTCCAGGAAGAGGCGATGTAAGCCTGGGCATAGAACATCTTCGAGGTCACGTCGCTCTGCGGCACGATGCCCACGACGTCGTAGGGCACCCAGAGGCGCCGCTCGAGCTTCGTCAGGCCCTCCTCGAGCTTGCCGGCCGCCTCGGTCAGCGTGTCCTTCGTCTTGTCATCGGCATCCTGGTCCCGGGCCTTCAGGTCCGCCCGGTGCCTCTCCAGGATCGAGCCCACGTCGGCCCGGGTCTTGCGGATGCGGCCGACCGCCTCGGCGACCAGGTCCTGGAGAGCGCCGGTCCTTTCCAGGGCGGCCTCCCGCTTCTGCCAGTCCTCCGCGGTGTTTTGGACCCGCGGATCGGGCAGCACGCGCACCGTGCCCTTCGCCTCCTGGCCGCCGTACTTCACGGTCACCGTGTAGGCGCCGGGGGCCACCTGGAAACCGGCGGGGTCCTCGGGCGGCGCCTCGGCGGAGGGATACTGCTTCCAGGCGTTCCGGCTCAAGTCCCAGACGACCCGGTTCAAGCCGCGGGTCACCGGGGCCTTGAAGCTGCGCACCGTCTTGCCCGCCGCGTCCGCGATGCGGATCTCGGCCTTGGGGGCGTCCTCCTGATCCTCTTCCTCGGCCGGCTTCCCGGGAGCGGCCCCCTCCGGTCCCTCCGGAGCCTTCATCTCCCGCGCCGTCCTGGGTTGCTCCGCGGCCTCGGCCTTGCGCTTCGCCTCCCTCTCCTCCTCCTTGCGCGCCCTCTCTTTCTCGTCGTCGGGAAGCGGCAGCTTCGAATCGGAGAGCGAGAAGTGGAGGAGGGCCCCGTAGGCGCGGTTCTCCCCCCGGAACTCGCCCGAGCCCAGGCCGAAGCCGCCCGCCTCGGGAGCCTGGCTGTGCTGCTGGGCGTCCGCGATCTCGTAGAGATGGATCGGCTTCGCCTGGGTCTCGTCCGACAGCGTCCGGAGCGGCCGGATGTCGTCCAGCACGTAGACCGCCCGGCCGTGGGTGGCGATCACCAGGTCGTGATCCCGCGGGTGGATCACCAGGTCCGCCACCGCCACCGTGGGCAGGCCGTGCTTCCACTGCATCCAACGCCGGCCGCCGTCCAGGGTGAACCAGAGGCCCCACTCGGTCCCCAGGAAGAGGAGGTTCTCCTGGACCGGGTCCTGCTCGATCGACAGGGCGTAGCCCCGGACGTCCTTCGTCGCGAGCGGCGTCCAGGTCTTCCCGTAGTCGTCCGTCCGGTAGACGTACGCCGTCCAGTCGGACCGCCGGTGGTTGTCGAACACGATGAAGGCCGAGCTTCCCTTGAATTTCGAGGCCCGGATGTGGGGCACCCAGGTGTTCGCCGGCACGCCGGGGACGTTCTTCTCGACGCTCGTCCAGCTCTTGCCGCCGTCCCGCGTCACGTGCACCCGGCCGTCATCCGTCCCCACCCAGATCACCCCGCGCTCGACCGCGCTCGGGGCGATGGCGAGGATCGTGGTGAAGTTCTCGGCCGCGGTCACGTCCGGGGTCAGGCCGCCGCTCTCGTCCTGCTTCTGCCACTCGGGGTTGTTGGAGGTCAGGTCCGGGCTCACGATCGTCCAGGTCTCGCCCCGGTCCGTGGACTTGTGGACGAACTGGCTGCCGTAATAGATCGTCCCCGGCTCGAAGGGATCGATCGCTAGCCCTGAGCTCCAGTTGAAGCGGAGATTCCCGCCGTCCGGCACCGGGGGCTTGATCTCCCGCAGCTCGCCCTTCCGGAGGTCGTAGCGCCCGAGGTTGCCGCCCTGCCACATCGAATAGCCCGTCATCGCGTCCGCCGGGTCGGGCTGGACGTCGAAGCCGTCGCCCTGGCCCACCACCCGCCACGCGTGGTTGCGGATGCCCCCCTGCTGCCAGACCGCGCTCGGGCCGCGCCAGGAGCCGTTGTCCTGAAGCCCGCCGTAGACGTTGTACGGCGTCTCCATGTCCACGGCCACGTGGTAATACTGGGCGAGGGGGAGGTTCGCCACGAAAGCCGTGCTCTTCCCCCGGTCGTGGCTCACCGCCACGCCGCCGTCGTTGCCCACGTACATCCGCTCCGGATTTTCAGGATCGATCCACAGCGCGTGGTGGTCGCCGTGAATCAGGGCGAAGGGGATCAGGGAGGCGAACGTCTTGCCCCCGTCGTCCGACACCCGCACCTCGTAGTCCAGGCTGTAGACCCGGTTCGGCAGCTCGGGGTCGACCCGGATGTCGCCGAAGTAGAACGGCCGGGGATTCACGTCATAGCGGTCGTTGACCGTCTTCCACGTCTTGCCGCCGTCCTCCGAGCGCAGGAGCGCGCTCTTGCCGGCCTCGACCATCGCATAGACCACGTCCGGGCTCGACGGCGCGATGGCGAGGCCGATCCTCCCGAGCTCCCCCTTGGGGAGGCCGTCGTCCTCGGTGATCTTCTTCCAGGCCGCCCCGCCGTCGTAGGTCACATAGAGGCCGGAGCCCGGGCCGCCCGACTTGAAGAACCAGGGCCAGCGCCGGAACTGCCACATCGAGGCGAAGAGCTTGTTGGGATTCCGGGGGTCCATCACCAGGTCCGAGGCCCCGGTCCGCTCATCTATATAAAGGACGCGGTTCCAGGTCTTCCCGCCGTCCGTGGTCTTGAATACCCCGCGCTCCGGGTTCTCCCCCCAGAGCCGCCCGAGGGCCGAGACCCAGGCCACCTCCGGATTTTCGGGATGGAGGACGATGCGATGGATCCGCTCGGTCTTTTCGAGCCCCAGGTGCGTCCACGTCCGGCCGCCGTCGAGCGAGCGGTAGATGCCATTGCCCACCGACACGCTGTTTCTGACGTTGCCCTCGCCCGTGCCCACCCAGACCACGTCCGGGTTCGGCTGGAAGACCGCCACCGCGCCGATCGACGCCACCGGCTGATCGTCGAAGACCGGCTCCCACGTGAGCCCGCCGTTGACCGACTTCCAGACGCCGCCCGAGGCCGCGCCCACGTACACGACGTCCGGATCCGACTCGACCGCCGCGATCGCGGCCACGCGCCCGCTCATCCCGGCAGGCCCGATCGACCGCGCCTTCATCCCGGCCAAAAGGTCCGGATCGACGGCGGCCCACGACGCGGAGGCGACCAACAGCAGGGCGAGGAAGACGAATTTTCGCACCATGATCTCTCCCAAAGAGTTGAGACGGCCCGGAGCACCGCGCGGGCAGACGAAGTCCCGCGGTCCGGCGGGGACCGTTCGGGCGTATACGCGGGGAGGGGGGTGGAGGTTGCGCGCCTCCCGGGCCCTCACCCCAACCCTCTCCCAGCCTCCCGCCCCCCGACCGGGAGAGGGAGCCCTTGCAAGGGGCAAGGGAGGATCTATGAGGCTCCCTCCTCTCCCGGCGGCAGGGAGGGGGCTGGGAGAGGAGGGTCGGGGAGGTGAGGGCCCGGCGGAGGCAACCTCGCCCCCCTTCAGACCGTCTTTTCTCAGGAGAAGTTGTTATAGGGAATCTGCCGGATGCCCACGCAGGTGACCACCTCGCCGTCGATCTCGTAGATCACGAGGTAGGCGGCGATGGCCGTGTGAAGAGGGCGCGACAGGACGCCTGGAGTCCGGGGGACAGCGAACCCATGCTCGGCAGCGCGCGAGACGAAACGAAAGAACCCCTCGATGGCTTCAATGCCTCGTGGCTCGTTCGCCTTGATGGCCTCAAAAGCTCTCTCAACCTCCGGCTCCAGCTCGACCCGCCGCCGCTTTCCTCGCACGGTACCTTTCGATGACGGACAAGGCCCAGCTCTCCTCTTCCTCGGAGAGCGGGCGGGCGTCATCTACGAATACCGTATTGTAGGGTATTTCTTCTCCGGATGCGGAAGCCTGCCAACCTGCGAAGCTGTGTGATTTTTCGCTGATCTCGGAACCGTCGTAATGCCAGAGCTCCTCGACAAGGTTCCGGATGAGGTCGATCTCCTCCGGCCCGAAGACAGCCAGATGGGGCTCCCGGAGCGCGACGAGCTTCTTCATCTGCCGGCCGTGCCAGGTCCGCTCCGCCCAGACACAGGCCCCCTCCCCCTCCAACTCGCCGACAACCGGCATGAGCGCCTTGGGAGTCGGGCCGAACTCCCGCTTCTGGTAGAGCTGCCCGGAGATGGACGCCCCCAGAGAGTCGTAGGCGCGGAAGTCACAGTAGAAAAGGAGCTTGTTGAGCTTGGTCCGGCCGCACCTCGGGTCAGCCTCGGAGAGCTTCGCCAAGTACAGAATCAGCTCGCGAAACTTCCTATCCTTGGAGGTCATTCCCTTCCCCTGGGGCGTAACGGGCAGGTTGCCCTTTTCCGGAAATATACCCCGTTCCGGGCGAATTCGGAAGACCTGGCTTTACGCCCTCAACCCTCCCGCCCTCCCCGCTCTCCCTCCCGCCCTCCCCCTCAACCATCTCAAGCTTCCCCGGAACCATCGGGGCTCTCTCCTGAACGCTCCGGAGGTTCCCGCTCTCGTTCCCGCCCTCCCCGCCAACCTTCCGCGCCCTCTCCTCGAGCCTCCCGAGGCTCCCGCTCTCCTTCCCGGCCTCCCCGCTCTCGAGCGTGCGCTCCCCGCTCTCCATCCCGCGCCTCCCGGCAACGCTGCGGGCCTCCCCGGGAGCGAGAACGGGAAGGCCCGCAGCGAGAGCGGGAGCGCCGGGAGCGTTCCCGGGGACCTCCGGAGCCTTCCGTTACCTGCCCGCAACGTCTGCGGGACCCTCCGAGACGGAGAGCGCCAGGATCTGACCGGCGATTTCCTGCGCCGCAGGGCCGGCCGCTCCGAGCACCACCGCGAGCGCCGCCGGAGAACGGAGGAGGGAGTCCACCACATGCGCCGCGAAGAGCAGCTCGTCGTTGAACGTCTGGAGCCGCCCTACCGTCTCCCCGCCGCTCTCGACCGGCACGCCTTGCGGCCCCGCCTCCCCGGGCGTCTTGAACGCCCGGTCCTGGCCGACCAGGTTCCACACCGCGAGAAAACGGAGCGCCACACCCCTCTCCCGGAACACCGCCAGAGGCTTGTGCCCCTTCTCCGGGCTCTCCCACAGCCGGAAGATCCCAAACCCTTCAGGGAGCTCCAGAAGCTTGTGAGGCCCGGCGCTGGCGGCCTCCAGCCCGGAGGAATCTTCGTCCCGATCGCGGAGAGCGTCGAGGTACCTCTCTGAAAAGGCGTTGTCGGGGGTGCTGGAGGCGGGCTGAGACATGCGAAGCTCCTTTCTGCGACGGTCTGGACGATGAGGCACGACTATTTTCCGGCTGGCGAGATTTCGACCTGAACAAGACATCCTTGTACAACACATTGTCTCGATCCGTCAATTCGACGTCTCTGGAAGACAATTCGACCGAGCTTCTTGCCGGGAGGCTCTTGGAGAAGTGAGGGGATTCAGCTACACTCTTGTCAGGAATGGATAACGCCGAACCAGTCGATCCAGCCGATCAGGAGGTGGCGAGGCTCCGCGAGTTGCTGCGCAACGCCATCCGCATCTCCGGCGTGACCAACCGGAAGATCGAGCGCCGGCTCGGGATGAGCCAGGGCTCCCTCAGCCGCCTCCTCGCGGGCGGGATCGAGCTCAAGGTCAAGCACATCCTGGATATCGTGGAGATCCTCGGCCTTCCTCCCGGCCATTTCTTCCGGATCGCCTACCCCGAGGAGCCGCAGTCCGCTTCCGCCCTGCAGGCCTTCCACAAGGCCCTGAGCCAACGCATGGGAGGGAAGGAAGAGGACGAGCCCCCCTCCGCTCCGCTCACTCAGGAGCAGATCGAGGCCATGGTCGCGAAGGCGCTTCGCAAGCTCTTGCTGAACGTTGAAACGGCCGGGTAGGCGCGCCTCTCAGATCCAATCGTCCAGCTTGACCGTCGGATCGCTCTCCGCCCGCTTGAGGAATTCGATCACCGTGCGCAGCAGCGCGCCCCCTTGGGCCGTCCCCATCTCGAAGGCACGGCGCAGGACGAGCACGCTCACCAATGCTTCGCTCGGAATCTTGAGCGCGACGAAGCGGTCCAGATTCTTCCAGACTGTGGAGCGAGCTTCGTCGTAGCGTTTCTGCCTGAGGTAGACGACCGCCAGCTCGAGAGCAGACAAAGCTGCTTTGTAGGGCAGCTCAGCTTCATCAAATCCTTTCCGTACCTCCAAGAGACCCTGCTCCGCTTCTTCAAGGTTCCCGAGTCCAAGCGCGACCTGCGCTTCGAGCCAGAGAACCTTCAAAGAATTGACCTGCCCTCCCGCATTCTTGACTCTCCAGCGGTTCGTGCGAAGAAACAACCGCGCCTCTGGATAGTTCCCTCGATCGATCAGGAACCCGGCAAGGTTATGGACCGCGGTAAATACGAGCGTTGGATCACGCTGCTGATCAAGCCGGTTGATGCCTTCGGTGGTGAGCTTGATCGCCTCCTCGTGAGAGCCATTGTAGCCTACATACATTCCCTTGCTGATGAGTGCCCGTCCGGCAAGGTGGAGATCTCCGCGGCGGAGGTAGATAGCCTCCACGGTGTCCAGGGCCTCAAGCGCTTCCCTGGGCCGGCGGCAGTCGTTATATAGAGAGGCCTGGATGTCGTACATGCGCGCTTCGAGGAGGTCGTCCCTGGTTCCCTGCAGGAAGAGTTGAGCCGCACGGGCAAGCGCCTGCTCGGCATCGGCCAGGCGGTCGGCCACGCGATAGGCATTCCCGAGCTCCACCCAGGCACGGCACTGGTAGTCGATCACTCGCTCCTCCCCGTAGCGAGGGGCGCTGAGCTTCTCGGCGAGAGCCGTGGCAGCGCTCGCGAGCCTCACCATCTCGGCCGGGTCATCGTGCCGCACGGCCTGACAGCGCTCCTGGAGGGCCTCATAGACAGCGAGCCCCGACAGCTTGCGCCGGGAACGCAGCAGCCCTTCAACACCCACGGCTTCGAGAACGGACAGGATCTGCGCCTTCCTGCCATCCTCGCGCCGCCGGAGCTTTTCCTCTTTCCGGGCAGAGGCGTAGGCCCGGTCGATCGCGGCCTCGTAGGCGTCGCCGTCGGGAGCCCCCTCGGGATTGGTGCTCTCCAGCACGGTACGGACAAGCGAGACGAGCCGCTCGCTCGAAAGCAGACGGCAGGCGATCGCCTCCAACGGATCCCGAGAGGGAATGTCGCTCAACGGAGCCTCCTCACCGGTTGGACATCATTCGGTGTTCCCCATTATTTCATCCCGGCTCACTCCCGGCTAGTGCGGGGCGGCCACACCGGGCCGCCCCTACGGACAGAAACCCTACGGCCGCCCTCCATTGGGATCGATGAGAGCCCCCTGATCGGACTGGACCGTCTCCCCTCCGTTCGGGTCGATCAACGCGCCTTCAGGCCGTGGTCCCCCGTTCGGGTCGATCGAACCTCCCCCCTTCTCCATCGAGCCCGCCGGCACGAACGCCTCCCAAGCCGCCCCCAGCCAGCTCCAGAGGGCGTCGATCACGCTGGAGGACGTCCCCCGGCTGCCGGGGACGGCGGCCTGAGCGGGGACGACCGCGCTCAGCAGGAGAACGGCGGCGAGGACGACAGCGATGCAGCGAGCCTTTCCATGTGACGACATAGAGATCCTCCCTGTCCGCGGGACGGCCGGGACCCGCCATGGGCCCGGGTGCCCGCGGGAGCAACGAAATGCCGTTGCAATCTCCCTAGTGTGGCAAGGAGGGGCCGGAGAATCACCAATTGGGGCCGATTCGTCACCATTTTCCACTTCTTCTCCCCAACTTGGACGCGGCAGTCCGTTCCGGACAACAGCGATGCCGTTGTGCCGCGGCAGAAGTTTCTCCGACTCTTTCGATTCCTCCGGCGGCCTTGTTCTTTCTTTCAGGCACACACATCGATGTCTATCGTGGGACAAAAGAGACAATCTTTCATCGAGGTGGTTGACGTGACTGCGTAGTCCTATACACAATCTGCACCACGATGAGCTTGAACAACAGACCTGAGGTGCTCGACAGCGAAGAAGAGTACGACCTGCGGCTGCGGCGGGAGCTGGGACGCCGGTTGGTGGAGCTGCGGCGACGCCGGAAATGGTCCCAGCGGGAGCTGGCGCAGCGCGTCGGCGTGGACCGGAGCCGGCTGGGGAAGTGGGAGCGGGGAATCACTGTCCCTTCGCTTTTCATGCTGGCGGCCTTGAGCCGTGAGCTGGAAGTCACGCCGAACGAGCTGCTCGTCCTGAAGGATGAGAGCGAAGGCGGGATGCTTCTCACCTCCTCACAGAAAGAGCGTCTCGCCGAGGCCGTCCGGACGCTGTTGGGCTTTCTTCAAACATCCATGCAGAACACGGGGAGGAAACGATGAGAGAAGAGCACGAAGGAGGACGGGAGCTCAGAGAGGCCAATTACGCGGCGGTGTTCGCCTCGCTGGAGGTGCGGACGCCGGGGCTGCTCACGGCTCTGCGAAGGAAGCGGGCCGAGGCCACGGCTCTGCTCGAGGAGCTGATGAAGCTGCCTCCCGCCGAGAGGGCCCGGGCCGTGATGCGGGAAGAGCGGTTCCGCCAGGCGCATCTGGCCGAGAGGCTGCTCGAAGAAACGCAGACGGCAGAGGCGCACGAGGCCGAGGAGCTCGCGCGGCTGGCGTTCACCGTGGCCACACAGATGCGGCAGCCGAAAGAGCAGGCGCGGAGCCTCCAGGCACGGGCCTGCTGCTTCACCGGGACCGCGCTCCGGCTCCAGGGACGGCTCCGCGAGGCGGACGAGTCCTTCGCCCACGCGGCCCATTACCTGGAGGAGGGCGCGACGGACCCGGAGCGGGCGGAATATTGCCGGGACCTCGCCCGTCTCCGGGCGAGCCAGGGGCGGCTGGACGAGTCGCTCGCCCTGTTCTGGCGCGCGGGCTACCTGTTCGGAGAGGCGGCCGAGCTGCACGAGCAGGGCGTCTGCCTCTCCTCGATCGGGCTCCTCTACCTGGGGGAGAACGCGTACGCGGAGGCGCTCGCGCCGCTGTCGCGGGCCCGCATCCATCTTTGCCCCGAGCTGTCGCCGAGGCTGGCCTGCCGGTCGCGGCTCGCGCTCGCGCTCTGTCTCGCCCACCTTGATCAGCCCATGCCGGCCTGGAGCCTGGTGCAGGAGGCGAGGCGGCTTTATGCCGAGCTCCCCGACGTTTCGGCCCGGGTCCGCTTCCACTGGATGGAAGGCAAGGTGGCCGCCCGGGTGGGCCGTGAAGCCGAAGCGCTCGATCTCTTCCGCTTCGTGCGCGAGCGGCTGATCGCCGAGGGGGAGGCGGTGGAGGCCGGGCTCGCGACGGTCGACCTCGGCGTCCTCCTGGTCCGGCGCGGAGAGGGGGAAGAGATCGGCGGCCTCATCCGCGAGCTGAGGCACATCCAGTCTCCCCGGGCGGACGCCTTGGGCGTCCCGCTCGCCCTCTCCGCTTTCGAGATCGTGACGCGGAAGGGCCCGGACGACGTGGAAAAGGCGGCGGAGCAGGCCGCGAGGCTTCTCTTGGGCCGCCGGTTCGGGCGGACCAACCTGGACGAATGACCCTTCCGGCGCCATGGAGGCGCCGGAGCTTCAAGAAGGAGAGACGCAATGGAAACGCAGAAGACGGCGAAGGGAACGAAGAAGCCGAAGATCCGGAGACCGCCCAGGCCGGTGGACGGCGTCGCGGTGGAGCCCGTGCAGCCCGTGCAGGATCCGCCGACCGCGGAGGAGGTGACGGCCCGGCTCAAGGCGGAGCGGGTGCAGGACAAGCTCAAGGCCATGCCGAGCTGGACGCCGGTGCTGGAGGGGAGGGCGGTCCAGCGGGTCCACGCCTTCCCGCAGTCCCAGGTGGCGGCGTGGTACGCGGGCTACCTCTCGCACTACGCCGCCGCCATGAAGGTCCCGGCCACGGTGTCGCTCTCGGGCCGGCAGGTGAGCGTGACGCTGCACGGCCCCATGACCCGGAGCAACAAGGGCGCGCTCTCCGAGGAGGTGCTGGACTTCGCGGTCCAGCTCGGCTGAGCCCGGCCGAAAAACCCATTCCAACGAAAGGAGACAAGTCATGCCGAATCCCACGTCCATTCCGGACATCACGGACGACTGGCAGCAACTGCTCGGGGCCTACACCGCGAACGCGGGCGAGCTCCAGAGCATCGAGCCGCTGAGCCAGCAGCTCTCGGCGACGCTCACGGAGGTGCAGGAGTACAGCCTCCAGGAGAAGGCCAGCCGTGCGGAGCGCCAGCAGTTCACGAAGAAGCGGCAGGAGACGATCGCGCGCGGCAAGGAGCTCGCGAGCCGTCTCCGGGCCGGCATCAAGTCCGTCTACGGAGCGAAGAACGAGAAGCTGATCGAGTTCGGCGTCCCGCCCTTCCGCCGCCGGACCCGCAGCAAAGAGAAAGAGCCGCAGCCTGCACCGGCCGCGGCCCTTTCGGGTGCTACTGAGAGCTGACCCAGTGTAACCCACCCCCGGGGGCGGAGGGAACCCCGCCCCCGGGGATTTTGGTGTTCTTTGACAATCGAAGTACCGAAGGACCTCTCCGCCGGG
>DATHUD010000218.1:0-15968 GCA_035462575.1 Thermoanaerobaculia bacterium | reverse complement strand
CGATCCCAAGGGGGATCTCGCGAACCTCCTCCTCACCTTCCCCGAGCTGCGGCCCGCCGACTTCCTGCCGTGGATCGACCCCGACGCCGCGGCCCGAGCCGGGCAGACCCCGGAGGCGTACGCGGCCCAGCAGGCCGAGGTCTGGCGCTCCGGGCTCGCCCGCTGGGACCAGAGCGGCGAGCGCATCGCCCGGCTGCGCGAGGCGGCGGACTTCGCCCTCTACACCCCGGGGAGCGAGGCGGGGCTCCAGATCTCGATCCTGTCGTCCCTCGAAGCGCCGCCCCCGGAGGTGATCGCGGACGGCGACCTCCTGCGCGAGCGGGTGGGCACGCTGGTGTCGAGCCTGCTGTCGCTCCTGGACGTCGAGTCCGACCCCATCCAGGGTCGCGAGCACATCCTGCTCTCGACGATCTTCGACACCGCCTGGCGGGAGGGGCGCGGGCTCGATCTCGCGGGGCTCATCCAGCAGATCCAGAAGCCGCCGATCGACCGGATCGGGGTGATGGATCTCGAATCCTTCTTCCCCGCGAAAGACCGGTTCGGCCTGTCCATGGCCTTCAACAACCTCCTGGGCTCCCCGGGCTTCGCGGCCTGGCTGCGAGGGGAGCCGCTCGACGTCGACAAGCTCCTCTACACGGCCGCGGGCAAGCCCCGCGTGGCGATCCTCTCGATCGCCCACCTGTCGGACCGGGAGCGGATGTTCTTCGTCTCGCTCCTCCTGAACCAGACCCTGGGGTGGATGCGCAGCCGCCCGGGCACCACGAGCTTGAGGGCGATCCTCGCCATGGACGAGGTCTTCGGCTACATGCCGCCCGTGGCCGAGCCGCCGTCCAAGCGGCCGCTTCTGACGCTCTTGAAACAGGCCCGCGCCTTCGGTGTCGGGCTCGTGCTCGCCACCCAGAACCCGGTGGATCTGGACTACAAGGGACTCTCGAACGTCGGCACCTGGTTCCTGGGACGCCTGCAGACGGAGCGCGACAAGCAGCGGCTGATGGACGGGCTCGAAGGCGCGGCCACGGGCGGCAGGTTCGACCGCGGGAAGATGGAACAGACCCTCGCCGGGCTCGGCAACCGGGTCTTCCTCCTCCACAACGTCCACGAGGACGAGCCCGTGCTGTTCCAGACCCGCTGGGCCCTCTCCTATCTGCGCGGCCCCTTGACCCGGCCCGAGATCAAGAAGCTCATGGACCCGCTCAAGCAGACACCCGCCGCCGCGCGGGTCACGGCCGCGGCCCCCACGGGCGTGCCTGCCGCCGCGGTGGCTCCGCAGCCCTCGGCGCCCGCTCCGGCCGCGGCTCCCGCTTCCACGGCCCCGGCCGCCGCGCCCGTCCTGCCGCCGGACGTTCCGCAGCGGTTCCTTCCCCTCCGCGGCAAGCCCGAGGGGGTCGTCTACGAGCCGTGCCTCTTCGCCTCGGCGGTCGTCCACTATGTGGACGCCAAGCGCGGGATCGATCACACCGAGGAGGTGGCGCTCCTGGCCCCGCTCGCGGCGGACGGCTCTGTCGACTGGTACGCCGCCCTCCCCGCGGAGCTGGGCAAGAACGATCTCGAAGCCGAGCCCGTCCCCGGCCCCCGCTTCGCCAGCCTGCCGGACCCGGCGGTCAAGGCGAAGAGCTACGACGCGTGGCGCAAGGCCCTGGAGGACTGCCTCTACCGCACCCGGCGCTGCGAGCTGTTCCGGAGCGATGCCCTGGGCGAGGTCTCGCAGCCGGGGGAGAGCGAGCGGGACTTCCGTATCCGCCTGAACCAGGCCGCCCGCGAGAAGCGGGACGAGCAGGTGGACGTGCTGCGCAAGAAGTACGGCGCAAAGATCGCCCAGATCGACGAGCGCATCCGCCGCGCCCGGCAGGTGAAGGAGAAGCAGGCGGCCCAGGCCTCGCACCAGACCCTCCAGACCGTGATCTCCGCCGGCTCCGCCGTGCTGGGGATGTTCTTCGGCCGGAAGCGGACCATGACCGCCGCGGGCACGGCCGTCCGCGGCGTGGGCCGCACCTACCAGGAGCGGCAGGACGTGAGCCGCGCCGAGGAGAACATCGAGGCGCTCTTGAAGCAGCAGGCGGACCTGAACGCCGAGCTCGAAGCCGCGGTGGACGACCTCGAGGAGCGCTTCGATCCGGAGGAGGTCGAGCTGGAGGTCCTGGGGCTCAAGCCCCGGAAGACCGATGTGGAGGTGAGGCTGGTGACCCTCGCCTGGGCCCCCAAGAGGGCGGGCGCGGGGGGCGGGCTGGAACCGGCCTGGTAGAGCTCACACGGACACACGGACACACGGACCAACACGGACTTTCAAGGACGAACACTCCCGGCGGGCGGGGCGTCCGTGGTGGTCCGTGTCTGTCCGTGTTCGTCCTTCAAGCCCTTTCCGCCCGCGGCTCCACCACCTTCCGCCCGGGCGGCGGCCCCACCACCCGGTCTCTTCCCTGGGCCTTGGCCTCGTAGAGGCGCTGGTCGGCGCACTGGAGAACCTGGACGGCGGTCTCTCCGTCGTCAGGGAAGAGGGCGACGCCGATGCTCACGGTCACGGTGACCGGGTTGGCGCGGTTGGAGAGGCGGATCGGCGCCACGGCCATCACGCGGCGGATGCGCTCCAGGAGGTCGGTCGCCCGGCTGCTCATCACCCCGGGGAGGATGAGGGCGAACTCCTCGCCGCCGTAGCGCGCCACCACGTCGGTCGCCCGGCAGGCCTGCTGGAGCGTCTTCGCGACCAGCCGCAGCGCCTGGTCCCCGCCCGCGTGGCCGTGGGTGTCGTTGAAGCGCTTGAAGTGGTCGATGTCGATCATTGCCACGGCGAAGTGGGTGTCCTCCCGGCGGGCGATGGCCACTTCCCGGTCGAGCTGCTCGTTGAACACGGCCCGGTTCAAGAGCCCCGTGAAGCGGTCTCGCGTCGAAAGCAGGCGCAGCTCCCGCGAGCGGACCACGATCGTAGCCGAGAGCGCCGTGGCTCCGAGGAGCTGCACCATCCGCCAGATCTGGTCCCCCCAGTGGAACATCCCGTGCTCGAACGGAGCGAAGGCGGGGTCGTTCAGGCCCCAGCGCCAGTCCGCGTAGAGGACGATCCCCGCGTATTGGAGGAGCGCCAGGAGGCCCGTCACCAGGCAGATCCGGGCGTCGTAGCGCAGGCTCGTGGCCGCGATGGCCAGGAAGTAGACCGGGAAGATCACCAGGTTGTTGGTGGCTTCGTGCGGCCGGCCGAGGAAGAGGTAGAGGGCAAGCATCGCGGAGACGAGGCTCACGTCCAGGAGGCTGCTGCCGAAGCTGATCCACGACCGTCCCCAGTTCCGGTGGGCGGCGGAGTAGACCATGAGCGCCAGGAGGAGCGCCACCGTGGCCGTGGAGAGGAGGGCCAGGGGATCCTGCCCCGCGGGCTTCCGGATCAGCTCGCTCGCGGGGAAGTAGATGAGGACCAGGGCGATCAGCAGCCGCACCCCGGCCACGAGGACCTCGCCCCCGAAGCCGGCGGTCGAGATCTCGGGCTCCGGACGGCTCCAGATACGCGTCCGGAAGCCGGGCTCCGAGGCGGTTTGCTCCCCGTGGCTCATCATGGAAGGACAGGTATAAATGTAAGGGAGACTCTACCACGGGCAGGAGCGGGCCGAGGGGAAGACGGGCACCTCCGCGCCGTCGGACGCGAGGTGCCCGCCGGGCCCGGGGCTCAGAACGGGATGTCGTCGTCCTCGGGGCCGCCGCCGCCGAACTCTCCCTCGTCATAGGAGGGACCGGCGGAAGAGGAGGAGGAGGAAGACGAGGAGGACGCGCCGCCGTACTCGCCGCGGCCGCCGCCCTGGGGCTCGAAGTCGCCGCCGCGCTGGCCGAGCATCTGGAAGGTGTCGCAGACGATCTCGGTCCGGTACTTCTTCTCGCCGGTCTGGCGGTCGTCCCAGGAGCGGGTCTGGAGGCGCCCCTCGATATAGACCTGCTTGCCCTTGGTCAGGTACTGGCCGGCGATCTCCGCCTGCTTGCCCCAGACCACGATGTTGTGCCACTCGGTCTGCTCCTGGCGCTGGCCGCTCTTGTCCTTCCAGCGCCGGCTGGTGGCCAGGGTGAAGCTGGCAACCGCCTGCCCCGAGGGGGTCGACCGCACCTCAGGGTCACGGCCGAGATTGCCGATCAGCATGACTTTGTTCAACATGGATAAGCTCTCCTCCGTCTTTGAACCGGCTACGCTATCACAACCCCGGCGGCCCCGGTGGGGGGAGGGAGAAGCCGGCGGACGGAAAAAGCACCCCGCGAAGGGAGACGGGAGGATCATGCGCGTCGTCTTGCAACGAGTCAGCTCGGCGTCTGTCCGGGTGGAGGGAGAGGTCGTCGGGGAGATCGGCCAGGGCTTTCTCGTGCTCGTCGGGATCGAGCGCGGGGACGGCCCCGCAGAGGTCAAGGCCGCGGCCGGCAAGCTCGCCGGCCTCCGCGTCTTCGAGGACGGCGCCGGCAAGATGAACCTGGATCTCGCCGCCGTGGGCGGCGCTTTTCTCGTCGTCTCCCAGTTCACCCTCGCCGGCTCCGTGGCCAAGGGGCGCCGCCCCTCCTTCGACCGCGCCGCTCCGCCCGCCGAGGCCGAGCCCCTGGTGGACGCGCTCGTCGCGGATCTCCGCGCGCGGGGGCTCCGGGTGGAGACCGGCCGGTTCCGCGCCCACATGGAGGTGGCGCTGGTCAACGACGGGCCGGTGACGCTGATCGCAGATTTCTAGCGGATGAACACGAGCTCGAGCGGCAGCGGGATGAACGAGAGGACGAGCATCGCGAGGGCGATCCAGGCGAGGCCGCGGCGCCAGGGACCGAGCGGAGCGCTCTCGTCGGCGACCGGCGGGTGGAAGAGGCCGAACACCAGGACGATGAGGCACCAGAGAAACCACCCTTGCCAGAGGAATCCGGCCAGGCCCAGAAGAAGCCAGATGGGGAGGGCCAGGCGGCGCTGGAGGCGGCCGGTCGCGGCGTAGAGGATGTGGCCGCCGTCGAGCTGGCCCAGCGGGAGGAGGTTGATCGACGTGGCGAGGAGCCCGAGCCAGGCGGCGAGAGCGAAGGGGTGGAGGTTCAGGACCACGTCGCTCCCGAGCCACCCGTGAAAAGGCCAAGCCGCGAGCTGGATCGCGAGGCACCGGCCGAGGTTCCAGAGCCCGGGCCCGGTCTCCTCCGGGACCAGCCTCAGGGGCGCGGGCACGGAGTGGGCAATCCCATAGAAGAGGAAGGGGAGGAGGGCCACGAAGCCGGCGATCGGGCCGGCGATCCCCACGTCGAAAAGCTCCTTCTTGCTGCGGATCGGCGCCTTGATCTTGATGAACGCGCCGAAGGTGCCGAAGTTGAACGGCACCGGCAGGAAGTAGGGGAGGGTCGCGGCCAATCGGTAGCGGCGGCAGGCGATGTAGTGCCCGAGCTCGTGGGCGAGGAGGATGAGGAGCGCCGGAATCGAAAACGAGAGGCCGATCCGGAGCAGCGCGGGGTCGCTCCAGACCCGCTGCACCACGGAGGGGAGGAGAAAGGGCAGGAGGTCGGTCTCGACGTCCGTCCGGGCGAGCAGGTACGTCACCGTCCCCAGCGTCGTGGCGCAGAAGAAGGTGAGGACGAACAGGGTGATCGCGAGACCCCAGCGGGGCGGCTCCGGCGGGCGCGCCGGGGCCGGAGCGTAGACGTCCCCGGCGGAGGGGACCAGCTCGATCAGCGGAGGCGGGAACGGAGAGCCGTCCCGCCAGCTCCGGGGGGAGTCGCTCAGAGGTTCTTCAGATCCTTGCCGGGCTTGAAGCGGACGGTCTTGCCGGGGGAGATCGCCACCTCGACACCGGTCTTCGGGTTGCGGCCGACGCCCTTCTTTCGGTCGCGCACCTGGAAGACCCCGAAGCCGCGGAGCTCGATCCGCTTGCCGTCGCAGAGGGCGTTCTTCATGGCCTCGATAATGGTGTCGACGGCCTGCGCCGCCTTCACCCGGGGGACTTCCGTGATCTCCGCGACGCGGTCGACGATGTCCGACTTGATCATCTCAACTCCGAAACGGCGGCGAGCATAGCAATGGCCTCTAGAGGTGTCAACAAACTGTAAACCCTTTCAGGGCTTGGCTTCAGCGCGTTTCCTCTGCTGCATGGCGCAGCGCTCGAAAGCGGCGGTCGCGGCGGCGGCCAGACGCTGGATCTGCTCCAGGTCGACGCCCGCAATCCCCTTGGCCGCACCGTCGGCGTAGAGGGCGGTCACCATCCGGTCTTTGAGGCGCAGGGGGAGGATGATGGCGTCCCGCGGCAGCTCGCCGCCCCAGGTCTCGGCGAGCTGCCGGTGGGAAGGCATGGGCGGCAGCGGGCCCAGATGAAAGCCGCTGCCGTTCCGGAGGTTCAGGAAGACCGACGGCTGATCAAAGCTCAAGGAGAAGCGGCCGAAGGCGAGGAGATCGACGCCCGCGCCCTGCGCCATCCAGCCGGTGAGCTTGTCGCGGCCGGCGCGGAAGAGGGCCGCCCGGCGGTAGGAGCGGCCGAGGAAGGAGAGCACGATCTGTCCGACCTCCTCGATGTCGCCCGCCTTGGCCAGCGCCTCCTCGGCCTCCAGGAGAGAGGTGGGCTCGGGCACCGCGGTGCCCAGGGCGACCCTCTCCTCCGCGGTGAGGGAGACCGTGAGCGGGCGGGGCGCCGCCGGAGCCGGAGGGGGAGCAGGGGCCGGCGCGGGGGCTGGCGCGGAGGCGGGCGGTGGAGCCGCCGGGCGCGGGGGAGCGGCCACCGCAGCCCCCGGAGCCGGCGCGGGCTGGACCCGCCGCGACGGCGGCGGAAGGTCCGGCTCGAAGAGGGGGGGCGGCGGAGCGAGCTTGGCCGGCGGCGGGGCGAAGAGGTCGTCCACCGTGGAGAAGAGCTGCTCAGCCGTGGCGGGCGGATTCGCCTTCTCCTGCTCGGCGGCCTGGCGCTCCCAGAAGAAGCGCGCCCGGTTCAGCCGCTCGATCACCAGGGCGAAGCGCGACGGGATCTCCTCGCCGTAGCACCTCCCCAGGGCTTCCAGGATGCGGAGCTCGTGGGAGACGTGGACCTTGACCCGCTTGCCCGAGGCGAAGGCGATCTCGTCCTGGGCCGAGAGGTTCCGGGGGTCCAGCAGGGCCACGTCGAGCCGTCCGCCGTCGACCCTGAAGGGGATGGCGCGGCAGCGGCGGGCGAGCTTGTCGGGAAGGAGCTGGAGGACCTCGTCGGGAATGCCGCGCAGATCCTCGATACCGGCCGCGGGGACCCCCAGGTGCTCGGAGAGCCCTTTCAAGAGGAGGTCCTCGGTGACGGCGTCCATCTCGAGAAGGCAGGTGCCGAGGCGGCCGCCCGCCACATTCTGATTCTTCAAGGCGCGGGTGAGCTGTTGGACCGTGATCCAACCGCGCGCGACCAGGAGCTGTCCGAGCTTTCCCATTCTAACTTCTTCTATCCTCGCCACTTACGAGCAAGGTCGCCATTATAGAGGCGGCTCGATGGCCTTGTAAAGCGTGAGGGGGCGCGCTATCCTGCGAGGCGTGAAGGGTTTACTATCAATGCTTTCCGCCGTTTTCCTCGCTCTCGTCCTCTCGTCTTCCTCGTTCGCCGAGCCGACCCAGCCGCCGCCCGCCGATCCGGCCGGGGCGTCGTACCACTTCGCCATGGCCAAGCTCCTGGCGGTCGAAGGATCGCTCGCGGAGGCGCTGGCCGCCTATGAAGAGGCCGAGCGGCTGGCGCCGGACGCCGCCTACGTGCGCCTGGAGCACGCCCAGCTCCTGACGAGGATGGCCCAATACTCCCGAAACCCGGGCTCCCGGGACAACTTCCTGCGCCAGGCCGGCGAGCAGATCGCCGCGGCCCGCCGCCTCGCCCCGGACAACCTGGACGTGCTGCGCGCGACCGGCTCGATCTACCTGGACCTGGCGTCGAACGACCCCGCTTCGATGGCCACGGCGATCGAAGCGCTGGAGGCGGTCCGCCGGCGCGATCCGGCGGACGTCGAGTCGCTCCTGACGCTCGGCCGCCTCTACCTCGACCAGCGCCAGCCCGCCAAGGCGGCGGAGGTGCTCCGCGACCTGGTGATCAACGTGCCGCAGCAGCGCATGGCCTATGCCCTGCTCGTCGAGGCGCTGCTCCAGGCGGACCGGCCCGCCGAAGCCGAAGCGGCCCTGACCGAGATCCTCTCCTTCGATTCGAGCTCGCTCGAAGCCCGGCTGACCCTGGCCGAGCTCCTGGACCGGCGGGGCGACCACGCGTCGTCCATCACCCTGCTCAAGGGCGCTCCGGAAGAGGCCCGGGCCGAGCCGCGGCTGCGCCGCCAGCTCGCCTGGTCCCTCTACCTGAACGGCAACCTGGAAGAGGCCCTGGCCACGGTCGAACCTCTCCTGGGCACCGACGAAGCCTCGGCCTCGATCCCCCTGCTCAAGGGGCTGATCCTGACCGCCGAGGGGAGGAACTCCGAGGCGCTGGAGCTTCTGAAGAAGGTGCGCGAGGCGCAGCCCAAGGACGTGACGATCGCGACGACCATGGCCCGGGTGCTCACGCGCGAGGGGCGCCGCGACGAGGCGGCCCGCCTGCTCGCGGAGGTCGCCGAGTCCCTGGCGGCCGACCCTGAGAAGGCCGAGGAGGCGCGGGAGGCCCGCATCGAGCTGGCGCAGGTCTACGGCGCCGCCAAGGACTGGGACAGGGCGGCCCAGACCCTGAAGCCGCTCCTCGAATCGAAGGACCCCGAGGTGCGCGGCCAGGCCGTCCTCCTCCAGGCGGACAACCTGATCGAAGCGAAGAAGTACGACGAGGCCCTGGCGCTGGTCGACGCGCAGGAGGCGTCGCCCGTCCTCGCCGGCAAGCGGGCCGAGGCCCTGCTCCGCGCCGGCCGGAACGAGGAGGGCAACCGGATCCTCGCGGGGCTCGCCGCCTCGGAGGACCCGCAGACCGCCGTCAACGCCGTGCAGGTCTACCACCGGCTGGACCGCTACGAGGAGTCGATTCCGATCCTCCAGAAGATGACCGCCGCCCGGCCCGAGCTGCCCATCCCCGGGTTCCTGCTGGGCGCGGCCTACGAGCGGATCGGGCAGAAAGACCAGGCGATCTCCGAGTTCCGGCGGGTCCTGAAGCTCGAGCCCGACTTCCACGCCGCCCTGAACTACCTGGGCTAAACCTTCGCCTTGAAGGGCGAGAACCCTGACGAGGCCCTGGACCTGACGCGCCGGGCCGTGGCGCTCGATCCCGACAACGGGTCTTACGTCGACTCGCTGGGCTGGGCCTACTACCAGCTCGGCCGCTACGACCAGGCCCGCGGCTACCTGGAGCGGGCCGCCCGCCTGGAGCCGGAAGACGCAACGCTGCAGGAACACCTGGGAGACGTCTATGTTGCGCTGGGTCAGAAGGAGCGGGCGCGGGAAGCGTACCGGCGTGCTGTCGAGCTGGACGACGAAAACCTGGAGAAGGTCCGGCAGAAGCTCGACAAGCTCGGCGGCGAGTCCCGGCGCTGACTCCGACTCCCTGCGCACCGGGGCGTCCCTCGTCCTTCTGCTCCTCCTGACCGGCTGCGCCGGCGGCCCGGCCCCCCGGCCGGTGCCGTCGTCGACCTCCCCCTGGGAGATCCCGCAGGCGGCCTACGGCTCGCAGCGGCTCTACCGTGTGAGCTACTCGGGGCCGGAAGGGGAGGGCTCCTTCAAGGTCACCCTCCGCCTGGCCTCGCCCGCCCGCTACCAGATCCAGGCCGTGGACCCGGTCGGCCGCTCCCTGTGGAGCCTCGACGTGTCGAACGACGCCGGGCTGTCGCTCAACCACCGGAACCGCACCTACTGCGTCTTCGAAGGGCGGTTCGACCTGGACGGCGCCCCCCTGGGGCCGTTTCCCCTCTTCGCGCTCCCGTCGCTCCTGATCGGCCGGGTGCCCGCCGAGCCGGCCGCCGGCCTGGAGGAGGCCAAGCCCGGGGAGCTCTCCTTCCGCGACGCCGCGGACCGGCGCTGGGCCGCCATCGTGGGCTCGGACGGCGTGGTGGAGAGCTGGACCATGGCCGAGGGGAACACGCCCCGGGTCTGGTGGATGCGGCGCGAAGGCTGGGCCATCCTCTCCGACCGGCAGCGCGGCGTGCAGGTGCGCTGGCGCGAGGTGCTGCGGGAGAACCTGGAGCGCGAGCCCCCGCGCCTCGAAACCCCGTCCGGCTACCGGCAGACCGCCTGCGGCGAGCCGGCCCTGCCCGATCCGGCCGAGGAAGAGGAGGGGGTGGGGTAAACTCCGCCCCGGCCTATTCTGCACCCTCTTCCATTTGACACCTCACCCCCGCCCCTCTAGCATATGGCGCCTGCGCAGGGCGGACGTTCGCCCGCGCTCTCGCGTTATGGCGCCCCGGGAGTCGATCAGGCGTGCTCCGGGAGTCCCGCTCGTATATAATGGGTTGATTGATGCCGGCGCCTGTGTAAAACGGTCCTCCGGACCGGGATGACAAGGGGTGGGCCCCTTCCGGGGCGTCCACCCAAGAGCGTGCGCTACCCTGTCGCGCCGCTCCTCGCCGCGCAGACGGGGTTGGACCAGGGACGACGGAGAGGACGCGAGAAATGGACATCACAGAGGTCAAGGTCTTTCCGATCCAGGAGGAGAAGCTCAAGGCATTTGTCTCAATCGTGTTCGACCAGTGCTTCATGGTGAACGACATCAAGATCATCCAGGGCAAGGACGGGCTGTTCATCAGCATGCCCAGCCGGAAGAAGAAGAACGGGGAGTTCAAGGACGTGGCTCACCCGTTGAACAACGAGACGCGGCGGATGATCGAGGACAAGGTTCTGGCCGAGTACGATCGGGTCCTTCTGGAACGCGGAGAGCAAGCGGCGGAGCGGGGGACGAGAGCGTCGATCATCGGTGGCGGCGAGCGGGCCGAGGAGACGGTCCACGAAATCGCCGCCTCTCCGGAGAAATCCCTGGAGGAGATCGAGGAGATTCATCTCCGCGACTCCTTCTGGTCGGTGACCTGACCCGTACTCGGGCATCTCCTTGGCGACGAGGGGCGCGGGTGCGTCCAGGGCCGCGATGTCGGCGGCAGGAGGAACATCCGAGAGACTGGGGCGTCGCCAAGTGGTAAGGCACCAGACTTTGACTCTGGCATTCGGAGGTTCGAATCCTCCCGCCCCAACCAGTTCGAGAGGACGAAATCCCACTTTCGTGGTGACCTGATTCTCTTGTGACCTGATTCTTGTGACCTGAAAGACTCGCCTCAGGCGGGATTCCTGTTTTCCATTTCCCAGAGGGGGAGTATGGCCGGCGAATTGAAGATCTTTGGCGGACGTGCGCACCCGGCACTGGTGCAGGAGATCTGTGACTACCTCAACCTGTCGGCCGGCAAGGTGGCCGCCTACAACTTCTCGGACGGCGAGACCTTCTGCCAGATCGAGGAGAACGTGCGGGGCTCCGACGTCTTCGTGGTCCAGCCCACCTCCAATCCCGTGAACGACAACCTGATGGAGCTGCTGATCCTGCTCGACAGCCTGAAGCGCTCCTCGGCGTCGCGGGTCACGGCGGTCCTCCCGTACTACGGCTACGCCCGGCAGGACAAGAAGGACAAGCCGCGCGTCCCGATCACCGCCAAGCTCGTGGCGGACCTGATCTCCCGCGCCGGCGCCTCCCGCGTGCTCACGATGGACCTCCACGCCGACCAGATCCAGGGTTTCTTCGACGTGCCGGTGGACCACCTGTTCGCCGCGCCGGTGATCCTGGACGCGCTCCGCAAGCTCGAAATCCCCGACCTGGTGGTCGTCTCCCCCGACGCCGGCGGCGTCGAGCGCGCGCGGGCGATCGCCAAGCGGCTGGAAGCGGGGCTCGCCATCGCGGACAAGCGCCGCACGGCCCCCAACGTCGCGGAGGTCATGCACATCATCGGCGACGTCAGCGGCAAGAACGTTCTGATCGTCGACGACATCATCGACACCGCCGGAACCCTGTGCAAGACGGTCGACGCCCTGAAGAAAGAGGGGGCCGTGCGCATCCTGGCCGCGGGAACCCACGGCATCCTCTCCGGGCCCGCGCTCGACCGCATCAGGAATTCGCCCCTGGAGAGTGTCTTCATCACCAACACCACACCGCTCGACGAGAAGCTCTCCCGCCTGGACAAGCTGCGGCCCCTGTCCGTCGCCCCCCTGCTGGGCGAGGCGATCCGCCGGATCCACGAGGACAGCTCGGTGAGCTCCTTATTCGTCTAAAAGATTCGTTTGAAAGAAGAAGTGAGGAAAACCCATGAGTGAAAGCATGAAGATCGAAGTCCAGTCCCGCGAGACGACGGGCAAGAACGCCAACCGGAGGACCCGGGCGGCCAGCAAGATCCCCGCGGTGGTCTACGGCGGCGGCAGGGAGAGCGTGTCGATCGAGGTCGACCGCAAGACCTTCCTCGAGACCATGCGGGGGCACGGCGAAGAGAAGAACCCCCTCTTCCTCCTGAAGCTGGGCGACAAGGAGCGGCACGCCATGATCCGCGAGATCCAGACGGATCCGTTGAGCCGCCAGGTCATCCACATCGACTTCCAGCGCGTCCTGATGGACCAGAAGGTCCGCGTGACTGTGCCCATCGAGCTCGTCGGCACGGCCTACGGCGTCAAGACCGAGGGCGGCATGCTCGACTTCGTCACCCGCGAGGTCCACGTCGAGTGCCTGCCGGGCGACATCCCGAAGCACATCGAGCACGACGTGACCGAGTTGCGGATGGGCCATCACCTCGAGGCCAAGGACCTGAAGCTGCCCAAGGGCCTCACCCTCCTGGACGAGCCCGAGCGGGTCATCGCCTCGCTCGGCCACGCCCGCACGGACGCCGACGCCCTGGTTGCCGAGGAGCGCGTCGAGCCGGAGGTCATCAAGCGGACGAAGGGCGAGGAATAGGGCTTCCCGTCCCCATCCCACGAGATGCCGCGCCTCATCCTCGGGCTGGGCAATCCGGGCGAGACCTACCGCGACACCCGCCACAACGTGGGCTTCCGGGTCGTCGAGGAGCTCGCCCGGCGCTCCGCAATCCCTATCGGCACGGTCGAGTGCAACTCCCTCGTCGGGCGTCTCTCCGGAGACCCCGAGGGGGAGGTGCTGCTCGTCCAGCCGCAGACCTACATGAACCGGAGCGGCTACGCCGCCCGCTGCTTTGTCGAGCGCCTGGAAATCGAGCCCGCCTCGGTCCTGGTCGTCTACGACGAGATCAACCTCCCCCTGGGCAAGCTCCGCCTCCGCCGCTCCGGGAGCCCCGCCGGCCACCGCGGCCTCGAATCCGTCATCGAGAACCTGCGCACCGCCTTAGTCCCCCGCCTCCGCCTGGGCGTGGCCGGGCCGGACGGCCCGCCCGCCGGAGAGGAGCTGGTCGACTTCGTCCTCGCCCCCTTCGCGGAAGGGGAGAAGGAGGCGGTCGAGGAGATGATCCGCCGCGCCGCCGACGCCTGCGAGACGTGGTGGAAAGAGGGGGTCGAGGCCGCGATGAACCGGCACAACGGGTAGGGGGAACACGGACGAACACAGACCGACACGGACCTACAAGGACGGTTCCCCTCGTCCGTGCGAGTCCGTGCAAAGTCCGTGTTCGGCCGGTTCTTCTTCCAACGGGCGCCCCCTTGCCTTTTGTCTCCATCTGTGTAAAATATTCGTTCCTTGAAGTTGGCGGGCCGGTCCCCGGTGCCGCCGCACCATTCACCTCTCTGTTCCGCACGAAGCGGGACCGACCCAGGCCATAGGGAGGCTCTCACCACCCATGCGTACGTACGAGCTGATGTTCGTGGCCGACCCTCGTGTTTCCGACGAGGATGTCGTGACCATGGCGACCGAGTACAGGAACATGATCACCGCGAGCGGTGCCCAGATCACCACCGAGGAGAACTGGGGCCGGCGCAAGCTCGCCTATCCCATCGACAAGCTGACCGAGGGCAAGTACTTCCTCTTCTTCGTCTCGAGCGAAACCGGGAAGACCTCCCTGCCCGAGGTGGAGCACCGGATGCGGCAGAACGAGAAGATCCTGCGCTACCTGACGGTCCGGACCGACGAGGACCTGAAGCGCGCCGCCCGCAGGCCGCAGCGGCCGACCGGCTCGGCCGCATCGTCCGAGGCTCCGGCCGCTGACGAAGGCGCCCTGGAAGAGGAGGAGGCCTAGACCATGTCACGCCCCAGAAAGGTATTCTTCCGCCGGCGCAAGGTCTGTAAGTTCTGCGCCGACAAGATCGATTACATCGATTACAAAGACGTCAAGCTCCTGCAGCAGTTCATCCCCGAGCGCTCGAAGATCCTGCCGCGCCGGATCTCGGGAACCTGTGCCAACCACCAGCGCCCCCTGCAGCAGGCGATCAAGCGGGCACGCCACCTGGCGCTGATCCCGTTCACCACGGATTAGGAGGCGAGCCCTTGAGAGTCATCCTTCTTTCCGATCAACGGCACCTCGGCAAGCGCGGCGAGGTCGTGGACGTCAAGCCCGGCTTCGGGCGGAACTTCCTCCTGCCCCAGGGCATCGCGCTCGAGGCGACCGACGGCAACATCAAATACTTCCAGCAGAAGCGGGCCAAGATCGACGCCCAGCACGCCAAGGAGCGCGAGGCGGCGCAGGAGATCGCGAACCGCATGGGCGACCTGAAGATCGAGATCCCCAAGCGGGTCGGCGAGACCGACACGCTCTACGGCTCGGTCACCGCGGGCGACATCGCGGAAATCCTCGACAAAAAGGGTTACACGGTCGACCGCCGGCGTATCGATCTCGAGGGCGGCATCAAGACGCTCGGCGAGCATCCGGTCCGCATCGAGCTGCACCCCGAGGTGATCGCCGAGGTCACCGTCTCCGTGGTGCGGGAAGAGTAGACCGGCCTTTCGGGCGGCGGCGCCATGGCGGCTTCCGAACCCGGCGCCCCAGAGCGCCGCCCCCCAAACCTCGGCGATTTCCTCGTCGAGCCCACCCGAGACCTTCACGACTGGCGCTGGCTGTGGGAGGGGGACCACGCGTTCCCCGTCCGCAGCCATCGCGGCGTTCTGGGCCGCCTGATCGTGGCCGTCAAGCGCCTCTTCCGCCCCCTGGTCAAGGTCCCCCAGAACGACCTCTGGGAGCGGCAGCGCACCTTCAACCTGATCCTTCTGGAGCACCTCGTGCGGATCGACGCCGCCCGCGCGATCCACCAGGGCCGCATCGAGCACCTGGAATCCCTCAATTCCGAGGGGCTGCGCGAGATCATGCGCCACAACGACGCCCTCTTCGCCCGGGTGGACCAGAAGCTCGACCGCTACCGCCGCGAAGCGCGCGACCTCCTGGGCAGCCTGGGCGCCGCCCTGTCGGTCGTCGAGGAAGCCCCGGCCCCGATCGAAGCCGTCGCCCGCGCCCACGAGGAGCACGGGTACCTCGAGCTCGAACGGCGCTACCGGGGGACGGAGGAGGAGATCCGCGAGCGGATCGCCCGCTATCTTCCTTACCTACAAGCGCCGTACCTCCAGGCGATCCCCGCGGGAGCCCCGGTGCTCGACCTCGGCTGCGGCCGGGGCGAGTCCCTGGCCCTGTTGCGGGACCACGACATCCCCGGCCGGGGCGTGGACTCCTCGGCCCGCATGGTGCAGCTCTGCCGCGAGCGGGGCTTGACCGCAGAAGTGGGGGATCTCTTCGAAGCCCTGGCGGGGGTGGAGGAGGGGAGCCTGGGCGGGGTGGTCTCCTTCCACGTCATCGAGCACCTGCCGCCCGGAGCGCTCGACCGCCTCGTCCGTCTCGCGTACCGGGCGCTCAGGCCCGGCGGCGTCCTGATCCTCGAGACGCCCAATCCGCTCTCCCTGGTGGTCGCCGCCCGGAACTTCTGGCTCGATCCCACCCACATCCGCCCGGTCCACCCCGAGAGCCTCCGGCTGATGTACGAGCTTGCCGGCTTCGATCCCATCGAGCGCCTGGACCTGCGCCCCTTCCCCGGCCCCGACCGCCTCCCCGAGATCGACCTCGCCCGCCTCCCCGAAGACCAGCGCCCCCTGGCCGATCAGGTGAACCGCCTGCGGGACCGGCTGGACGACCCACCACTGGCTCCATTTCCTGAGGAACCTCCCCCAGCCGCTCGACGCCTCGAAGATGGCGGA
>DATHUD010000217.1:0-6591 GCA_035462575.1 Thermoanaerobaculia bacterium | reverse complement strand
GTTGCTCCCGGGCCTCGTCCAGGAAGGCGTCGGGATTGCGGAGCCAGCGGACGCTGTCCCGGAGGCTCACGGGTTCTTCTTCCGGTACTTCCTCTCGTAGGCCGCGAGAGCCCGATGGAAGGAGGAGAGGACCGCCCGGCTTCGCGGGTCCGGAATCGTCCGGAGCTTCGCCCCGAGAGCCTCGATGGCGGCGGCTCCGCGCCGGTGCTCTTCCCGCAGCCACTCCCGCACGGCGGGGGCGGCGAGGTCCCCTTGGGCTTCCCCCAGCACCTCGGCGGGAACGTTGATCAGTCCCTTCTTCCAGTCTTCCGCAAGGTCGCGGACCGGCGAGCACCAGGAGAGGGCGTCGACCAGCTCCGGGGCGTCCGCCGCCCGCAGCTCCGCCCCGGTGAGGATCAGGGTGAGGTCGAGCGAGATCGCGAACGTCCTCCGGTGGTGCTCGGCCAGCTCGGCCGCGCCCATCGCCCGCCGCTCGGCCATCCGCCGCCGGTCCACGATCAACTCCTCGAAGAGCGCGGCAAGCTCCTCCCGCGGGACCCTGTCCCGCACGAAGGCGGCGAGGACCTGGGCGGGGGAGAGGTCGTCCGGCGCGCCGCCCGCGAGCACGCGGAGGACCTCCCGGGCGTACGCCTCCGGATCGCCCGGCACCCTGCGGTCGCCATCGAGCACGTCGTCCACGTGCTGGGCGAGGCACCAGGCGGCCCGCAGCCCGCGGGTCTTCCGCCAGCGAGGGAGAGAAAAGCCGTAGATTGCCAGGGCGGTCAAGAGATAGCGGACGTGCCGGCGGGTGAAGCGAGCTGCCTCCCGCAGGCAGAGGACCTCGATCCGCAGCGCGTCCAGGAAGGATTCCGAGGAGGCGACGCGCTGCACGGTCCCCACCGCGACGAACGCCAGGGCGGCGCCGGCCGCCAGATCCAGAAGGTGGTGCTCGTGGAGAAGGAGCGTCGAGGCCGACACAAAGACCGCCCAGAGGGCGAAGAGAGTCCGCCCGAGCCGGCCGCACCTCCGGCCGAAGACGAGAGCCGCGGTGACGGCGAACGCAACGTGGAGCGACGGAATCTCGTTGTGATCCAGGTTCAATGCATCCGCAATCCGGAAGACCTCGCCCCAGAGCCCTGAAGCGGTTCGCGGCGGGTAGGCCTGCTCGACGGGGAACAGCAGGAAACAGAGCCCGCCCGCCAGCGTCTCGGCCGTCAGCGTGAGAAAGAGCGGAGTGATGTCGCGCCACGTCCGGAGTACGAAGGGCGCCGCCGCCAGCACCAGGGGACCGGTCAGATAGACCGCCGCCATGGCAGGGACGAAAGGCAGGTCGAGCTCGAAGGCGAAGTAGAGGTGGGGGAGCTCTCCATGGAGCCCGGCCAGCGCGCTCGCTCCTCCGTAGACCGAGAGGAAGATCTTCAGGAACAGCCAGCAGAGCGGCAGCGTGAGCTTGAGGTTCCGGGCTCCCGGCCAGGCGAAGAGCGGCTCCGGGCCGCGGACTTCAGAGACTGCCATGGGATTTTGTTGCTTCCTCCCCATCGGGCCAAGGGCGCGGCCCCCGCCACATCTTCAGATAGATCCCGAGAAACGACGGCCGCTCCTCCGCCGGATCCACGTACCGCGGCAGATGGAGCCAGGGCACGTTCGGATGCTGGTGGTGAGCTTTGTGGTGGTGATAGTTGAGGAAGAGATACCGCACCACCCGGTTCACCTGCAGGTTCCACGCGCCGTCGTGGACGTCCCGCTCGCTCCAGGCATGGTCCGCGTACTGGAGCGAGCTCCAGTTGATGGCGAAAGCGGCGTAGCACGCTCCCCATCCCCAAAGGTTGAGATCGAGCACCCACCAGAGGCCCGCCTGGACGAGGATGGAGAACAGGATCTCCAAACGGATTTTCCCTTCCGGAGCCTCTTCGAATCCCGAGAGCATGGCGTCGGCGCTCGTCTGCCGGAGGAGCCGGGAGCCGCCGTGCGGCCGGAACAGGCGCGGGGCCACCAGATAGGCGAGGCCCGCGAGGGGCGGCAGCAGCCAGTAGACGCCGGTCAGGATGCCGTACCACTGGACGGCCTTCACCAGCCGGCTCTCGCCGGGCAGCACGTAGTCGAACAGCTCGACATCCGAGCGGTTCCGCCGGTGGTGCCCCAAGTGGCAGATGCGCTGGAAGGTGAGCCCCGTGGGGAAGAAAGCCGCTGTCAGACGGCCGAACGCCTCGTTGATCCCCTTCTTCCGGTGGAAGACCCCGTGCACCGCCTCGTGGAGGAGCGAGAAGACCGTGTTGTTGACGAACGAGAAAGCCACGGCCGCCGCGATCCGGACCCCCCAGGACTCCGTGTGCGACGCGAGCCAGAGCAGGAAGAGCGCCGTCGAGACGGACGCCGCCGTCAGGGCGACATTCAGCCCGCCCGGGAAGGGCGCGGCCATTTTCCTAATGCCTTCCTTCGCCTCCCCACGACAATGCCGAGAAGGAGCCCGGCCACCGCCGCGATTCCTCCGGCTTTGAGCGCCGCGGCCTTCTTGCTCTGATCCAGGATCGAGTTGTCAAACGCGTCGGGGGAGGCCTGGAAGGCAGCGATCTTCCACCGGCCGCCGTCGCGCACCAGGGCGCAGGTCCAGCGGGTCCGCACAGGAAGCTCAATGCCGTTGTTCAACACGTAGACGGCGTCCGAGTCCCCAAAGGCGAGGCCGGTGTCCCCATAGATGTCGGTGAGGCGGTCCACCTTCATGTCGAACCGCACGCTTTTGAGGACCGCGTCGGGGCCCTTGAGCATCCGGTCGAAATAGGCGCGCACCTCTTCCGGTCCGCGGCAGATCTCATTGTTCATCGGCGTGAACACGACGTTCGGATGCAGATGGGGGACGATGGCGTCGAAATCGCCCTTGGCGATGGCGGCCAGGATCTCGTCCCGGATCGCCCGGATCTCGTCGTGGAGCGCCTCGGGCGACGGCGCCGCGGCGACAGGAGCGGTGGGAGGGGCGTTCTCGGGCTCCTGCGCCAGGGCGGGAGCGGTCCACAGCAGGACGGCGGCGGCACAGGCGAGCATTGGTCTCATCGGCAGCTCCTGTCAGGCGTGTTGGGTTTGCCTTCTGGGCGTCACGACAGCTTCGTCCTGGGCGTCCCCGTCCTCGGGGAGCTGCCGCAGGAAGTCCAGGAATTCGGAGAGGACGGGATCGAACGGTCCGCCGGCGCTCGGGTGGAACCGCATGTCGTCCATGAACGCCACGTCCTTGCGGATGAACCCCGTGTAGAGACGGCGGGCGAGGTGGACGCGCAGGGCATCCCAGGCGGGGAGGCCGCTCCGGTGCACGCCGAAGACGGGCACGATCTCCACTCCCTCGGGGACCGGCCGCAGGCAGAGGAGGAGCGCGCTCCGCGTCCGCCCCAGGTCGCTCTCGACGGCGATCACCGTCCCCCCGAAACAGGTCACGGTCAGGCGGACGCGGTCTCCGGAGATCCACCGAACCGCGCGGTCTTCCAGTGCCTGGCCCGTGACGGTCAGGGTCGAGCGCATGCGCAGCCGGTAAGGGTCCAGCCGTTCGAGGACCGGCCCCTCCCGGAGAGCCCGGCCGTGGACGGTCTGGAGATGCTGCATGTCGAACCCGTTCGAGGCGACCGCCGGCCAGGGGCACCGCAGGCGCACGGGCTCGCCCGCGAGCATCCGGATCTCCTCCTCCGCGGCGGAGGCGAGCTCCGGAGCCGGGTAGCGGGGCACGGGGCCGTTGAACAGGAAGACCGAGCCGTAGCGTTCGGTCACGGGGAAGACCCGCTGCCTTAGTCCCGGAGCGGTCTCCGCGCAGGGCGCTTTCCGGCAGGCGCCGTCGCCACTCCACTCCCAGTGGTGGAGCGGGCAGCGCAGCGAGTCGCCCGAGACCGTCCCATGGGCGAGGTGCGTCCCCATATGGGCGCAGTGGGCCGCGAGCGCGTGCGCCTGGCCGTCTTCGCGCCCGCGGAAGAGCACGAACGAGCGCCCGGGCAGGTCCCAGCGCAGGACTCCGCCAGAGGGCAGGTCTCGCGATCCGCAGACGCGATACCAGGATTGGAGGCGGTCCGGGAGGCGCCAGCCGAGTTTTTCGGTGTTGCTCAAGGTGTTCAAGCTTTCGGGGGTGACCGTCTCTATTCTAGTCCGGTTTTCCGCGAGAACACCTCGGACCAGCCGGAGAGAGTCGACAAGGCGAGCGGCTTCACATCTCCCATCCTCTGCCCCTGCTCCCGGCACCGCTTCAGGTAGAGAGGGAACGCGTCCTTCTCGATCCGGAACGTCTTCGCGGGCGCGAGCTGCCCCAGGGCTACGGAGGCGAGGTAGTGGGGATTGGCCGCGAGCTCCTCCTCCAGGGCCCCGGCCAGCTCCGGAGGGAGCGGTCCCTCGGTCTCCAAGTAGAGCGTGTAGCCCGGAGCCGCAGGATCGGCCGGGACCTCCGGCGCGAGGAGGGCGAACCGGGGCGCGACCTCCAGGCGGCGGAAGACCCGTTCGAGCACCCCCGCCACGAAGCTCTCGTGGAGCTTCTCGCCGCGGAGGTCCGACGTGTGCCCCTCCCGTCCGAGAAACCGGAGAGACGGCGTCCTCCCCACGAACCCGTTCACCTCGACCCGATCCCCGAGCCGGTAGCGGTAGAGCCCGCCGCCCGTAGTCACCGCCACGGAGTAGACCCCGCCCGGTTCGATCTCCTGGGCGAGCCGGGGGCGCTCCCCTCCTTCCGGGATGAATTCGTAGAAGTGGGACCGGACCGCGAGAGGAGCCCTCCCCTCGAAGGGAATGGTGACGAACGCCTCCGTGGCCAGCAGCCCTTTCGGCTGGATCTCGACGCCCGGGAACCGTCGCGCGAGCTCCGGGAGGTGGAGCGCCGCATGGCCGTCCCCCCAGCAACTGAGGAGCCCCAGACGCGGCCAGATCCGCGTCGTCTCCTCAGGGTGCAGCCGCCGCAGCTCCGCCGCCCTCCGGGGGAGCGGCCTGAGCGGTCCCGCCACCGTCGACGCGCCTCGCTCGACATCCTTCAGAAGGGTTTTCCAGAGCCCCGGCAGAGCCTCCATCAACAGCGTGAGGAAGCTCGGGTGCCACACCGAGATGAGCGTCAGGTCGGCCCGCCGCAGCAGGTAGAGGAGCGTCGTATAGCGAAACGTCTCGACGTCCCGCGCCCGCCGCACCGCCCCGGGCACCGCGAGGGTCGAGTCCACGAGCCGGCGCCAGAATCCCCCGAGGTATTCGGAGTCTTCCTCGAATCCCACGCGGACGGCCGAGGTCTCCCGATCCTCCTCGAAGGCGACCGGAGTGATCGACCAGTACGCGCACCCCCGGGCGAGCCCCGGCCGGTGCCGGTAGAGGTCGAACACCCAAGGCGCCACGGCCCGGCGGATCTCCCGCTGCATCGCCGCCGTGTAGGGGATGCGCTTCGCCGCCGAAGACGATCCGCTCGTGGTCTCCAGAGCCCGCACCGGCGCCCGCGTGAGCACCCTCGTCTCCCCGGAGGCGATGCGGTCCACCCAGGGTGCCACGTCCTCCCAGGCCGAGAGGGGGACCCGCTCCTGGAATTCCTCCACCGTGCGGATCGCGGAGAACCCGTGAGCCCGGCCGAACGCGGTTTCGGCGTTCTCGCGGAGATACCGGAAGAGGATCGCCTGCTGGACCTTCTCGGGGTGGGACAGGGCGGCCCGGAACCGGGCGTAGCCGGGAGCGTTGACGGCGAGCCAGGGGAAGACATTCACGGCTTCATCCTCGAAGCTGGTAGAATATCGCGTAAAGTCGTACCAGAACTGAGGAGCTTCATGCCCGAATGTCGATATTCAAGGTCGAGTTGACTCGAAGCGCACTGGAGGATCTGCGTTACCTGAAGAGGCCCTCGCAGCGTCTTGTCTTGGACTCTATCGAGGATCAGCTCTCCTTCGAGCCAGCAACCTCGACCCGGAACAGGAAGCGGCTTAGGGAGAACCGGTTGTCGGAGTGGGAATTGCGTGTCGGCGTGTTCCGGATCTTCTATGATGTCGACACGGAAGCGAGGGCGGTGTGGGTCAAAGCTGTCGGTTGGAAGGAGCACAACCAGCTTCTCATCCGCGGCGAGGAGTTTTCGCTATGAAGAGGGTCAGTCTCGCAACGGTTGCCAACATCTCGGATCTGCTGGACATGGCGGGAGAGGATACGATTCTGCTTGAGACCCCGGAAGGACGTGAGTTCATTCTGGCAGAGGTCGACGACTTCGACACGGAGATCGACTCCGTGCGGCGAAATCAGGATCTTCTGGACCTGTTGGACGAGCGATCCCGCGAAACGGAAAGGCACAGCCTGGCGGAGGTCCGGAAAAAATTAGGGTTGGGATAGCCCCACCTCCACCCGTCCCTCCCGCCACATCCGCCGCCCCGCCGGCGTCAGGTTCCCCTCGGCGAGCTCCGTCAGGCACACGAGCTCGTCTCCCCTCACCCAACCGGGATTCCTTTCGAGAAAGAAGGCCACGTGGGGATCGCCCAGCCGCCCCTCGGGGATCTCCTCCAGCCCCTCGCGGAGGACTTGGGGCTCGGAGAAGCGGACGATTCCGGTCTCCGGCGAGAAGCGCGCGCCGAACCTCTCCCGAGCCAGGAAATCCAGCAGCTCCCGAGCTTCCGGCGGCGTCGGAGTCTCGTTGCGGGG
>DATHUD010000216.1:0-4738 GCA_035462575.1 Thermoanaerobaculia bacterium | reverse complement strand
GATCGCCACGAGGGGGCCGGACACCACCGACACCGCCGGAGCGTTGACCGCGGCGAGCGAAAGCTCCTGGGTGAGCCGCGCCCGCGTCTCCTCCTCGGAAAGCGGCACGGCCAGGAGCGCCCCGGGCGGAAGCTCGCCGATCAGGCGGGCGCGCCGGGCCACCAGCGTCAGGGCGTCCGAAAGCTCCATCACGCCGGCCAGACAGGCGGCCGTGTACTCTCCCAGGCTGTAGCCGAGGAGGGCCGCCGGCCGCACGCCCCAGCTCATCCACAGCCGGGCCAGGGCATACCCCACGGCGAACATCGCCGGCTGCGCGATGCGGGTCTCCTTCAAGAGCGCCCGCGCGGCCGTCTCCCGCGAGCGGCCCCGTCCGAACAGGGAGCGCGGGTCGGGAGCCTCTTCCTCCGCCGCGAACAGCGCCTCGCGCAGGTCGAGCCCCAGGTGCGGCCGGAGCAGCTCGGCAGAGCGGTCCAGCTCCTCCCGGAACACCGGCTCGTCCTGGTAGAGGCCGCGGGCGAGGCCCGGATACTGATCCCCCACGCCGGGCAGCAGGAAGGCTGCGCTGCGGTGTCGTCCTGTCTCCCGAGGGGCCCCGGCGGTCCAGACCCGCTGCGGATCGCGCTCCCGGAGCGCCGCCGCGGCCTCCTCGCGCGTCGCGGCCAGCACGGCGCGGCGGTGCGCGAAGGGCCGCCGGCCCACCCGCAGGGTGTAGGCGACGTCGGCGAGGTCCAGGTCCGGGTCCTTCTCCAGACGATCCGCCAGGCGGTCCGTCATCCGCTCCAGGGCCGCGGGCGTGCGCGCCGAAAGGAGCAGCACCTGCCAGGGGCGGGACGGGCCGGAAGGCGCGGCCGGAGGCGCCTCTTCGAGCACGGCGTGGACGTTCGTGCCGCCGATGCCGAACGCGCTCACCCCGGCGCGGCGGGGCTCCCCGTCCGCCTCCCAGTCGGTGAGGCGGTCGGCCACCCGGAACGGGCCCGCGGCGAAGTCGATGGCCGGGTTCGGCGTCTCGAAATGCAGGCTGGGCGGGATCTGGCGGTGCTTCAAGGCGAGCACCGTCTTGATCAGGCCGGTGACGCCGGCCGCCGCATCCAGGTGGCCGACGTTGGTCTTGACCGAGCCCAGGAAGCAGGAGCCGGTGCGGCCGGTCCCCTGGCGGAAGGCCTGGTTGAGGGCGGCGACCTCGATGGGATCGCCGAGGGGCGTGCCGCTCCCATGCGCCTCGACGTAGGCGATGCTCTCCGGAAGAGCTCCAGCGTCGGCGAGCGCCGCGGAGATGACCTTCGCCTGCCCGGCGATGCTCGGCGCGGTGTAGCCCGCCTTGCCGGAGCCGCCGTCGTTGTTGGCCGCCGAGCCCAGGAGGACGGCGTGGACGGTGTCCCCGTCGGCCAGCGCGTCTTCGAGCCGCTTCAACACGACGAGGCCGGCGCCGCTCCCCGCGACCGTGCCGCGCGCCGCCGCGTCGAAGGCGCGGCAGCAGCCGTCGGGAGAGGCGATGCCCCCCTCTTCGTAGAGATAGCCGGAGCGCTGCGGCAAGGCGATGGACACGCCGCCCGCCAGCGCCATGTCGCAGGCGCCGAGACGGAGGTTCTGACACGCCAGGTGGACCGCCAGGAGCGAGCTGGAGCAGGCCGTCTGGACCGTCAGGCTGGGGCCTGAAAGGTCCAGCTTGTAGGAGACGCGGGTGGCCAGGAAGTCCTTGTCGTTGCCCAGCAGGAGCTGGAGCCCGCTCGCCGCGGCGGGATCGGCGCTCGCGAGGATCTGGTGCAGGTAGCGGCTGTACCCCAGGCTCGCGAACACGCCGACCGGCCCCGGCACGCGCTGGGAGTCGTAGCCGGCGTGCTCCAGCGCCTCCCAGGCGCATTCGAGGAACAGGCGCTGCTGGGGATCGAGAAGCTCGGCCTCGCGCGGGTTGTAGCCGAAGAAAGAGGCGTCGAAGAGCTCCACCCCGTCGAGCACCCCGCCGGCCGGCACGTAGCGGGGGTCGCGCCGCACCTCGGGAGCGATGCCGGAGGCCGCGAGCTCCTCGTCGCTGAAGCGGGCGATCGAGGCGACGCCGTCGCGCAGGTTGGCCCACAGGGCCTCGACGCCGGACGCGCCGGGGAAACGGCCCGTGAGGCCGATGATGGCGATGGCGCCGCTGCCGGGCGTCCGCTTTCCGGGGGCGCGGGGCGCGGGCTCTGCCATCACCACCAGACCGGGCTCCAGGTGGCGCGCCAGGGCGCGGACGGTGGTGTGGGTCAGGAGGTCGAGCAGGCTGACCTCCCGTCCCAGCCGGTCGGAGAGCAGCGCCTGCACCCGGGTCAGCAGCAGCGAGTGGCCGCCCAGGTCGAAGAAGTTCTCCTCGCCGCCGACCCGCGGCACGCCCAGGACCTCGCACCAGATCCCGGCGATCGCGTCTTCGAGCGCGCTCCGGTTTTCCTCAGGCAGCAGGTCGCGGGAGACCGGGGCGGGCGACGGCAGGGCCTTCCGGTCCACCTTGCCGTTGGGCGTCAGCGGGAGCGCCGCGAGCGGCACGAACGCCGAGGGCACCATGGCGGCGGGGAGCCGCTCTCGCAGAGAGCTGCGCAGCTCGTCGATCGCGGCGTCTCCCACCACGTAGGCGGCCAGTTGCCCGTCCCGGGCCACGACCACGGCCTCGCGGACCCCGGGCAGGTCCAGGAGCACCGCCTCGATCTCGCCCAGCTCGATGCGCTGGCCGCGGATCTTGACCTGGTGGTCCGCCCGGCCGAGGAACTCGATCTCGCCGTCGCGGCGGAAGCGGCAGAGGTCGCCCGTCCGATAGAGCCGCTCCCCCGCTCCCCACGGGTCGGGCAGGAACCGCTCCGCCGTGCGGCCCGGGTCTCCCAGGTAGCCGCGGGCCAGGGCGGGGCCGCCCACCCACAGCTCCCCCGCCACCCCGGGCGGCACCGGCTGCAGAGACCGGTCCAGCAGATGGACCCGCAGGCCGTCGAGGGGCCGGCCCAGCGCGAGGGAGGAGTCGGGAGCCGCGGTGGTCACCACCGACGCCTCCGCCGGACCGTAGAGGTTGATCAGGGCGAAGCCGCACCCCGGCTCCGGTTGGAGGCGAAGGCGGTCTCCTCCCACCAGCAGCCGGCGCAGGGTGGGGATCCGCGGTCCGCCGGAGGCCAGGAGCGCCTCGGCGAGCGGGGTGGGCAGGAAGGAGACGGTCACCCCGCGCTCGGCCATCCAGGCGGCCAGCCGCGGCGGATCGAGCCGCAGCTCCTCCGCCGGCAGATGGAGGGTCGCCCCGGAGGCGAGGCAGGACCAGATCTCATAGACCGAGGCATCGAAGCCGAGGCTCGCCACCTGCGTGCGATGGTCGCCCGGCCCCGTGCCGTTCGCGCGCAGGTCCCAGCGCACCAGGTTGAGCAGGCCGCGGTGCGGGATCTGCACCCCCTTGGGCCGTCCCGTCGAGCCGGAGGTGTAGAGCACGTAGGCGAGATGGTCCGGCTCCACCCTCTGGGGAGGCAGCGGAGCGCAGCGCGCGATCTCCTCCCGGTCGCGGTCCAGCGTTCTTTCAGTCAGCACCACCTGGGCCGCCGTCTCTTCGAGCATGAAGGCGAGGCGATCGGCGGGATGGGCCGGATCGAGCGACAGGTAGGCCGCGCCGGCCTTCAAGACCGCCAACTGGGCCACCAGCAGATCCGCCGAGCGCTCCATCCGCACGGCCACGATGGACTCCTGTCCCACCCCCAGACTCCGCAGGAAGCCGGCCAGCCGGCCGGAGCGCTCGCCCAGCTCTCCATAGGTCAGCGCGCGGCCCGCCGCGTCCACCGCTGCCGGAGCGTCCGGCCGCTCGCGGCTCCAGCGCTCCACGAGGAGAGTCACAGGGCCCGTCCAGCTCTCCTCTCCTGTGTCGTTCCACTCGGTGAGCACCTGGTGGCGCTCGCCGGAGGAGAGGAGAGGCAGCTCCGCGACCGGGAGGCCCGGGTCGGCGGCGGCCGACGCGAGCAACCGCTCGAAGCCCGCGATCAGCCGGTCCACTGTCGCGGCGTCAAAGAGGGCGGTGGCGTATTCGATCACTCCCTCCAGGGCACCGCCGCGCTCCGCGAAGCTCACCGTCAAGTCGAGCTTCGCCGTGGTCCCGGCGACCTCGACCGGCCGCAGTTGCAGATCCTGGATCTCCAGCTCTCCGAACGGGGCGTTCTGGAGCGCGAGCATCACCTGGAACAACGGGGCGTAGGCGAGGCTGCGCTGCGGCGCCAGCTCCTCCACGAGCTTTTCGAACGGCAGGTCCTGGTGCTGCCAGGCGGCGAGCGCGGTCTCGCGCACCCGGCCGAGGAGCTCTCGCACGGTGGGCGCACCGGTGAGGTCGCCGCGCAGCACCAGGGTGTTCACGAAGAACCCGATCAATCCTTCAGTCTCGACCCGGTTGCGGCCGGCCACGGGCGAGCCCACCGCGAGGTCGTCCTGCCCGCTGAAGCGTCCGAGAAGAGCCTGGAAGCCGGCCAGCAGCACCATGAAGAGCGTCGCTCCCTCGCGCCTCCCCAGGGCCTCCAGTTGCCGGGTCAGCCCGGCCGGCAGCCGCACCGGCCGGGTGGCGCCGCGCTGGCTCTGCACCGCCGGACGCGGCCGGTCGGTGGGCAGCTCCAAGCGCGGCGGCAGCCCGGCGAGCTGCTGCCGCCAGAAGGCGATCTCACTCTCCAGGACCTCGCCATGCAGCCAGGAGCGCTGCCAGAGGGAGAAATCCGCATACTGCACCGGGAGCTCGGGCAGGGGCGACGGCCGACGCGCGGCG